>DASZLD010000204.1:0-39015 GCA_035552655.1 Acidimicrobiales bacterium
GGCGCGAATTTCGAGCTGTCTGAGTGGTCCACAATTCGGGCATGCCTGAACCCGACCCCCGAATCCGGCGTGTGAGGCCCTCCGACGTACCCGCAGTTGTCGGACTGGTCCACGAGCTGGCGGACTACGAGCGGGCCGCGGCCGACTGCACCCTGACCGAGTCCCAGCTCGATCAGGCGCTATTCAGCGCGGCACCGTCTCTGTTCGGTCACGTTGCCGTTGTGGCGGGCTCTGTCGTTGGCTGCTCATTGTGGTTCTTGAACTTCTCCACCTGGCGGGGCGTCCACGGCGTCTTTCTCGAAGACTTGTATGTCCAGTCGTCCCACCGGGGGAGCGGCCTCGGACGCGCCTTGTTGGTCGAGCTGGCTCGAGAGTGCACCCAACGCGGCTTCGCCCGGCTGGAGTGGGCGGTTCTCGATTGGAACGAGCCGTCCATCGGCTTCTACCGGTCACTCGGCGCCGAGTCGCTGGACGAGTGGTCCACCTTCCGGCTCAGTGACGGGGCGTTGGCTCGGTTGGCCGAGGGCTGATCGCTCGAGACGCAGGCATCTACATGCTGCCGCTATCGCCCTTCTCGGTGTGACCATCTGGGCCGTGCGCCGTTGGCGAGCCTGACGCCAGTCCGCCCCCGGGTTTACCTGTGACTGAGGGTCAGCGAATCGCCTCGGCTGTGCGGAACCAGGTCGGCAGGGTGAACCACGAGCCGAGCATGCCGTCGAGTTGTGCGAAGGCGGCCTCGTCGGCGGGCAGGGCCACGAAGGCGATGAACCCGTCGGGACGGACGAGCACGGCACCCGCCGGAGGGACGAGGGGAGGCGCCTCGACCACCTCGACCAGATCAGCCCAGCGCCCCAGAAAGTCGATGGGTGGTACGACCTCTTTCCCCAGGTACAGGCCGTGACGCAGCGAGGGTCCCGGGTGATCCTCGGGGAACAGCGTCCCCGGCGTCAGCGCCACTGGAAGCTCGGTGCCGGGACGGACCCTGGAACCGACCAGGGGGCTCCCCTCGTAGTGTTCGTCCAGCATGAGCACTGTTCGTCGGGGATCAGATTGCCGATCATCGCTGCCCAGTCCGGGTGCATCCGGGGCCATTGCGGCAGGTGGGGCGACATCGTCACCCATCACGCTGCGGTACCCGGCGTCGGAGATGGACAGGGAGCGCTCGTCTGCCGGCCGGCGTTCCAGCACGTAGGTATGGAGCAGCCCGGCATGAGCCTCGAGACGGAGGCACGAGGCCAGCTTCCAACCGAGGTTGGCTGCATCGTGCAGGCCGGCGTTCATGCCCATCCCCGAGAACAGGCTCTCGATGTGCGCGGCATCCCCCACCAGGTAGCGCCGGATGTCGCCAAAGCTCTTGGCGATCCGGTGATGCAGAGTGAAACACGACGACCAGCGCAGGTCGGACGGCACCAGCGACACGGTAAGCCTGCTGGCCAGCAGGCGCTGCACGTCGGAGAGACTGGGCTCGCCCTCGTCGACCAACGGGTCCCCGTCGGGAAGATCGAAAATGGCCAGAGTGCGATCACCGGGGAGCGGGCCCAGCAGGGCCACGCCACCAGCTGAGGTGATTCGGGTTACCTCGTCGCGGGGGAGGTTCGAGGGGAGCACGATGTCAGCCACCGCGAACCGCCGGTCGTACGAACCGCCCTGGAGCACCTGACGCATGGCCGATCGGACTACCGAATGGGCGCCGCCCGCCCCGATCAGCGCCCGGGTGTCGACCAGTTCGCGCCCCTTCGAGCTCTCGAGGGCCACACCTGTCCCGTCCACTCGAAGATCGAGGTCGGTGGCGGTGGTGCCGCGCTCGACGTCCACCCCCAGCTCGGCCAACCGGGCGGCCAGGAGCTCTTCGGTCCTCCACTGGGGCAGGGTGATGGCGAACGGCATGGGCGTGTCCAGATCCTCGAACCGGATGGCCGACATCTGATTGAGGGCGGCGTCGCGGAGGCCGAAGCAGTTGATCCGCATGCCCGACTCAATGAACTGGTCAGCCAGGCCGGCTCGGGCCAACAGCATGAGGGTCGACGGCATGATGGTGGTGGCCCGGGACTGACGGTGGGGAAGGGAGTCGGCGTCGACGATGCGGGGAACGACGCCCCGTCGGGCCAGCTCGATGGCCGTGAACAGCCCGCTTGGTCCGGCACCAATGATCAGGGCGTCGAGCAGGGTGGGATCATCGGCATCGGGGCTGGTCACCACACGATTTTGACATGGTCCGTCGAGGAGAGAGGGTGCTGCTGGCCCGTGGCTGGTCAGTTCGGAGCATGGGGCGTGAACGGGGTTCGCCGTAATGATGTAATCTAGTAACTATGAAATATGAACAAGCAGAAGATGCAGGTCGAAGGGGCCGTGGCCGGCCGGGTCAGGGCCGAGGTCGGGGAAGGGGCCGGCCTTCGGGCGGCGCCGAGCGCACCACCGCCGCCGATCGGGGGCGGGTAGTGGCCTGGTTCACCGGGCGACTGCCCCAGGACTGGCTGGAGAGCGCTCCGGTCATCACCGTGGACGATGACGAGATCCTCGTGGTGGTGTCCCTCGATGCCGTCACCCTCGACAAGGACGTGAGCGCTGACGATCAAGCCGTGGCCGAGTCCGCTCGGGTCAGCGGGTTCCGCGAGGACACCCGCGAGCAGCGGATGCGGATTGCCGACGAGGCGCAGTCCACCCTCGGACGATTCGTGTCCTGGGGGGCCTCCAGCGGCGACACGACCGTCCACTTCACGACGGTCAGCGCACCGGTGATGACCCGGCTCCGGATCGCCGAACGTCAGATCCTCGACACCCTCATCGACGCCGGCGTGGCCCGGAGCCGGAGCGAGGCGCTGGCCTGGTGCGTGCGGTTGGTCGGGCGCAACGAGGAGGAGTGGATCAACGACATCCGCACCGCCTTCGAACAGGTCGAAGAAGTGCGGACCCGCGGGCCGCGATCGGCTGGTGGCGACACCTGACCGGCCGCCGACCGCCGACGCCCTCCGGCGGCGCGATCAGAAGTGGGACGCAGCGCCGTGGACGTCGTCCTCGGGTAGGGGCTGGACGTGCTTGGGGACGTAGATGCTGGCGGCCACCGTGGCCAGCACCATGACCACCACTCCCACCAGAGCGGACAGGCGTACGCCGCTGACGTAGGCCTGATTGGCCGCGGTGGTGGTGGCCTGGGCCAGGCCCGGGGGTAGTTTCGCCGCCGCCCCGATGGCCTCACCGATCTGACTGTCGATGGCGGGGCGGGCCGCCTGGGGAACCCCGGCCAAGGGACCGGAGAAGGCATGTTGGATCTGGTCCCGGTACCGGCTGGCGGCCAGGCTGCCGATGATGGCCACGCCGAACGAGCCACCCAGCAGCTGCACCGTGCTGCGCAGTCCGGAGCCGGCCCCGACCTTGTCAGGGGACAGGGTTCCGATGATGGCGTTGGAGGCCGGGGCGATGACCAGGCCCATCCCCAGACCGATGCAGCCGAAGGCGATGCCCACGATGGTGAATCCCGACTGGGTGGTCAGCGAGGCAAAGCAGGCCAGGCCGGCGGTGACCAGGACCATGCCCACGATCAGGACCCGTCGGAGACCGAACCTGTGGGTGAGGCGGGCGGCGGTGTTGGAGGTGAGCAGGGTTCCGGCGGCCAGGGGCAGGAAGCGGAGCCCCACTCCGAAGGCGCTGACCCCTTGGACGAACTGGATGTACTGGCTGAGGAGGTAGCTCACGCCGAACAAGGCGAAGAACACCGCGGTCACCGCACCCAGCGCCGAGGAGAAGGTGCGATCGGCAAAGAGGCGGAGGTCGAGCAGCGGGCTCTCCTTCCGGCCGTCCCACACCACGAAGGCCACCAACAAGACGAAGGCGATGGCGAAGGAGCCGATGACCGTGGTCGATCCCCAGTGCTTGGTCGGGGCCACGATCAGCCCGTAGGTGAGGGCGGTCAGTCCGGCCGAGGACAAGATGACGCCCACCGGGTCCAGTGAGGGCCTGTTCTCGGCCCGGGACTCGACGGTGAAGAAGATCCCACCGATGAAGGCCAGGATGGCCACGGGGACGTTGATCAGGAACACCGAGCCCCACCAGTAGTGCTGGAGGAGCCAGCCACCGAGCAACGGGCCTGCCGCCGTCCCGATGCCGCCCACCCCGGCCCAGATCCCGATGGCCCGGGCCCGCTCCTGACCAGTGAACATGGAAGCGATGATGGACAAGGTGGCGGGCATGAGGAACGCCGCACCCAGACCCATGACCGCTCGGGCGAAAATAAGGGGTCCGGTGGAGTGGACCATGGCACAGGCCAGCGAGCCCCCTCCGAAGATGACCACGCCGATCAGGAAGATGCGCCGCCGCCCGTAGCGGTCCCCCAGCGCTCCCCCGAAGAGCAGGAGCACGGCGTTGGTGAGGGTGTAGGCATCGGCGATCCACTGGAGCCCGCTGGTCGAGGGGTGGAGGTCTTTCACCAGGGTGGGAAGGGCGACGTTCAGGACGGTCTGGTCGAGGCTGATCAGCAGGACGGTGAACGACATGACGCCGAGCGCCAACCATCGCCGGCGGTCGTGGCCGTCGAGGCCGGCTTCCGCCGACCGTGGGATCAGTTGCACTTGCGGCGGGGTCACAAATCTCCAGAGCTATCCGAGTGCGTTCCGAGCGCCGCGCCGCTTCCCCGATGAGCGGTGCGGCGCGCCGAACTAGGGGGTGAGTAGGGGTGTGGTCAGTTCGCCCAGAGCGCGGTAGACGAAGGGGGCGATTTCGTCCTCGTCGTCCTGGTCGAACCAGACCTGCAGGGCGGTGTCGATGGCCAGGATGATGGCCCCGGCGATCAGCAGACTGCGGGTGCCCGAGGGGTCGCCGTCGGTGCGGGTGGCGATGACCCCGGCCAGCAGGCCGCGGTTGTGATTGCTCTCCTCCAGCCACCGGGCCCGGAGGACGGGGGTGTCGTGGAGCAAGGTGAGAAAAGAGCAGACGCGGGTGGTGTCCTTCCAGGACAGCGCGAACGAATTCTCGATGGCCCGTTGCACCGAGGTGAGCAGGGCCTCATCGGCCGGCCGTTGGGCCAGGGCATCGAGGAACGAGCCCATGCTGGTCTGGCCCAGGGCCACGACCAGGTCCTCTTTGGTCGGGAAGTAGCGGAAGAACGTTCGGGACGAGACATCCACCGCGGTCACGATGTCATCGACGGTGGTGGCGTCGTACCCGTTCCGGTAGAAGAGCTGGGCCGCCGCTTCGGCCAGTTGCTGGCGGGTGCGTTCTTTCTTGCGGGCGGCGAGCCCAGGAGGCGTCTCGGTGGCGAGAAGCACGGTGTCCACGGCGGTTCTTTCCTGGTCAGAAGGGTTGTCGATCGGATCACTCTCGATTTTGACAGTTTCTGTCATGCGGCATGAACTGTCATACGGCAGTGTATGCCATTTCCGAATGGCCCTCGGATCGACGAACGGGCGCGCCGGTGCGAGCCATGCTGAAGGGATGAGTGAGAAGAACGTCTACACCCACGGTCATCACGAGAGCGTCCTGCGTTCGCACACCTGGCGGACGGCGGAGAACTCGGCCGCCTATCTCCTCTCCCATGTCGTGGCGGGCATGGACCTGCTCGATGTGGGCTGTGGCCCCGGGACGATCACCATCGACCTGGCCAAGCGGGTCGCTCCCGGCCAGGTCGTCGGCCTCGATGCCTCCGAGTCGGTCCTCGAGGGGGCGGCCCGCACCGCGGTGGAGGCCTCCTGTACCAACGTCACCTTCCAGACCGGCGACATCGCCCGGCTGCCCTTCGAGGATGGGTCCTTCGACATCGTCCATGCCCACCAGGTGCTCCAGCATCTGACCGATCCGGTCGCCGCCCTCTGCGAGATGCGTCGGGTCTGTCGGCCCGGCGGCATCGTGGCCGCCCGAGATGCCGACTATGCGGCCATGACCTGGTTCCCCGAGGATCCCGTGCTCACCCGGGCCTTGGACCTCTACCGGCAGACGGCCCGGATCAACGGGGCCGAGCCGGACGCCGGACGGCGCCTGTTGAGCTGGGCCATCCGGGCCGGTTTCGACGACATCACGCCGACCGCATCGACCTGGTGCTACGCCACCCCCGCCGACCGTACGTGGTGGGGAAGCCTGTGGGCCGACCGGGTGACCGAGTCGTCCCTGGCCACGCAACTGGTCGACTACGGCCTGGCCACTCCGGCCGACCTGGCGTCGTTTGCCCAGGCCTGGCGGCGGTGGATGGAGGAGCCCGAGGGTTGGTACGCGGTGCTGCACGGAGAGATCATCTGCCGGGCCTGAGCCACCGGTCTGGTCCACACCCCGCTAACACCTAGTGACTTGACATCGACGATTACGGTGACGCCCAACGGGTGACCATCCGGGGCGACAAGCCCTTCTGAGCGCCTCGGTCCTGGTGATCAGCCCAGGGCGCCGGCCACCGACTGGGCGAACCGGGCCGGGGCCTCCACCATCGGGTAGTGCCCGACGCCATCGAGGATCTCCAGGGTGGCATCGGGACGGGCCTCGTGCAGCCGCGTGGCCATGGCCACCAGGGCGATGGGATCGTCGGCGCCCCACAGGATGGACAGGGCGGACGGGTGCGACTCGATGGCCCCGGTGAAACGGGACTCGTGGGCCCGCCGCTCCTCGATGTAGCGGATGAGGCGGGGCAGCAAAAGGTGACCGTCGTGCTGGGCGATCATCGCCGACATTGCCGCCAGCTCCTCGTCGGGCACCGACGACTCGGGGCTGAAGGTGGCGGCCAGCGACGCCTCGAGGGAGCGCCGGTCCAACGCGGCGCCCTCGGGCAGCCGCTCGTCGGGCAGGCTCAACAGGACCTCCTGTCCGACGCTCAGGTGGGCCATCTGGATGTAGATGCTGCCGTTGGTCACCAGCCGACGGGTGACCTCGACCGGCCAGCGACCCTCGAGCTGTCGGGCCAGGAGCTCGCCTCCGACCGTGTCGCCCATGTCGTGGGTGAGCAGGGCCAGCCGGTCGATGCCCAGCTCCTGGGTGTAGGCCATGACCACATCGGCCTGGAGGTCCATGGTGTAGGCCTGGTCGGGCTTGGCCGACAGGCCATAGCCCACCATGTCGAGGAGCAGGACCCGGCGGTGCGCGGCCAGCGAGTCGAGGACCAGGTGGAAGTCGAACGACGAGCTGGGGAACCCGTGCAGGACCAACAGGGGTTCGAGCGACTCCTCGGCCCGGGCCGGAACCTCCAGGGCGAAGATCTCGTGGCCGGCCAGCTGCCGTCGCCGCCCCCGTTCCTCCCAACGGGCCCCGGCGGTTGCCGCCGTCACGGCAACAGTCGGTCGGCGAAGAAGGTCAGCACCGTGTCGAGCGCTTCCCGGGTGGGCGTGCCCGGCCGGTCGTCCAGGTCGCCGGTCAGCACCGAGTGGGCCCTGGCTTTGTGCCCGTGGGGGTTGCCCGGCGATGAGTCGAGCTCGATGGCGATGAACCCTTCGCCCAACGCCTCCCGCAGGCGCTCGAACCGTTCGGGCGGGCTGAACGTGTCCCCGCTGAAGCGCAGCCCGAGGACGCAGGTGCCCGCCGCCGTCCGCTCCTGGACCCGCTTCAGATCGGTCCCGGAGATGCCCAGGTCGCGCTTGCGGGCGGCCGAGACCGGGAAGGGCAGTGACGGCTGGCTGAGCACCGGGGCCACCACCGTGTCGTCGACCATCATGCCCAGGGCGAAGCCGCCGGTGAAGCACATGCCCACTGCCCCCACGCCGGGTCCACCGCACTGCTGGTGCTCGTGGGCGGCCAGGGCCCGCAACCAGCTGATGACCGGGCTGGTCTGGCCCAGAGCCAGAACCGTGAACTCGCGGGCGATGCACGCCCGGGCCAACGAGCCCATGGTGTACCCGGCCGAGACCGGTCTTCCCGGCGTGCCGAAGAGGTGGGGCATGACCGCCGTGCACCCGATGGCCGATACCTTCCGGGCGAACTCGGCCACTTCGGGGGTGATCCCCGGCATCTCGCTGATGACCACGATGGCCGGCCCCGAACCGGTCCGGTACACGTCCTTGGTGCGACCCTCGGCGGTGAAGCTGGTGCGGGTGAAACCGTCAAGCTCTACGGGCATGGCCCCACGGTAGATGAGCAGGCGCTCAGGCGAAGGACAGAATCACCCGGACGGCTCGATGGTCCGATCCCAGGTCCGGCGCCACCGATCCCTCGACGGCGGTGACCGACGGCGTCACCAGCACATGGTCGAGCTGGCTGTGGGGTTGGTAGGCCGGCCACGTCCGGCCCCGCACGGCCCGCCGCCACCCGGGGAAGGCGGCCGACACCGGCGGTCCCCACAGGTTCATGTCTCCGGCCAGCACCGCCGGCTGGCTCGAGGGGGGCAGCAGCCGGCGCAGCCGGAGGTAGTGGAGGGGTGAGCCCTGGCTGAGATGGGACATGTGGGTCCCGATGGCGGCCAGCGGCCGACCGTCGATCTCCACGTCGCAGCGGATGGCCACGCGCTGGGCATAGTCGCCGCGCAGCTTGCCCAGGGGCAGGATGGTGGTGTCGAGGACCGGTACCCGGGACAGCAGGGCCACCCCCCACTGGCCCGTTCGGAAGGGCCGGCCCTCGTGGGCCCGGCGTGCTCCTCGGGTGTCCTCCCCCTCGAACAGCAGGGGCCCGTAGACCCGGCCCAGCTTCGACCCCACCCGGGGGGCCAGCTCCTCGATGGGGGCGTGGAGCTTGGTCCGGGCCGTGGGCTGCTCGGTCAGTCGGTAGCCCAGGCGGTCGGCCACCCGGGCCGCAGTGCTCTCGGCGTCGCCGTCGGCCTGCCAGGACTCCTGCAGCACCAGGACATCGGCGTCGAGCGTGGCGCAGGCCTTGACCACGTCGTAGGCGTGGCCCCGCGTGTCCACGCCCGAGTGCACGTTGAAAGTGGCCAGGGACATCCGGGGCATCCTCGAGTATTGCAGCGGGAGCGAAGACCCTGGCGTCGTTCTCTACACTCCGAGCGTGGGGATGGGAGTCGATGGGATGAAGATCGAGACGATGCTGTCCGGACTGGACGGCGTGGCCGATCAGGCCCGCCTCCTCGAGGACCTGGGCGTCGACGGCGCCTTCACCTTCGAAGGTCCCCACGACGTGTTCACCCCATTGATCCTGGCGGCCACGGCCACCACCCGGTTGGAGCTGCTCACCAACGTGGCCATCGCCTTCCCCCGCAACCCCGTCCAGCTCGCTCATCAGGCCTACGACCTCCAGGTCGTGTCCCAGGGGAGGTTCACCCTGGGACTGGGCACCCAGATCCGGGCCCAGATCGAGCGGCGGTACGGCAGCCGGTTCGAGCGGCCCATCGCCCGGCTGCGCGAGCTGGTCGGCGCCCTCCGGGCCATCTTTGCCACGTGGGAGACGGGAGAACGACTCGATGTCCAGGGCGAGTTCTACACCCACACGCTCATGCCCCCGACGTTCAACCCGGGACCCAACCCGTTCGGCCCACCGCCGATCTTCCTCGGGGGCCTGGGGCCCCAGATGGTGCGACTGACGGCCGAGATCGCCGACGGGCTGCTGGTCATGCCGTTCAACTCCGAGCGCCACTTCCACCAGCGGACGCTGCCGGCCGTGGAAGAGGGCCTCCGACGCGGCGGACGGGACCGGAGCGAGCTCAGCGTGACCGCCGAGGTCATCGTGGGCTGCGGTCGCGACGAGCAGGAGCTGGCCGCGGCCATGGCCGGCGCCCGCTGGCTCCTGGCCTTCTACGCCTCGACCCCGGCCTATCGTCCCGTCCTCGAGGTCGAGGGGTGGGAGGATCTGCAGCCCGAGCTCAACGCCATGTCCAAGGCGGGACGATGGGCCGAGATGCCCGCCCTGCTCGACGACGTCATGGTCTCGACGTTGGCCGCCGTGGGTTCGCCGGCCGAGGTGGCAGCCCAGATCCGGAGCCGCTTCGGGGGCGAGGTGGAGCGGATCGGGTTCTACACCCCCTACGCCATCGACCCCGAGACGGTGGGCGAGCTGGTCGATGCCCTCCGACAGGGCGACGAGGCGACGCCGGCCCGATAGGCGAGACAGGATGGGGGCATGAGCGACGACGGGTACGACGAGTTCGGGCTGTTCAGCGAGAACGCGGCCGAGGCCGGCCTGGAATGGTCCGGTCCCCCCACGGTGGTCCGCCGGTCAGTCGAAGTGGATCCGGGACGGACGGTGAGCGCCCTGGTGTGGGGAGAGACCCCGGCCGATCTGGTCCTGGTGCACGGGGGCGGCCAGAACGCCCACACGTGGGACACGGTGGCCCTGGCCCTGGATCGCCCGCTGGTGGCCATCGACCTCCCCGGTCACGGGCACTCGGACTGGCCCGGTGACAGCAGGGCCCTGGATCCGGCGGCCATGGCCGCCGACGTCACCCAGGTCATGACCGAGCTGGCGCCCGAGTCCCGGGCCCTGGTGGGCATGTCACTGGGCGGGATGACCGCCATTGCCGCCGCCGCCCGCCATCCCGAGCTGGTGCCCAAGCTGGTGCTGGTGGACGTGACCCCGGGGGTGAACGAGAAGAAGAGCTCGGATATCGCCGCCTTCCTGGCCGGACCGGAGACCTTCGCCTCCTTCGACGAGATCCTGGAGCGCACCATTGCCTTCAACCCGACCCGATCGGAGTCGTCTCTGCGACGGGGAGTGCTGCACAACGCGGTGCAGCGCGACGACGGGACCTGGACCTGGCGCCATCAGCTGGGGCGCCCATCGGGTTCGAAGGGCATGCATGTCGATGGGCTCGACTTCGGGTCGCTGTGGGACGACGTGTCCAAGACGGCCATGCCCCTCCTGCTGGTGCGGGGGGGCCTGAGCCCGGTGGTCGACGATGACGACGTGGCCGAGCTCCTCCGACGTCGACCGGACGCCGAAGTCATCGTGGTCGACAACGCCGGCCACAGTATTCAAGGAGACCGCCCGGTGGAGCTGGCCAGGATCCTCACCGAGTTCCTGGCCAGCTCCTGACGGGCAAGCTGCTTACGCAGCTACCGGCTGCGCCCCATTGTTCGCGGCCGGCTCGGACTGTCCGGCCTGCCCGGTGTCGTCGGCCAGGGCGACGTCCAACACCTCGTTGATGTCGCTGGCCAGATGGAACGTCATCTCGTCGCGGACGGACTCGGAGACGTCCTCCAGGTCCGGACCGTTGCGAGCGGGCAGTACCACCGTGGTCAACCCGGCCCGGTGGGCGGCCAGGACCTTCTGACGGACACCACCGATGGGAAGCACCCGTCCCTGCAGGGTGACCTCTCCGGTCATGCCCACGACCGATCGGACCGGCCGATCACGCAACAGGCTGACCAGTGCGGTCGTCATGGTGACGCCGGCGGAGGGTCCATCCTTGGGGATGGCTCCGGCCGGCACGTGCAGGTGGAACCGCTTGCCGGCGAAGCTGGTCGGGTCGATGCCCAGGGCCTCGGCGTGGGAGCGAACGTAGGAGAGGGCGATCTCCGCCGACTCCTTCATCACGTCTCCCAGCTGACCGGTCAGGGTCAGCCCCTCGGGGCCGTCCATCACCGACGCCTCGACATAGAGGACATCGCCACCGGCTCCGGTGACGGCCAAACCAGTGGCCACACCGGGGACCGCAGTCCGATCGGCCGTCTCGAAGAAGTACCGCGGACGGCCTAGCCACTCCCGGACGTCGTCGGTGTCGACGATGACCGGTTCGGTGGCCTTCTCCGATGCCAGCTTGGTGGCCACCTTGCGCAACAGCCGACCCAGCTCGCGCTCGAGCGAGCGGACCCCGGCCTCCCGGGTATAGTCGCCCACCACGGCGCGCAGGGCCCCGTCGGTGATGGTGACCTCGTCCTCCCGCAGCGCGGCGCGCTCCAGTTGGCGCCCGACCAGATGATGCCGGGCGATGGCCACCTTCTCCTCTTCGGTGTAGCCGTCCAGCCGGATGACCTCCATCCTGTCCAGCAAGGGAGCAGGGATGGTGTCGATCATGTTGGCCGTGGCGATGAACAGCACCCTGGACAGGTCCAGCTCCACTTCCAGATAATGGTCCCGGAAGGTGTGGTTCTGGGCCGGGTCGAGCACCTCGAGCAGGGCCGAGGACGGGTCGCCCCGGTAATCGGCGCCCAACTTGTCGACCTCGTCCAGCACGATGACCGGGTTCATGGTCCCCGCTTCACGCAGGGCCCGCACCAGGCGACCGGGCTGAGCGCCCACATAGGTACGGCGGTGCCCACGGATCTCGGCCTCGTCCCGGACGCCTCCCAGTGCCACCCGGACGAAGGAGCGATTGAGGGCGCGCGCCACCGACTCGCCCAGCGAGGTCTTGCCCACGCCGGGGGGCCCCACCAGGGCCAGGATGGCACCGTTGCCACGACCGCCGACGGGGGCCAGGCCCCGTTCCGCTTGCAGCTTGCGCACGGACAGGTGCTCCAGGATGCGCTCTTTCACGTCATCCAGGCCGTCATGGTCCTCGTCGAGGATCTCCGATGCCGCCTTCACGTCCAGGCGGTCCTCGGACAGCTCGCCCCACGGGATCTCCAGCACCGTGTCCAACCACGTGCGGATCCACCCCTGCTCGGGGCTCTGCTCGTTGGTCCGCTCCAGCTTGGCGATCTCCCGCTCGACGGCCTTGCGGACGGCCTCGGGTAGCTCGCGCCCCTCGATGGCCTTTCGGTAGTCGTCGGGCGCGTCCTCGTCGGACGGGTTGATCTCGCCCAGTTCCTTGCGGATGGACTCGAGCTGGCGCCGCAGCAGGAACTCCCGCTGGGTCTTCTCCATGCCCTCTTCCACGTCCGTCTTGATGCGCTCGCGCAGGGTCAGGTCGGCCAAGGTGTCCCGGGCCCACCCCAGGACCAGCCGCAGCCGGGCCTCCACGTCGACGGTCTCGAGGACCTCGACCTTCTGGGCCAGGTTCAGATCGGGCGAGTAACCGGCGACGTCAGCGATCCGTCCTGGTTCGGTGATGTCGGCCAGCCGCTCGGCGATCCGGCCTGCTCCTCTGGAGTGCAGGATGTTCTCGAGCACGGCGCGGTACTCCCGGGCCAGCTCGGTGGCAGCGGGAGAGGCCGACGGCTCGACGATGGTGTCGGCCTGGACCCAGAGGGCCTGGCCCGTGCCGGGCACGGCCGGACCGATGGCGGCGCGCTCGAGGCCGCGGACGACCACGGCGTGCATGCCGCCGGGCAGCTCGCCTGTTTCGACTACTTCGGCCACCACGCCCACGTCCGAATACCGGCCGTCGATGTGGGGGACGATGATGAAATGCCCGTCGGCCGAACCGGCGGCGTCAACCGCCGCCTTGGCCTCATCGGACTCGAGGGCCATGGTGAACATCATTCCCGGGAGCACTACTCCCGAGGTCAGTGGTAACAGCGGCAAATTCTGGCTCAGCTCTGCCATGGCTCCTCCAATTGGTTCCCGGCATGAATCGTTGCTTAGTCAACAACTTGACCGGTGGGGTATTCCTTGGCGGTGGGGCCAGCCCACCCAGGGTGCTGCTGAACTGGTAATTCGCCTTAGCGACGTCCCTCGGCGTGCCGTTGGGTCCGGGCCACGATCACCCGGGAGGCAACCAGCAGCAGGAGGACGATCACCAGGAGAATGAGGGCGGCGTCGTAGGCGAGGTAGTTGGCCTGCTTGTTGGGCAGCTGGAAGAAGGTGAACACCGGGTAGGTGAGGTACGGGAACTGGGCATGGATCAGCGAGGTGGGGACGTTGGAGGCGAAGCCGGCGGTGTAGATGAGCGGCGCGGTCTCCCCGCCGGCGATGGCCAGGGCCAGCAGCAGTCCGGTGACGATACCGGGCGCCGCTGACTTGAGGACCACTTTGCGCAGGCCGTAGCCCATGGACATGCCCAGGGCCTCGGCCCCCTCGCGGTAGGTGGTGGGGACCTGGCGGATGGCCGTCTCGGTGGACTTGGCGATGTAGGGGATGACCATCATGGACAGGATCAGCACGGCGGGAAGGAAGGAGAACCCCCAGTGCAGTCCGACCACCAGGGCCACATAGCCCACGTAGCCCAGCACGATCGAGGGGAACCCGGAAAGCACCTCGCTGGCGGTGCGGAGGAGGGAGCCACCGGTCTTGCCGCTGCGCCGGGGTCGGACCATCTCCCCGAGATGGATGCCGGCCATGACGCCGATCGAGCCGGCCACCACCAGTACGCCGACCATGAGGAGGAGGGAGCCGACGATCGGCCCGGACAGGCCCCCGCTGGTCTGGTGGAGGGGGGTGGTGATGACGCTCCAGCGCCAGTGGGGCACGGCCCGGTTCACGATCTCCACCACGATCCAGACCGCGGGCCCGATGACCAGCACCAGGGCCACCACAGTGGCCGCCCGGAACAGGACCTCCCGGATCCGGCGCCCACGCGTACGGGGATAGGCGACGTTGGTCACGGCCATGGCTCTCCTTTGGCGGACATCACGCTCCGACCGGGGCCATGAGCCGTCCCGTCCGGTTGACGATCACCCTGGCCGCCAGGTTCACGGCCACCGAGATAACGGCCAGGACCAGCCCAGCCTCGGCCAGGGTGGCCACGGCGAAGCCGGTGCCGTCGGTGCCGGTGGCGTCCAGCTGTCCCAGGATGAGGGCGGCGATGGTGCTCATGGGGCTGTAGACGTTCGGGGCGATGTGGAGGATGGACCCGGTGATCAGGAACACGGCGATGGTCTCGCCCAGCGCCCGGCCCAGGCCGAGCACGGTGGCCCCGATGATCCCCGAACGGACCCAGGGCAAGGTGACCCGGCGGGCCACCTCGGCCTCGGTCATGCCTAGGGCCGAGGCCCCCTCCTTGGGCAGGGGCGGGACGCCCAGGAAGAGGTCCCGGGTGGTGGAAGCGATGATGGGCACGATCATCAGGGCCAGCACGATGCCGGCGGTGAGGAGGCCCAGGCCGTGGCCCGTCGGGCCGCGGAAGTAGCGCAGGACGGGGACGTCGGGCATGACCGCAGCAATGTGGGGATAGACGTGGGTGGCCAGCAGGGGGCCCAGGGTGAGGACGCCCCACAGGCCGATGAGCACGCTGGGCACGCCGGCCAGGAGCTCGATGGCGAACCCCAGCGGGCGGGAGATCCACCCGGGCATCCGCTCGGTCAGGGCGAAGGCGGCCCCCACAGAGATAGGGAGGGCGATGACGACGGCGATGAACGATGTCTGCAGCGTGCCCACGATCATGGGCCACAGCCCGTATTGGACGCCGAGCGGGTGGGCCACACCATCGGTGTGGACGATGGCGCCGTAGCTGCTGCCCGTCTTCCACTCGGTCCCGGTGAGGAAGCCGATCCCATTCACCTTGATGGCCGGCCAGGCCTTGAGGGCCAGGACGGTGATGGCGAAGACCAGGGCGGCCAGGGGGATGATCGAGGCGACCCGCGCCCCCCACCGCCAGGCGTGTTCCTCATTGGACCGGAACAGGGCGACGATCCGCCGGGCCACGGGGGCCCGGCGGATCGTCTTGACGCTCGGAGTCGGTGTTCCGGACGGGAGCTGACTGCTCCCCTCGATGGTGGTCACCGACTATTGAATCTTGGTGATCTGCTTCACCGACTGGGCCGCAACCTTGGTCGGCAGTGGCTGGAAGAACACCTGGCTCAGGTAGTCGGAGCTGTTGCCGTACTTGGCGTTGATGGCCCACTCCAGCACCGATCGAATGGCCTTGGCCTTGCTCGAATCGGTCTGGCTGGAGTTCACGATGGCGTACTCGTAGTTGATGATCGGGTAGCCGGTAGCTGCCGGTCCGTAGATCAGCGAGATGGTCCCGGTCGGCGGGGTCGTCTTGACGAAGCTGGCCGCTTCGGCCGCGATGGCGGACTGGGTTGGCAGCTCATAGGCCCCCTTGGCGTTCTGCAGCTGGGCATAGCCCAGCCCGGCCTGGAGAGCCTGGGTCTGATAGCTGATCCCGACGTAGGCGATGCAGCCCACCGTGGCCTTGCAGCCTGCGACCATGCCCGAGTTACCGCTCTCGCCCAGTGCGCCGGGTACGTTCGGCCACGGCACGGTGGTGTCGAAGGAGATCTTCGTGCCCCACCCGGACGGATCGGTCTTGGACAGGAACTGGGTGAACAAGAAGGTGTCCCCGCTGCTGTCCGAACGGTGCAGGGTCACGATGGGCGTGGCCGGAATGGTGACACCCGGGTTGAGGGCCGTGATGGCGGGATCGTTCCAGGTGGTTACCGTGCCCTGGTAGATCTTCGACAGCACCTTGCCGTTCAGCTTCAAATGAGCCGAGACCCCGGGGAGGTTGTAGGTCACCAGCTGAGCCGAGATGGCCAGCGGGATGTTCAACAGGGTGGGGGTGGCTTGGTTCTCCGACGGGGAGAGATAGGCGTCAGAGGCGCCGATGTCGGCCGTCCCGTTGGTGGCGTCGGTGATACCCGTACCCGACCCCGTACCCGCGGTCTGGATGGTGACACCGGAGTACAGCTGCTGGTAGGCGGGGGCCCACTCGTTCCACAGGGGATAGAGCAACGTGCTCCCCGTCTCAATGAGGGACGCTGTGGGCGGCTTCTCGACCCCGTTCTTCGGGATCTTGACGGTCGCCGCCGATGCGGCGGAGACCGTGCCCATGAGGGCTATGGCTGTGGTCACCAGGAATACTGGCACCACTCGTCTAGCTCGGAGCATCCGAGTCACTAGTTGTTCCTCCTTCTGTTGTCGAACATGCGATGGTGTCGGTTGCGAATGTTGGGATTGCGGACAGTTGCGATCACGTTGGGCTGGTCATCCCATGCGACCGGAGACGTAGCGCTGGGTGTGCTCCTCTTTCGGGTTGTCGAACAGCCCCACCGTCGAACCGTGCTCGACCAGCTCGCCCTCGTAGAAGAACATGGTGTTGTCCGAGACCCGACGGGCCTGACCGAGATTGTGGGTGACCACGATGAGGGTCAGTGCCGGCGTCAGCTTGCGCAAGAGGGCTTCGATGTACTCGGTGGAGATGGGGTCGAGAGCCGAGGTGGGCTCGTCGAGCAACAGGACCTCGGGTCCGACGGCCAGGGCCCGAGCCAGGCACAGGAGCTGTTGTTGGCCACCGGACAGTCGGAAGGGCGAGTCGCCCAGACGATCTTTCACCGCGTCCCACAGGCCGACCTCGCGCAGTCGCTGTTCGGCGATGACGTTCAGCTGCTTGCCCTTGGCGATGCGGTGGGCCTTGACCCCGGCCACCACGTTGTCCCGGATGGACATGGGGAAGGGGTTCGGTCGCTGGAAGAGCATGCCCACCCGGCGGCGCAGGGTGAGCAGGTCCTGGCGGCCCGCCCAGATGGAGACGTCGTCCAGGGTGACGTCCCCCTCGAAGGCAAACCCGGGCACCTTGTCGTTCATGCGGTTCAAGGTGCGAAGGAAGGTGGACTTGCCCGAGCCGGTGGGTCCGATCAGTGCGGTGATGGTGCCCCGCTGGAAGGCCATGTCGATGTCGGACAGGATCTGCTTGGAGCCGAAGCGGAGATGCAGGCCCTTGGTGCACATGATGTCGCCCGGTCGGGCGTGGTCCGGGTCGAGGGCAGCCAGAACCGGGTCGATGAGCTGGCTCTTGCCCGTGTCCGGCGCCACACCGGTGCGCACACTGGCACCGGAATCGGCCGACGATCTCTGTGGGTCTTGGTTCATGCGGCGCATCCTTTTCAACGACCGGCCTCTGCAACGGAACCGTAACGATCGGAAATGAACCCAATAGGAACGATTCGTGACGCAAAGGTGGAATTCAGGGAAACAGTTCGTTTCATGGCTGTTGGTGCTCTTCGACGGTTGACCGCCGGACGGGGACGGGAGGTGCTCCTTCGGGATCGATGCGGAACCCCACCCCTCGCACGGTGACGATGAAGCGGGGATTGGACGGATCGGGCTCGAGCTTGGAACGCAACCGATGGACGTGGGTGTCGAGCGTCCGACTGTCGGACAGGTCGCGGTGCGGCCAGAGGAGGTCGATCAGCTCGTCGCGCGTGCGAACCTGGCCCGGCGGCGCCAACAGCACGTCCAGAAGGTCGAACTCGCGTCGTGACAGGTGGATCTGCTCCTCGTCCCGGGTCACGCTGCGGCGGGCGAAGTTGACCACCACCGATCCCAGTTGGACATCGGACCGGACCGTGTCCGACGCGCCCTCCCCGGCCCGGGGGCGGGTGCCGGCGGTTCGCTCGGATGTGGGCCCCGAGGGGGACACCCGTCGGAGAACCGCCTGGATCCGGGCCACCAGCTCTCGGAGATGGAACGGCTTGGTCACGTAGTCGGCGGCGCCCAGCTCGAGACCGAGGACCACATCGAGCTCGGTGTCGACGGCGCTGACCATGACAATGGGGACCGGGGCGATGGCCCGCATGCGGCGGCACACCTCGATGCCGCTGATGCCGGGGAGGAGCACGTCCAACAGGACGATGTCAGGGGGGTTCTCGGTGAAGCGGGCCAGGCCCTCGGTCCCGTCGGCCGCCAGTTCGACGTGGTACCCCTCGACCTGGAGACCGGATGACATGGCCTCGCGGTAGGACTCCTCGTCCTCCACCACGAGTACGCGGACCTGGTCATCGTCCAGCTCCGATCCGATGCCTGGCATAGCGACGAGTTCGACCTCCCGACGGGATCGTAGAAAGGAGAGGTGAACGGAACGCGAGAACCAAGCGACACGATGGTGATCGTTGCGTGAACGCTTTGTGAAGACCGCAGGTGGCGCGGGACTTTCGGGTGGCCCGATTTCTGTCGACCTGTGCCTGGCCCGCTCCGGGCACGTGCCTGGCGAAGGAGCGAGGACTATCGTGGGCGGCCGAGGCGATGGGGCTCGCCTACGGAACCGTCGGATGCCCGGCTGACAGTCCCTACCCGAAGTTCAAGGGAGGACCGACGGGTGGGTGACGAGGAAACAGTCAGCGGACAGGACATCGGCGACCAGGGGCGCCCCGGCCATCAACTGCCGGTGGACCCGGACCGTCCCCGCTCCACCGACCCGTCGGCCCCGGGGCAACGGTCAGGGCGCCGGGCGGTGGTGCACCCGGGGACAATCGCCGTCATCGCGCTGGGTGGCGCAGGGGGCACACTCGGGCGGGTCGAGCTGGGCCGCCTCATCCCCACCACCACCAACGGATTTCCGTGGCCCACGTTCGCGGCCAACATCACCGGTGCCTTCATCATCGGCCTGGTCATCGTGCTCGTCCTCGAGCGGCTGCCCCCCACCCGCTACGTACGTCCCCTTGTCGGCACCGGTTTCTGCGGCGGACTGACCACGTTTTCGACCCTCGCCGTGGAGATCGACCTCCTGGTCAAGGCGGGCCGGGTTGGCCTGGCCATCGGCTACCTGGCCGCCAGCCTGGGCGCCGGGGTGGTCGCCGTCTTCGCCGGCATGGCTGTGGCCCGGCTCCCGATGACCGGTCGCCGCCCCCTGGACAGGGAACCAGGAGCATGACGGCCCTGGATCTGTGGGGACCGGGCCGATGAGCGCATGGCTCTGGGTGGCCGTCGCCCTTGCCGGCGCCATCGGTGCACCCCTTCGCTACGTGATCGACGGCGCGGTCAGCGATCGGGCCCGGGCCACCTTCCCCTTCGGCACCTTCGTGGTCAACATGTCGGGCTCGTTCGTGCTCGGGCTCGTCACCGGCCTGGTCCTCTATCACGCCTTCCCCGCCGACGGCCGACTCATCATCGGTGTCGGACTGATCGGCGCCTACACCACGTTCTCCACCTTCACCTTCGAGGCGGCCAGCCTGATCGAGCGGCGTGAGATGCGTCTGGCCGCATGGAACATCGGGGGGAGCGTCGTGGTCGGGGCAGCCGCAGCCGCAGCCGGTCTGGCCCTGGCCGCGCTTTGAACATCGATGGGCGGAGCGACCCGTTCTGACGGCACAAGCGGCCAGCTGGGGTTCAGGGCGTAGGGGCCCGCCCGGCGATGTCGCAGCCTGGGAGGGGAGGGAGGCCGTTGTCCGCAGCGGACGAGCCCCTACGCCCTGAACCGGTAGCCGATGCCTCGAATGGTCAGAATGTGCTCCGGGTGTCCCGGATCGAGCTCGATCTTCTTGCGAACCCTCTTGATGTGGGTGTCGAGGGTCCGACTGTCGGCCAACCGCCGATCACGCCACAGGTGATCCATGCACTGGGTGCGGGTGACAACGTGTCCGGCCTCTGACACCAGCAGCACCAAGAGGTCGAGCTCCTTCCGGGACAGCTCCACGGGAATACCCCGGACGGTCACCTCGCGCATCGAGACGTCGATCTTGACCGGGCCGGACTCGAACAGATTGTCCGGTGTCCCGGTCGCCGACGGGGTTTCCACCCGTCGGAGCACTGCCCGCACCCGGGCGGTCAGCTCCCGGAGTCGGAACGGCTTGGTCACGTGATCGGCCGCCCCCGCCTCGAGCGAGAGGACGGCATCGATCTCGTCGTCTTTGGCCGCCACCATGATCACGGGGAGGGCGGACACGGCTTCGATCCTCCGGAACACGGCCATCCCTGACTGGTCGGGCAGGAACATGTCGAGCAGCACCAATGACGGTCTGGTCACGGTGAGGAGACGGATGCCCTCGTGACCGTCATGGGCCAACACCACCTCGAACCCTTCGGCCTCCAGTCCGGCCGCCAGCATCTCCCGGCTGGAGGCGTCACCGTCGATGACCAGGATGCGGATCCCGGCGTCAGGGACGGGGTTGACGGACTCGGATGACCGCAGAGCCACGCTCACGTCCCGGGGGTGAACGTGTCGGCGACCCGGGGATCGCCTGCCGGACCGAGGGGGACCGGCCGGCAATCCTCGGGAGGGGAAAGCGCCGTGAGAGGGCGAGGGAGTTCAGATCGGAAACGACTACCAGCAGCGCCGGTCCACGGGTTCGAGGCGAACGGCGTGGAGGGATCAGTGACCGACAGGGTCTGATCAGGCGGGGTCATCACTGAAGACCGTAAGGAACGGCGGTGAACGGTAGGCCACCGTCGCGTCACCAGAGAGTGAATCCTCGGTTATCTCCCGATTCCTGCCTACGCAGCGGGACCGAGCGGTAACACCCGGCGCGAACATAGGGACCATGGACTCCTCATTGCTTTCCATCGACACCACCGGCCGCACGGTCAGCGACCTGACCGATGCGGTGCAGCGCTTCTGCCGGGATCACGGAGACGGGTTGGTCAACGTCTTCGCGCCCCACGCCACCGCAGGCATCGCCTTGATGGAAGTCGGCTCGGGATCGGAGGTCGACCTCGAGGAGGTACTGGTTCGCCTGCTCCCTCGCGACGATCGCTATGCCCATCGCCACGGGGCAACCGGCCATGGTGCCGACCATGTCCTCCCGGTGTTCGTGAGCCCGTCGCTGAGCATTCCGGTCCTCGAGGGCCGTCCGCTCCTCGGCACCTGGCAGAGCATCGTCCTGATCGACACCAACGGCGACAATCCCCGCCGCCAGGTTCGGCTGAGCTTCGTCGACGGCTGAAGGGGCCTACGGGGGCTGGCTGCAATTCGCCCTTCTTCAGGAATCCCCGGACGACGATTGGCGTTTGCCCTAGTAGACCGTGGGCACGCCATAAAAGTGGCGGCGCCACCATCAACGCTCAGGAACGAAGGCATTGCCCCGCATACACATCAACCCCAAGGTGAGCGTCAGCGTCGTGTTCGTGGCGGCCATGTTCATGAACATCATGGACATCACCATCGTCAACGTGGCCCTCCCGTCGATCGGTCACCAGTTCCACGAGACGACGGCGGCCCTGGATTCGGTGGCGGTGGGCTACCTGGTCAGCCTGGCCGTGTTCATTCCCGCCGCTGGGTGGCTAGGTGACCGCTTTGGGTCCAAGCGGATGCTCCTGTTCGCCATCGCCGTGTTCACCGGCGCCTCAGTCCTGTGCGGGCTGGCTCAGAGCCTGCCCGAGCTGGTCGCCTTTCGGGTGATCCAAGGGGTGGGCGGGGGCATGCTCACGCCGGTGGGCATGGCCATGCTGTTTCGAACCTTTCCCCCCGAGGAGCGGGTGCGGGCCTCGAGCATCCTGACCGTTCCCACGGCCATGGCCCCGGCCATCGGACCGGTGTTGGGCGGTCTGCTGGTCACCGACCTGTCGTGGCGGTGGGTGTTCTTCGTCAACCTCCCCATCGGCATCGTGGCCTTCCTGTTCGGCCTGATCTTCCTGGACGAGCATCGCCAGCCCCATCCCGGCCGCTTCGACGTGCCCGGCTTTCTCCTGTCCGGTGTGGGCTTCGCCCTGCTCATGTTCGGCGTGAGCGACGGCCCCAGCCGGGGCTGGGGCAGCCCGTTGATCCTGGGCAGCATCGCCGTGGGCCTGGTCCTGATCGCCTGGATGGTGCGGGTGGAGCTGCGGACGAGACAGCCCCTGTTGCAGCTCCGTCTCTTCGGCAACCGGCTGTTCCGCTCGACCAGCCTGGTGTTGTTCTTCGCCATGGCCGCGTTCCTGGGCGTTCTCTTCGTCGTCCCTCTGTTCTTCCAGATCGCCCTGGGCCTGTCCGCCCTTGCTTCCGGACTCAATACGTTCCCCGAGGCCATCGGGGTCATGGTCGGGGCCCAGCTGTCCAGCCGGATCTTCTATTCCCGGTTCGGGCCTCGCCGCCTGAGCTCGGTGGGATTGGTGGGCCTGGCCATTGCCATGGGGCTGGCCACCCAGGTGGGCTTCGACACCAACCTGTGGTGGATGCGGATCCTCATGTTCGCCATGGGCCTGTCCATGGGGCCGGTCATCATCTCGTCCCAGGCCGCCTCCTTCGCCACGGTGTCCCACGCCGACACCGGGTACGCCTCGTCACTGTTCAACAGCCAACGACAGTTGGGTAGCGCGGTGGGGGTGGCGCTACTCGCCACCGTGTTGGCCCTGGTCGGTACCACCCACGCGGTGGCCGGCCATGTGGCCGCCAACCTGGCCGCCTATCACGCCGCCTTCCTGGTGGCCGCGGGCGTGGCCCTGGTCGGGGCGGCGGTCGCCCTCACCATCAAGGACATCGACGCGGCGGCGACCATGGTCCGCAAGCCGAAGACCAAGCCGGAACGGAGCCCGGTGAGCCTGGAGCCCGCCTCCTGAGCGTCGGCGACCTCCTGAACGCCTCATGCCGCAGCGGTACGGTGCAGGGCACGGACCGCGGACCAGGAGGCGTAGATGGCTGACGTAGTGGACATCACCGGAACCGAGGAGTGGCGCTCGCTGGCCGGCCACTTCGAAGCGATCAAGGATGCCCACCTCCGGGATCTGTTCGCCCAGGACCCGGACCGAGCCACCCGGATGGCGGTCGAGGCCGGCGACCTCTATCTCGACTACTCGAAGCACCGGGCCACGGCGGATACCGTGGCCCGGCTGGTCGACGTGGCCCGTCGGTCAGGCCTGGAAGAGCACCGGGACGCCATGTTCGCCGGGCGTCACATCAACACCACCGAGGACCGCGCCGTCCTCCACGTCGCCCTGCGCATGCCGGCAGGAACCCGACTGGAGGTCGACGGCCAGGACGTGGTGGCCGACGTGCACGAGGTCCTGGGGCGGATGGGCGACCTCTCCGACCGGATCCGCAACGGGGAGTGGACGGGACACACCGGTCGGCGGATCCGCTCGGTGGTCAACATCGGGATCGGCGGCTCCGATCTGGGCCCGGCCATGGCCTATGAGGCGCTGCTCGACTACGTCCACCCCGACATCACCTGTCGCTTCGTCTCGAACATCGATCCCGTCGACCTGTGGAACAAGACCCACGACCTCGATCCGGCCGAGACCCTGTTCGTGGTGTGCTCCAAGACCTTCACCACTCTGGAGACCCTGACCAACGCGGCGGCCGCCCGGGCCTGGCTCCTCGAGGGGTTGGGGGCGGGAGACGAGGCGGTGGCCAAGCACTTCGTGGCCGTGTCCACCAACGAGAAGGGGGTGACCCAGTTCGGCATCGATCCGGCCAACATGCTTGGGTTCTGGGACTGGGTGGGCGGCCGCTACTCCTACGATTCGGCCATCGGGTTCTCGTTGATGGTGGCCATCGGGCGGGACGGCTTCGCTGACATGCTCTCCGGATTCCACGCCATGGACGAGCACTTCCTCAGCGCCCCGTTGGAGACCAACATGCCGGTGCTCCAGGGACTGCTCAACGTTTGGTACAACAACTTCTTCGGGTCCCAGACCCATGCCGTCCTGCCCTACAACCAGCGGCTGGCCCGGTTTCCGGCCTACCTGCAGCAACTGACCATGGAGTCCAACGGGAAGTCGGTCCGACGGGACGGGACCCCGGTCTGGGGTCAGACGGGCGAGATCTTCTGGGGAGAGCCGGGCACCAATGGCCAGCATGCCTTCTACCAATTGATCCACCAGGGGACGAAGCTGATCCCGGCCGACTTCATCGGCTTCGTGGACTCCACCCACGAGACCGGTGATCAGCACGACCTGCTCATGGCCAACTGCTTCGCCCAGTCCAAAGTGCTGGCCTTCGGGCGTACGGCCGAGGAGGTGGCCGCCGAGGGGACCGACGCCGCGCTGGTCCCCCACAAGGTCATGCCCGGGAACCGTCCCAGCTCCACCATCCTGGCCCCGAAGCTGACGCCGTCGGTGCTGGGCCAGCTGGTGGCGCTGTACGAGCACACCGTGTTCACCGAAGGGGTCATCTGGGGCATCGACTCCTTCGACCAGTGGGGCGTCGAGCTGGGCAAGGTCATGGCCAAGCAACTGGCCCCCGCACTTATCGACGAGCAGGCCCCCGACCTGTCCGGCCAGGACGGGTCCACGGCCGAGCTGGTCCGCCACTTCCGGGTCGGGCGCGGTCGGAGCGTCTGAGGGCCGACCATCCGGGGCGAGCCCGGTCGGGGTCCGGAACAATCGAACCGATCGCCGGGTTGACCGAAGAGAACGCATCGTCGATCGAGGAGTGAGCCATGGTCACCACACTGAACAAGGTGCTGTACACCGCAGAGGCGAGCACCACGGGAGGCAGGGACGGACACGCCCGAAGCAGCGACGGGGTGCTGGACGTCGATGTCCGGGTACCCGAGGCCATGGGCGGAAAGGGTGGAGGCACCAATCCCGAGCAGCTGTTCGCCGCTGGGTATGCCGCCTGCTTCCAGAGCGCGCTGGGCGTCGTGTCCAGGCGTCAGAAGGTCGACTCCAGCGGTTCGACGGTGACGGGCAAGGTCTCCATCGGCACCATCGACGGTGGGGCCTTCGGCCTGGCCGTCGAGCTCGACGTGACCATCCCCGGGGTGGACGCCGACACCGCCCAAGGGCTTGCCGACGCCGCCCACCTGGTGTGCCCGTACTCCAACGCCACCCGGGGCAACATCGAGGTCACGATCAACGTGGCCTCGTAGGCCTCCTCCTGGGGCCAGGCCTTCTCGGGGATGATCCCGGGGTCGGTTGTTAGGGTGGCGCTGCTCCGTGATCCCGCGGGCGAGGAGATCGGATTGGCAAAGCCTTGAGCCCGTCGGCCAAACACCGCCGTTCACGAAGCCCGTTGCGCAAGTTGACGCCGTGGTTGCTGGTCCTCGGGGGAGTGGTCGTTCTGGGACTGGTCGGTACGCTGATCGTGGCCCGGAACGACTCCTCGAGCTCGGCACCGGTGTGGAAGGCCCACGGTGGCAGCAAGTTGCTGGTGGGGAGCTACTACTACTCGTGGTTCCCCCAGAACCTGCAGGAGGGAACGCTGCGAGCCCACCTGATCCCGCCCCAGGGCCCGAACCCGGCCACCGACGTATCAGCCGATCCGGCCACCGCGGCCAAGGCCATCACCCAGGCCAATCAGGCCGGAGTGAACTTCTTCGCCCTCGACTGGTGGCCGCTGAACAACTGGACCGGGCGTCCCCTGGCCGATCGTCAGTCCGAGGACGACAACATCGCCGCCTTCCTGCAGGCCCCGAATATCGCCAAGATCAAGTTCTGCATGCTGTACGAGACCTTCGCCCTGGACTTCAATGCGGCCGACGAGTCCACCCCGGTGACCCCGGCCATGGAAAAGCAGTTCGACTCCGACATGCTGCACTTCGCCACGACCTACTTCAACAATCCGAGCTATTTGCGGTTGCACGGGCGTCCGGTGGTGGTGCTCTACCTGACCCGTACCCTGACCGGCAACGTGACCCAGATGATGAGCAAGGCGCGATCGCTGCTCCGCGCCCACGGATACAACCCGTACTTCATCGGAGACGAGATCTTCTGGCGCGTCACCAATCCGCAACCACCGGCGACAGGGTCGCCCCTCACCACCCAGCCACAGGCGTCCCGGATCGAGGACTTCGACGCCATCACCTCGTACTCGCTCTATTTCGGGGGGAACTCCCCGTCCCTCGGTCCGGCCAAGGACTTCGTGGGCTACCCGGGCAAGACCACCATCGCCGCCGACGAGCGCGGCCTGCTGGATAAGTACAGCGCGGCCACCGGTGGCAAGGTGCCGGTGATCCCCGACATCACCCCCGGCTTCAACGATCGAGGCGTGCGACTGGTGACCAACCACCCGGCCCAGCCCCGGCAGTGGTTGCCGGGCGAGGGCCCCGCCTCCACGCTTGACAACCTGTTCAAGAAGGTGGCGGTGCCCACCCTCGACGCCCGGGCGCCGATCATCTTCGTGACGGCGTGGAACGAATGGAACGAGGACTCCGGGGTGGAGCCGATTCCCGGGGTGGCCACCACCAAAGATGACAGCCCCACCGGTAAGGAGTACACCCAGGGTTACACCTACGGCGGCGAGGGCGACAGTGCCTTGAAGGTCCTACGGCGAGACATCGACTGTGTGAAGGGCCTTCCCGCCTGCAAGACGGACCCGGCCGGCACCGGATAGATGGAGCCGGGGCTCAGCGGGGTCGGGCCAGGACGACATCGGCCAAAGGCGACCGGTCCAGGGCGCGGAACCGGCTCGCCTTCCAGCCGGTGCGCTCGAGTGCTTCGGTGAAGTAGGCGTCGTCGAACCCGAGCTCCAGCCAGCCGTAGATGCGGGTCGACCACAGGGAGTACCCGTCCAGCCTGGGTCCCCACGGGTAGGCCATGGCCGCGACGGGCTCCGCCGCGAACACGACCAGTCCCTCGGGACGAACCACCTTGTGCAGGTGCTCGAGCATGGCCAGGTGATCGGCACAGTGGTGGAAGCTCTCGTAGAAGATCGCCGCGTCGTACCGGTCAGGCGGGTCGAAGGACAACATGTCCTGGGTGGACATGGTCAACTGTTCGGGTCGAGAGCACCGCTGCTCGACCAGCGCGCAGAACTGGGGCTCCACCTCGACCCCGGTGACCTCGAACCCCATGGTGGCGAGATCGATGGTCAGGTTCCCCCACCCGGGTCCGAACTCGACGATCCGTGCCGGTGGTGCCAGCCCCATGGTCTTGATGATGAAGCCGCGGGCGATCAGTTCCTCCCCGACGACCTGGGAGGACTCGGTGGCGTGGGGATAGGGCTGACGGAGGGCGTGGTCGAAATCGAACGGGGAGCTCTCGTTGGCCGTGGAGTAGCCCTGGCGTCCCGAGATCCGCTCGTAGAGATCCCACACCCAGGTGCGGTACTCGTCCGAGAACGGGTCGACCGGTCGATCGGCTGGCGGAGCGATCTCGAACCCGCGGAGGAACTGGCGAGCGGCATCCTCGGACTCAGCGAACAGTCGGCGGGCCTCTTCCAGCTCGCGGTCGAGATCGCCGAGCGTCACCACGCGGGGAAGGGGCTTTCCCCGGATGGCCTGAACTCGTCGTCGCAAGGGGTCGGGCAGCGTGCCCAGTCCCGCCTTGCCGATGGACCGGATCAGCGAGGTGCCGTCAGCCACGGGGCCATCTTGGCAGACCCTGAACGCACGGGAGTACTGCGGGGCGAGCAGGGACCCGGACGCGATGGAAGCCGGCCATCAGCCGGCTCCCATCTGCGTTCTGTGTTTCCCGATCGGTGCTCAGCCCTTGTCTGTCGGTGGGGACCGTCGTCGGCAAGTCAGCTCGGAAGCTGATCGCGTTCCGGCCTCAGTGAAAAGGGCCTTGGTCGATCGGGTGCTGGGCGCTCTCTCGTCTCCCAGGAGACAAGCCGAGCACACCTAGCCGGGTGGTCCATCCTCCTCGTGCAAAGTGCTCGACGACATCGCCGACCCCCTTTCCTTCACGAAGGCGGATACGTACTCTTCCGCCCTCTCAATCTATCCTCCGGCTCGGACCATTTCACCTCGATCGAGGAGATCGGGAGCATCCCAGGTAGAGCTGTTCTTCGCCTGATGTCGGTGCCGGTGGACGGTGGTGTCGAGGGGGTTGATCGACCGGTCCGACCCGGTTACGGTATCGAACACGTGTTCGCTATCGGCGAGCGCTGTGAATCCGAGACGGAACGAGGAGGCACCCATGGCTGCAGTCAAACCCATACCCGATGGCTATAACAGAGTGATCCCGTCGTTGATCATCGACGGGGCCCCAGCGGCGATCGAGTTCTACAACGCGGTACTCGGTACCAGCGTCAGGATGCGCATGGACTCCCCGGACGGGAAAGTCGGGCACGCCGAGCTGCAACTCGGTGACTGCGTGATCATGCTGGCCGACGAGTTTCCCGACATGGGATATCTCGGACCCAAGTCGGTGGGGGGCACGCCCGTCACCATTTCGGTATATGTCGACGACGTCGACGCAGTCTTCGAGCGCGCCTTGGCCACCGGTGCCACGGAGATCCGTGCGGTCGAGAACCAGTTCTACGGGGATCGCTCCGGCCAGTTCGAAGACCCGTTCGGACACCGTTGGAGCGTGGCCACCCACATCGAGGACGTCCCCGAAGACGAAATGATGCGACGGGCGACGGAAGCGATGAGTCAGAGCTGACGACTCCGGCCCGCTCCACCGATCAGGTGCGCATCCTGCGGTCGTCGCCCGAGCTGATTCCCCAACTGTAAATCCATCGTGGTGTAATCCGGATGACTTCGCGGCTCATCATGGCCATCGGCGGGTCGACGTCGACAAGAGCCTCGGCCACGCCGCGCACCTCGATCCCGCGCACGACCCACGGGTCGACCGAGGCCAGGTCGTCGACGACCAGAGCCACGTTCGGGTTGCGCTGGACGTTGCGGAACTTGCGGGACGTGCCCATGGCCATCCCGCCGATGAGAATCTGCCCCGTCGTCTCGTCGACGGTGAACCCGATCGGGTTGTTCTGAGGGGCACCCGCGGCGTCGACGGTGGCGAGCCGGCCAAGGTGTTGGCTCTGCAAGTAGGTCAAGTCGTCAGTTGTCAGTGTCGGTGGCATGGGGGTCACCGTAAACCCTCAACTTCGGTTGAAGTCAAGGAACCCCGGACCTGGAGGAGTTCCTCCTAGTTCCCGCTGAAGGCTTCACCGGTCCGTTCGATTGGTCGCGGCGTCGACCGTCTGCTCGAGGAGCACGGCGATCGTCATCGGGCCTACCCCTCCCGGAACCGGTGTGATGTGAGAGGTGATCGACCGAGCTTCCTCGAAGGCCACATCCCCGACATTGCCAGGGTTGTAACCGGCGTCGATCACCACGGCTCCTGACTTGATCCAGGCCCCTCTGACAAAGTTCGGTCGCCCGACGGCGGCGACGACGATGTCGGCGCCCCGCACGATGTCGGAAAGGTGTCGGGTGTGCGAGTGGCAATAAGTCACGGTGGCGTTCCTTCCCAGGAGGAGCATCCCGACTGGCTTTCCGAGGATGGGGCTGCGTCCGATGACCACGGCGTGACGGCCGGCTGGGTCAATCCGGTAGGCATCGAGCAGACGGATGATTCCGCCTGGCGTGCAGGCGACCGGGCCGCCCGTGCCCAAGGCCATGGCGGCAAAGGAATGCATGGTCACGCCGTCGACGTCCTTCTCCGGCTCGATGGCTTCGAAGGCGGCGCGCTCGTCGACAGTCGGGGGAACGGGATGCTGGAGCAGGATCCCATCCACAGTCGGATCGCTCGACAACTGGTGGAGCGCCGCCACCAGTTCGGCCGTCGAGGTGTGAGTGGGCAGGGCCACCACTCGTGAGTCGATCCCCGTCGAGCGGCACCGGTTCTGCTTCATCTTCACGTAGGTGAGCGAGGCGGGGTCCTGGCCCACGATCACCGCGGCCAGGCACGGCTTTCGTCCGGTCTGAAGAGCGAACTCGGCGGCCCGTTCAGTAGCGCGGCCGACGACAGCTCGAGCCACGGCTGTGCCGTCCATGATGGTCGGCTGCTGGGTGGTGGTCATGGGTGAGCCTCCTGGATGATCGTCTCCGGTCACCCAGGCGCACGGCTCGCAACCCCGAACGGGGTGGGCTGCTCCCCGGTGGTGTTCCACCCAAGCGCCAGTTGCAGCCCACTGATCAGGTTATCGGACCTGTCAGCGTGCTACTTCGACAGGCTCATCTAGTGATTCTTGACGATCCGGTAGACGATGAACCACGGCACGCCGACCACCTGACCCAGATCCTCGGGGAATTGTTGGAGGGAGCTGGAGCTCGGCTGGGGTTCGACGACGCGGTCGATCATGAAGCCAGCGGCGGCGAACGCGTCCACCACCGCCGAGAGCGGCCGACGCCAGAAGTACTGCGTCACCTCGACATCGCCCTTCTGCCAGGTGTCAGCCACGAGCTTTGTCTCGAAGTAACCGCCTGGCTGGGTGGCCAGCGGCGGCGCCAGGGGGTGCTCGAGGGAGATGACCGCCCACCCCTTTGGCCGGAGCAGGTCGGCGAAGGAGCGGAGCGGGACGCTCCAGTGTTCGAGATAATGCAGCGCCAGCGAGCAGGTGATCCCGTCGAACGATCCCGGATCGAGTGGGAGGGGTTGGGCGAGGTCGGCCACCAAGTACCGGCCACGGTCTCCGCACCGTCGTCTGGTCTCCTCCACCATCAACGGGCTGAGGTCGATCCCCACCACGTCTGCGCCCTGGTCGAGGAGCCACTCGCACTGGGCGCCCGATCCACACCCGGCGTCCAACACGGCCGATCCGCCGAGCGGACGAGGGACAAGAGAGCGCAGTGCAGGCCGCTCGAGGTGACCGTTGAAGGGGCCATCGTCGGTGGTCGTGGCCCACACCTTGGCGAGGTGGTCAAAGGCCTCCCGCGTACGGCGCGTGTGCTCAGCCTGATCACTGGGTAGTTCGGGCCGCACGGCCGAATTCTGTCAGGCCGGCAGGGGTCTGTCTTCGGTGACGCAGACGGGTGGCCGCTGGCATGCTCAGGGGATGGGTTCCCGACCGGCCGACGACCTGCTCGAGGTGGTCGTGGCCGACGCCTCTGAGATCGCAGCCGTGCTCGACGTGTTGAACGAGGCGGCGTCGTGGCTCACCGCGTGCGGCATTCGCCAGTGGCCGCCGTCGTTCACGGCAGCAATGGTCGAGCCCTGCATCGGCGCCGGTGAGACGTGGCTCGCCCGAGAAGGTGGCGAGCTCGTCGGTACCGTCACCCTGTCGTGGAGTGATCCGGCATGGCCCGAGGCGCTCGATGACGCTGGCTATGTCCACCGTTTGGCCGTGCCTCGACGGGGCACGGGACTGGGCCCGCGCCTGCTGGGCTGGGCCGCGCACCAGGTGGCGGATCGGGGTCGAAGCCACCTCAGGCTCGACTGCGTGGCGACGAACCGCAAGCTGCGCGGGTATTACGAGCGCCTCGGCTTTGCCTACTGCGGAGATACCGAGCTGCTCGGGGCGCCTGGGGAGAGGCTGAGCACGGGAACCCCGACGGTGGTGAGCCTCTTTGAGCTCGTGGTCTCCGGGCCGACACCCCCGGGCTGAGGCGGGGGGAGGACCCGTCGACAGGGCCGTTCCTGAGGTCCATACTGCACGTATGGGTGGGAATGCCGCGAGGCAACAGATTCCCGATCAGCGGGACGGTGGCCGGCATCTGCGCGTGTCGTGGCATCCCACGCGGCGGGTGGTCGTGTTCAGCCATTGGCGCGACGGTGTTTGCGTGGCCACCACACCCGTGGAGCTGGCCGAGATCCCTTCGATCATCACCGTATTGGTCAAGGCGCTCGGCGACGCATCCCAGTCGCTCACGGCTCCAAGGCCAACGCCAAGCGCCGAGTCGGTAGGCCGCGACCTCAAACAGGTGGTTCGTGCCTGGTTTCGGCCTCGCCTGGCCACAATCGTTGCGTTGAAGCCCCGGCCGACGCACCAGCGCGACTGACCCCACAGGCTCACTTCGGCAACTGGACCGCGCAACCGGCATGGGAGGCGCGAGACTGACCCGCCGTGGCCGCACGGCGACATCTGCCTCAGCTTGACGGCATCCGAGCTCTGGCCATCGCGGCCGTGGTCGCCTTCCACCTGGGCTATCTCCGTGGCGGATGGTTGGGCGTCGACGTCTTCTTCGTGTTGTCCGGCTATCTCATCACCAACATTCTCGTGGGCGATGGTCGGCCCATCGGCACCGTGCTCGCCTTTTGGGGACGCCGGGCCAAGCGCTTGCTCCCCGCGGTGCTGCTCTTATTGATCGTCCTGTCGCTCTATGCCTGGCTGGGAGGACCGGGCCTGGTTCCGGCTCAGCTCCGGGATCCGGCCCTGGCCACCTTGTTCTACGTGGCCAACTGGCAGCAGATTGTCGCCGGGCACGGCTACTTCGCCCAGTTCACCTCGCCCAGCCCGCTGCAGCACACCTGGTCGCTGGCGATCGAGGAGCAGTACTACCTGTTCTGGCCTTTCTTGCTGGGTCTCATGCTGGCGCTGCGCTCGGTCAGACCGCGATGGCCACGGAAGACCGTGGCCGGGATCACCCTGGGCCTGGCCCTGGTCTCGGTGATCTGGATGGGCGTCGCCGCTCACCTTCTGGGACCGAACCGCGCTTACCTGGGCACGGACACCCGCGCCTGGGAGCTGCTGCTGGGCGGGGCGGCGGCCATGATCTGGCCGCCGGGGGAGCCGGCCTCTCGTCGGCGACTGTGGTCGGTGCTCACCGTGGTGGGGCTGGTAGGGGTGGCCGCCGGGGCCGCGACGGCCAACGGGCCGCCGTGGTGGATCTGGGACGGGGGCCTGGGGGCAATCGCCCTGTGCTCAACCGCCCTCATCGTCGGGAGCGTCAGGGCGCCCGACGGGCCGGTGGCTCGCCTTCTGAGCCTGGGCCCGGTCCAGTGGGTGGGCCTCATCTCCTACAGCCTCTACCTGTGGCACTGGCCGGTCATTGTGCTCATGACCGCCGAGACCACCGGACTGACGGGCTGGCAGCTGCTGGTGGTACGGCTGGCGGCCATGGTTTCCGCCGCCTGTGCCAGCTATTACCTGGTCGAGCGGCCACTTCGGCGCGCCGATTGGCGGGCGTTGGCCCGACGGGTGCACGTTCCCGCGGTGACGTGGGCGGCGACCGGCATCCTGGCCACGGCGGCGGTCATCCTGGCGGGAACGATCGGTCCACCGGGGGCCGCCCAGGCCAAGGTGTCCACCGTCGCCGTGGGCAAGGCGGCGACGGCACAGCCCACCGAGCACATCGATGTCCCCGCCGCCAGTGGCGAGGATCCGGTCCGGGTCGGGATCTTCGGGGACAGCGTCATGGTGGACAGCTCGCTGGGCATCATTGCCGCCCTGCAGTCCACCGGGGAGATGTCGGTCGTCACCAACACGGCCTTTCCCGGTTGGGGATTGACCACCGATCCCGGCTGGCCCAATAACTACCTCTCCACGCTGGCGGAAACGCGTCCACAGATCCTGATCGGGACGTGGTCCTGGGACGACCAGGTGGCGCAGGCCGATCCCGCTGCCTATCGAGCCCGTGTGGAAGGTGACATCAAGATGTTGCTGACCTCGGGCGGGGTGGAGCTGGTGGCCCTGGTTCAGAATCCTCAGGTTGGTCCGAACACGACCGTCACCGATCCCGTTCAGCAAGAACAGGAGTGGGCGCAGAAGACCGCACAGCAGGAGGCCTGGGACACGGCGGCCAGCCAGGCAGTCAAGGCCTTCCCCGGTCATGCCATCTACCTCACCACCGAGCAGCTCTTTGCCCCCGACGGGCGGTTCCTGACCTGGATGCACACGTCGCAAGGCACCTGGGTGCGAGCCCGCAAGCTCGACAACATACACATGTGTCCCTACGGGGCCGCGGTGTTCGGTGCCCTCCTCACCGACGATTTCACCCCGATGCTCCATCTGTCAGCCATGAAGCCCGGTTGGGAGTACGGCGCATGGACCCAAGATCCCCGATACAACGATCCCCCGGGGGCCTGTCCCGGTGATCAGCCCCCTGCCGGCTACAAGGGCGTTGTCGTCCCGAAGGTGGGAGGGACCTCCAAGGGTACGGACGGACGCTGACCACTCCTCGATCGGCCCCTGGCCACACATGCCACGGGAAAGCCGACGGGCCGGTCGGTATCCTGGGATCATGTTCGAGCGTTTCACCGATCGGGCACGATCGGTCCTGGTCCTGGCCCAGCAGGAAGCGCGCCAGCTGCAGCACTCGGCGATCGGCACCGAGCACCTTCTCCTGGGCCTGATCCACGAGGACGGGGGTGTGGCGGCCAAGGCCCTCCTGTCGCTCGACATCTCGTTGGAGGCGGTCCGGGAGGGGGTCGAAGAGGTTCGGGCAAGCACCGGGGAGAACACGGGCCAGGATGAGATCCCGACCACCGGATCGCCTGCCTTCACCCGTCGGGCCAAGACGGTACTCGAGTTCGCCCTGCGCGAGGCACTCCAACTCGGTCATAGCTACATCGGCACCGAGCACATACTGCTCGGGCTGGTCCGAGAGGGCGAGGGCGTCGGCGCCCAGGTGCTCCGACATCTCGGTGCCGACCTGTCCAGCGTGCGACAGCAGGTCATCCAACTGCTGTCCGGGTACGCGGTGCAGCGACCTGCCGGCGAGGAGGTCGGGGCGTCACAGGCCGTCCGCCGGTTGGGCCCCGAGGGCCCGACGAGCATGTTGCCAACGTGTCCGCAGTGCCGTGCCCACCTGGCCGAAGCGGCTCGCTTTCGCGTGATGACGGTCGCCCCCGGACCGACCGACAGGGACAAGGACTCCATCTCCATTGACGTGGTGTACTGCAGTCGATGCGGGGTGGCGCTCGAGATGTTCAAGTCCGAGCCGCCTTCGAGACCGGAGTAGGCCGGTGCCCGACAGCTGGACCTGACCTACATTGAGATGGGGGTTGGATCACCCGCCGGCGCCGAAGTCCCCGGCCCGGGGGCCGACCGGGGAGGGAGCGTCATGAACGATGTACCCGAGGTGATGGCGGCGGCCGTCTACCAGCGGCCGGGCGAGGTGGTGGTGGAAGAGCGTCCGGTGCCCACACCCGGTCCCGGTGAGGTCCTGGTGGAGGTGGACCACTGCGGTATCTGTGGCACGGATATCCACATGCTGCTCGACGGTTGGGCCGATAAGCCGGGCCTGGTGGCCGGCCACGAGTTCGCCGGCACTATCGCTGCCCTCGGAGAGGGCGTCACCGGTTGGGAGATCGGTGAGACCGTTGTTGGCGGTCCGTCTCCCCGATGCGGTCGGTGCCGTCGTTGCCTGGAGGGGAAGCCCTCGCAGTGCGAGAACCGGTCGGGCTCGATCGTCGACGGCCACGATGGCGCCTTCGCCCGCTATGTGCTGGTGCATGTCGCCTCCCTGCTCCGTCTGCCTCCGGGGCTGACGCCGCGTCAGGCGGCGCTGGCCGAACCGCTGGCCGTGGCCCTGCACGGGATCACCCGCTCGGGCGCCTCCCAGGGCGACAGCGTGATGGTCATCGGTGCGGGTCCCATCGGAGCGCTCTCCATCGCCGCACTGGTGGCCATGGGCATCGGCCCGGTCACCGCAGTGGAACCCGGTGAGAAACGCAAGCAACTGGCCCGTGATCTGGGGGCCACCGAGGTGCTGGACCCATCCGCGCTCGAGATGTTCCCGATGTGGGAACCCGAGCGGATCTGCGAACGAGCCACCCATGTGGTGCTCGAGTGCTCGGGCAAGGAGTCGGCCATGGAGGCCGGGTTCCACCAGCTCCGCCGAGGGGGAACCCTGGTCCTGGTGGGGGCGGGCATGGAGCCCCCGTCGTTCGACCCCAACCGGTTCGTCCTGAACGAGCTGCACGTGGTGGGCTCGTTCGTCTACGACAAGGGAGGCTTCGAACGGGCTCTCGAACTGCTGGCCTCGGACGGGTTCCCGACCGATCGGCTGATCGAAGCCGATGACGTGCCCCTCGACCAGCTGTCCGACGCCTTGGCCGGGTTGGCCGCGGGCCGCTACGCCGGCAAGGTCATGGTGGTTCCCCAGCTGTCCGACGGCGTAACCGCCGCGCCGACTCCCACCCGGGAGGCGTGATGGCCCATCCCTACTACCCGACCGGCAACCCGCGGTTCAACCATGTGGCCATGAGCATGCCCGCCGACCTGCTGGGTGCACCAAGCCGCGAGGACATCTGCCGATTCTGGAGCGAGGTCTTCGGCTTCGACGAGATCGAGGTCATGACCGAGGACCGCCGGCGCCTCATTCTTTCGTGCGTGCATTGGGACCAGTTCCTATTCCTCATCGCTGACGACGATCCGATGCGCTGCCCGCGCATGGACCATTTCGGCTTCTCCGTGGGATCGCGGGAGGAGCTGCAGGGGGTCCAGGACCGGGCCGAGGCGTTTCGCAGCAACGACGACCGGGTCGACCTGATCGATCTCCACGTGGACGACCAGGAGGTGGTCAAGATCCACTCCGTCTACGTCCAGTACATCCTGCCCATGATGTGCGAAGTGCAGTGGTGGGAGTTCGCCACCTGATGGTGACAGGGCTGTCGACCCGCCGTCGATCCTGACAACATGCAGCGCCGGCGGCCCGGCGAGGGTCCGGAAGTGCTGCGGTAGCGTACGAAGATGCCGGGACTCATCGAGCAGCGGATCGTCGAGCTGGGCCTTACCCTCCACGGCCCCCACCCGCCGCATGACCCACTGGTCGGGGTGGTCGTCCATGGCGGCGTGGCCAGGACCTCAGGGCAGCTCCCGCGGATCGACGGCAAGCTCACCTGCACCGGCCTCCTGGGCGACACCGTCACCGTCGAACAGGCCAGCGAGGCTTCGGCGGTGTGCGCGCTGAATGCGCTGTCCGTGTTGCGCCAGGAGCTGGGCAGCCTCGACCGGATCGAGCGCGTGCTCACCGTGCTCGGGTTTGCCGCCGTGGCCTCAGGCACCCAGATGCAACCGGCGGCCCTCGACGGCGCCAGCCGGCTCCTGTTCGACGTCTTCGGCGAGGCGGGACGGCACACCCGCTCGGCCATCGGCGTCGCCTCCTTGCCCCGGGGTGGCACCGTGGAGCTCGAGCTGGCCGTAGCCCTGCGCTGAGCGGGCTGATTGGCCGGCCGATTCAGACCGGTTGGGGTGGTCAGTCGAGCAGAGCTCGGGAGTTACGGATGGCCAGGGCGACCAGGGTCAGGGTGGGGCCGTAGCCGGCGCTGGTGGGGAAGACCGATGAGTCGGCGATGGTGACGTTGGGCACGTCGTGCAGCCGCCCCCACGGGTCGCAGACCGAGGTCGCCGGGTCCTCACCCATGCGGGCCGTTCCCATGACGTGCTTGGAGACGGGGATCTTCGCCGCGGTGGCGGTGATGCCGAAGGGGTTGTCGTCGAGCATCGGCGAGGTCACCGTGGTGGTCCACTCGGCACCCGTTTCGGCCAGGATGGCCTCGAGCTTGGCCGCGTGGTACTTGGAGGCGACAACCTCATGCCGGTGGGGTTGGTACGTGGTCCTGGCCACAGCGAAGCCGCGGGCATCGCGGATCGACGGGTCGAGGTCGACCCGATTGGTGGGCTGGGGAAGGTCCTCACCCTGCATGCACATGGCCACCAGGTGGTCCCGGAACGGCGACTCGCGCATCATCGTCTTGTGGGCGGCCCCCCACTCGTAGGTGCTGGCCTCCATGATGGGGTGGGCCGGCCCGCAGTGCTCGACCATCCCGCCCTTGATCCACGGCAGCCCCGCCTCCCGGGCCACTGCGAACGACTCGGGATCGGGGACGATGTGGTCGTCGTGGAGGTGGGATACCGAGCGGCCCCGGTGGTAGTGGGTCCGGTGATCCAGGCGGCCGAGGCTGATCGTTTGGAAGTGGAACATCAGGTTCCGGCCGATCTCGGGGTGCTCGAGGCCCGAGAGCATGAGCAACCGGGGCGTCTCCATCGCCCCACAGGCCACCACCACCTGGTCGGCCCGTTCCTCGTGGCTCTCGCCCTCGGCATCAAGCCATTCGACGCCGGTGGCCCGTCCGTTGCGCATCACGATACGGCTGACGAACGAATCGGGGCGGACCTCGGCCCGGCCGGTGAGCAGGGCCCGTCGCAACGGGGAGACGGGATCGCCCTTGGCGTGGATGGGACACCCGAAAAAGGAGCAGAAGCCGCAGTTGTTGCAGGCCGGCCGGCCGTCATAGGGCACCGAGTTGGCCCCCGTCGGCCCCGGGTAGGGGTGGTACCCCAGCCGCTCCGCCGCGGCCACGGTGAGCAGCGACCCGTACATCGGCGGCCCCGGAGGCATGGGGTAGGGACCCGAGCGTTCGGCAGCGAACGGGTTGGCACCGGCCTGGCCGGCCACGCCCACCACCCGCTCGGCCTCGGCGTAGAAGGGCTCGAGCTCCTCGTAGCCGATGGGCCAGTCGGTCACCGCCGCCCCGTCGACGGGGCCGAGGAGCGAGCGCAGGCGGAAGTCGTCCTCCCGGAACCGTGGCAGCTTGCCGTCGGCGTGCACGCCGCCGCCACCCACGGTGGCCGGGAGGTTATTGACGTCGCCGACGTGGACGCGGTCGCCCATGTCCTCGCTGGGCCGGAAGGTGCGCGGGTCGAGCCAGGGGTCGGGACCGAGGAAGTGGCGGACCATGAACTTGATCTCGTCGTTGGAGTAGTCGGTGATCAGGTTGTAGGGAGGTTCGAGCTCGATGAGGCGGTTCCGGCCCCGCTCGAAGACGACCACGGAACGTCCCGCCGCCGTGAGCACGTCGGCGGCGGTCGACCCGCCGGGGCCAGACCCGACGATGATGACGTCGAAGTCCCTAGTCACGCCGGCTGACCTCCTCGTCGGTGTAGCCCCTCGGCTGCACGTCACCGGCGAAGCCGATGTTCTTCCACCCGATCTCGCCCTGGTTGCCGCCATACTCGGGCGCCCCATACATGCCCTGGCAAGCGTGGGCGTAGAGCACGGCCCGGAAGTCCTCGTTGGCCCCCAGACGCTCGTCCTGCTCGTCGGGCGGCACCGAGACGAAGTCGGCACCCAAGGCGGCCAGACCCTTGCGGTACTCCTCCTGGAGACCCTCGACGGGTCCCAGCCGCTCGCGTTCGGGGCGCCCGAGCGAACCCTCGATGCGAGTACGCCAGGCCAGTTCCTCCAGCGGGGTGAGGTGGTGGAAAGAGGCGAAGCTGGCCGA
>DASZLD010000205.1:0-11149 GCA_035552655.1 Acidimicrobiales bacterium
CGTCCTGCTCGTCGGGCGGCACCGAGACGAAGTCGGCACCCAAGGCGGCCAGACCCTTGCGGTACTCCTCCTGGAGACCCTCAACGGGTCCCAGCCGCTCGCGTTCGGGGCGCCCGAGCGAACCCTCGATGCGAGTACGCCAGGCCAGTTCCTCCAGCGGGGTGAGGTGGTGGAAAGAGGCGAAGCTGGCCGAACCCCCAAACCGCCCGGAGAAGGGACCGCCGGCCCAGATCAGTGGGGGATCGCTGGCGAAGGCACCCAGGAGACCGTCGATGTAGTCGACCACCCGGGCTTCGTGGGCACCGGGCTGGTCGTCGGTGGGGATCAGCCTGGCGCAGGCGGCATCGACGGCGGCGTACTCCGAATCGGTGAAGAAGCGTCGGGCCATGAGCGACTCTAACCCGCCGGCCATGAAGATAAAACTGATAGTTCCATGGCCCGAGGGCCGCTCAAGCAGTGTCCCGGATCAGGGTGTGCCCTCCCGGATCCATCGCAGCCCACCCAGCAGATGGGAGAGGAAGGCCGGGTTCTCCCAAGCCGTGGGGAAGTGCCCGAGGGCGGTGTAGAAGGTTCTCCCTCGTTCCTGGGTGTGGCACCAGGCCAGCGGGAGCCCGTGGACGGGAACGCGGGCGCCGGGGACCGTCATGTCGAGCGGCGCGGGGTCGACCCGAAGGAGGACGTCGACTTCGGGACGCACCCGGTCGAACAGGTAGATCTCGTCGTGCCAGGGCCACGGGTCGGGAAGGTGAGCGGTGGCGGGATGGTTGGGATCCACCACCTCCATGTCGAACGACCGGGTCCAGGGATGACCGGCGAATCGGCCGCCCAAGATGGAGCCGTAATCCTCCCAGCCGTAACAGGCATCGGTGGCGGCGTGCACACCGAGCACACCCAGGCCGCCCCGACGCCACGAAGCGGACAGGGCCGTGCGTTGGGCCGGGCTGAAGGGCGTCTCCCCGATGGTGAACAGGGCGAGAGCGCCCCCGGCGTTGAGCTGGTCGACGGTCAGGTCGACCACACTGGCCAGACCGACCGGCTCGAGACCACACAGGGATCCCACCTCGGCCAGGGCCGAAGCCGCCTGGGCCAAGACGCCGTGAACCCCAGCGGGCCCGTCCCGGTACGGGGCCACGTCGGTGACGATCAGGAGAGGCGGCCGAGCGCTGCTCACCCCGGCAGCTCGATGACGCTCAGGGCCCGCCGTATCGAGGTGTCGACGAAGTCGCGCTCTCGCAATCCCGATGTCCAGGCGATCACGCTGGTGACCCACACCATCTCGATGACTTCGGCCACCTTCTCCTGGGCCGGCGAGGGCGGGCCACCGGCCATCACATAGGCCAGGGTGCCTTTCAGTCCCTCCTCGAACCCGGCCAGCAAGGGCGGGATGGAGGCCTGTCCCGAGGTCCAGGCCCGCACCATCGCCTGGGCCAGCTCGGGTGAGTCCATAACCCCCTCGGTGCACTCCTGGAGAGCCCGGAGGACCCGGGTCCGCGGCGTTCGGGCCCGACGCATGGTGGTCTCGCGGATCTTGGCGTACTCGATCTCCGAGGTCTCGACCAGCGAGGTGAGCAGGAGGTGCTCCTTCGAGGGGAAGTACTTGTAGATGGTGCGGGACGAGACCCCGGTGGCGTCGACCAGGTCGCTGATGCGCCACCCGTCGAGACCGTGCCGGATGGTGAGCGAGATCACCGTCTCGTGGATCTTCTGGCGCAGCTCGGCGCTCAGCGGGGCAGCGGGCACGGCACCTCTGCGGCAGTCCTGCCACGCCTCTGTGGGGTCGACTCGGGACTGCGCATGGCGACGTTCTTACCAGCCTGGGGATGGCCTCGTCGGAAATAGGGAACAGGAGGCATAGCCGCCGAAACATTCGAGCGACAGCCGACGGCTAAAGTTCCAGCCACATCAGAAGGGATGCACGGTGACCGACGAACCCGAGAAGTCACAAGAAGAGAAGCTGCAGGAGGCTGCCGCGCTGCTCGGACCGGGATCAGTGGGCGAGGTGGTGCGCAACTTCAAGAAGTCCCTCAAGGCCCGAAACTATGGCGATGCCTCCGCCTACCTTGACGAGAACCTGGCCGACATGGACATGACCAAACTCGATCTCACGTTCCTCGACGAACCGGGATGGGGGGTTTCAGGCCGCGCCCGGGTCGTGAGTCCGGATTCCGAGATCGTCCTCTATATACGGTCGGCCAAGGGTGCTCTGCAGCGGGTCGACAAGGCAAAGCCGGTCGAGGCCTTCCCGTTCACGGTCCGTCGTGGACCGGAAGGGATGCGGATCACCCAGATCGGCTCGGGCGATTGGCTGGCGAACCGGCTCGGGTACTGACCGGGCCGCACGGCTACGTTGGCCACATCGTCAGCCCACGGCCTTAAGGAGGTCCCTTGTCTCCCGATCGCGTTTCGGCAACCCGGCGTATCGCCGCTCCCGCGGACAAACTGTTCACCATCGTGTCCAGTCCCGCCGGCCAAGTTGCGATCGATGGATCGGGGATGCTGGAGGCAGCTCCCGACGACAGGACCTTGACAACGGTCGGTGAGACGTTCGACATGGACATGGACCGCGAACCTCTGGGGGACATTCCCAACCTGAAGAAGTACCAGGTTCGCAACACGGTGACCAGGGTCATTCCCGACCGTCTGATCGAGTGGACGGTCGGTTTTGGCGACCAGCCACCTTTTGGTCATGTCTATGGCTGGCAACTCGATCCCGTCTCCGAGACCGAAACCGACGTGACCAACTATTGCGACTGGTCAAACGCATCTGAGGACATTCGTTCGTTCGCCACCTTCCCGGTTGTACCGGTCACCATGCTGGAACAATCAGTCGACAATCTCGACCGGATGACGACGGGCACCTGAGAGCGGGCACGGTCAGAGTGAACGTGACGGTCCACGCTGCCAGCAGGCCTCGAAGGAAGCCGTGGCGTCGGTGAAACGGATGTTGGTGATCGACGTGGCCAACGTGATCGGGTCTCGGCCAACCGGCTGGTGGCGCGATCGGCCAGGGGCGACCCGGCGCTTCACCGAACGAGTGCGGGCAACGGTCACCGCGGGACGGCTGGAACCACCGGTGACCCTCGTACTCGAGGGCCAGGCCCGGGCGGGGGCCGACGAAGCTGATGTGGACGGCGTCGAGGTCGTGCACGCGCCCGGCGAGGGCGACGACACCATCGCCACCATCGCGGGGGCACATCCCGGGGCCATCGTGGTCACGGCCGACCGCGGATTGGCGGAGCGGGTCCGTGTGGTCAATGCGGAGGTCGTCGGACCGAGCTGGCTGCTCGACCAGCTGGTGGACTGAAACCCGAAGCCAGGACGGCTATGCCGTCGGCCCCTCGCTCACCGCTCCCACCGTCGCACCCTTGGTGGTCGACGTCGGGGTCGGGAGCAGCTGGACCGACGTTCCGCCCAGCGCTGGTCCCGTGGTGTGAAGGTGACAACGGACCGTCGATCCGCTCGGAGTGACAAACGGCTCGGGGTCGACGCTGGCACAGATCTCCATGGCGAAGGGGCACCGGGCCCGGAAGCGGCAACCTCCCGTTCCGCCGACCGGTTCACCGACCTCGCCGGAGAGGATGATGCGGGCTCCTTGGCGCCGGCGGGCCGGGTCCGGGACCGGGATGGCCGACAGGAGGGCCGCCGTGTACGGGTGGGTAGGCCGCAGATAGACCTCGTCCGCCTCCCCTTCCTCGACGATCTTCCCGAGGTACATCACGGCGATCCGATCGCTGATGTGGCGAACGACCGAGAGATCGTGAGCGATGAACAGGTATGCCAGCCCCAACTCGGTCTGGAGCTGGCTGAAGAGGTTGATGACCTGCGATTGGGTAGAGACGTCCAGCGCGCTGACCGGCTCGTCGCACACCAACAGCTTGGGTTGGAGGGCCAAGGCCCGGGCGATGGCGATGCGTTGGCGTTGGCCCCCGGAGAACTCGTGGGGCTGGCGCTGCATGACGTGCGAGCCCAGCCCCACCTGGCCGAGGAGCTCGGCCACCCGCTTCTCCCGCTGTGACCTCGACATCGAGGTGTGGATGGCCAGCGGCTCTCCGATGATGTCGGCGATGCTCTGGCGAGGGTCGAGCGACGAGTAGGGATCCTGGAACACCATCTGCATGGCTTCGCGGTGTCGTCGCAGGGCCGGGCCCCCGAGCTTGGTGATGTCCTTGCCGTCCACGACGACGTCGCCACCGGTGGGATCGATGAGGCGCAGCACCAGTCGGGCCAAGGTGGACTTGCCCGATCCGCTCTCACCGACCAGGCCGAGGGTGGTCCCAGCCATCACCTCGAGGTCGACACCGTCGACCGCCCGAATGGCTCCTGTCTTGCGTCGCAGCACGCCGCTGCGAATGGGGAACTCCTTGACCAGGTCGGTCACCGTCATCACCGGCTCGACGCTAGACCTCGCTGCCGCGCTCACGAAGGGCGTCGCCGCCACTTCGAGTCGAGCCCCGGACAGCGTGAGCTCGTCCCGTCGGGCGCAGCGGGACAGGATCACCGCCGAGCTCGTGGTCGGGCCCGAGTCAGCGATGGCGCCGTGGCCGGCGGGTTCTTCGACCGGCCGGGGGCGACGGAGTGGAACCGGAGCGGACAGGCAGCCGTCTTCGGCGTAGCTGCAACGGGGAGCAAACCGACACCCGGTGAGGAACTGGTCGGGCCGCGGCACCATGCCGGGTATGGCATGCAGTGGTTCCCCCCGCGGGGTGAGCTGCGGCACCGAGTCCAACAGCGCCTCGGTGTAGGGGTGCCGGGGGTGGACGAAGATGTCGGCCGCGACCGACTGCTCGGCGATCTGCCCGGCGTACATGACCACGACGTCGTCGGCCACGTCGGCGATGACGCCGAGGTCGTGGGTGACGAAGATCATGGCCATGTCCTCTTCACGCTGGAGGGTGTGGAGCAGGTCGATGATCTGTGCCTGGGTGGTGACGTCGAGGGCAGTGGTCGGCTCGTCGGCGATCAGCAGCTTGGGCGAACAGGACAGGGCCATGGCTATCATCACCCGCTGGCGCATGCCGCCGGAGAAGGCGTGGGGATAGTCGTGGGCTCGCCCGGCTGCCTGGGGGATCTCGACTCGCTCGAGCATGTCGACGGCGACCTTCCAGGCCTCCTTGCGGGTGATCTCCCGGTGGGCCCGGACCTGTTCGGCGATCTGGTTGCCGACGGTGTAGGCGGGATTGAGACTGGTCATCGGTTCCTGGAAGATCATGGCGATCTTGCTGCCCCGAAGCTGACGGAGCCCCGATGGGCTGAGCGTGGTGAGCTCGCGGCCCTCGAACCGGATCGAGCCCGACACCCGGGACACCCGGGGCGGCAACAGGCCCATCACGGCCAGAGCGGAGACGGTCTTGCCCGAACCGCTCTCGCCCACCAGCCCCAGCGTCTTACCCCGTTGCAGGGTGAACGCCCCGTCCTCCATGACCGGCAACCATTGACCACGGGTGACGAACTCCACCTTCAGGCCTTGCACAGCCAACAAGGCGGTACCGGGGCGTGCCGCCGGCAGTAGGGCTTCGGGCCGGCCCATGGAACGCAGCCGGGCCATCCGGCTCCGTCCCTCCTCCTTGTCGCTCTGGACCAGGGCACTGCCCGGAGGCCGGTCCCGGCCCAGGGAGTCCCGCAGCCCGTCAGCCACCAGGTTGAACGACAGCACCGTGAGCATGATGGCCACGCCGGGGAAGACCAGGGCCCACGGCGACGAATTAATGAAGTTGAACCCCTCTTGGAGCATGCCACCCCAGCTCGGTATGGGTGGCTGTTCACCGATGCCCAGGAAGCTCAGTCCGGCCTCGGCCAAGAGGGCGAAACCCAGGGCCAGCGCCAGCTGGATGATGATGGGCGACGCCACGTTGGGGGCGACGTGGCGGGCCATCAAGCGCTTGGAGGTGGCCCCCAGGCTCCGGGCCGACTCGATGAACGCCTCCTCTCTGACCGCGATGACCTCGCCCCGGAGCAACCGGACGAAGCTGGGCACGAACACGATGGCGATGGCGATGGCTGCGTCGTTGATGTCGGCGCCCAGCAGCGCGGCCACGGTCAGGGCCAGGATCAGCGGCGGGAACGAGAACAGCGCATCCATGACCCGCATGATCACGGCGTCGACGGCACCACGGAAGAAGCCGGCGATCAGTCCGAGTGGTACGGCCACCACCGCGGCCAGGCCCACGATTTCGAAGGCGGCTCGCAAGGAGATGCGGGCACCCCAGATGAGCCGGCTGAGGATGTCACGGCCGAGGTCGTCGGTACCGAGCCAGTGCGAACCCGACGGTCCGTTGTTGATGGCGTTGATGTCCTGGAAGTTGGGAGGGTGAGGCGCCACCACCGGGGCGAAGATGGCGGCCAGGATGATCAGCACCAAGAAGGTCAAGCCGCCCAGCGCCCATCGCTGGCGCAGGAAGCGGGCCCAGAATCCCGGTCGGCGCTGCGGCATCTCGTCCGGCGGATCGGCGATGGGCGACACCGGGTTCAGCCCGACGAAGGGATCGCCGGCCCCGGGAGGACTCCAGGTCGTCATGCCAGCCTGACCTTGGGGTTCAAGTAGCCGTAGATGACGTCCACGATGAGGTTGATGATGATGAAGGAGACCGCCACCACCAGGACGACTCCCTGGATCTCGGGGATGTCCTTTTCATTGATGGCCTGGATGATGTACGTGCCCAGGCCTGGGAGCGAGAAGATCTGCTCGATGATCAGCGTGCCACCGAGCAGGTAGCCGAACTGGATTCCGATCACCGTTACCGCCGGGCTGAGTGCGTTCTTCAACGCGTGCTTCCCGATCACCATCTTTGGGCTGAGTCCCTTGGCCAGCGCCGTACGCATGTAGTCCTGATCGAGGGTGTCGATCAGGGCACCGCGCACTTGCCGGGCAATGACGGCTGAACCGCCGATGCCCAGGGCCAACCAGGGAAGCAACAGGTCTTTGAACCACTCGAAGGGCGACTGGGTGAAGGGCGTGTAGCCCAACGCCGGCAGCCACCTCAACTTCACCGCGAAGATGATGACCAACAGGATCCCCAACCAGAAATCGGGCATGGCAACGGCGATGCTCGAGCCGATGGTCACGGCCCGGTCCCTGACCGTCCCCTGGCGGACACCCGAGATGATGCCCGCCGGCAGCCCGACCAGGATGGCGATGACCATCCCCCCGGCGGCCACGGCGAAGGTCACCGGGAACCGGGCGGCAATGCCGGATGTCACGCTCTCGTTCTGGAACAGCGACTGGCCCAGATTGCCGTGGATCGCGCCGCTCAGCCACCGCCAGTACTGGGCAAAGAAACCCTGGTTGAGGTGGAGCTGATTGGTGATCTTGGCGATCTCGGCCGGGGTTGCCTTGGTCCCACCGGCCAGGGTGATGGCCGGATTACCGGGCATGAGCAGGATGAGCGAGAAGATCCCGAGTGAGATCAGGAACAACAGCAGAACCGAGATCAGCAATCGGCGCGCAATGAAGGAAGGGAGCGAGCCCCCACTACCGGACGCCATCTCCGCTGTCTAGCTCACTTCTGGCAAGAGGTGAGCGCAAAAACCTGAGTTTGGCCGGTTCACTTCTTCATATAGATGCCGGCCAGGTTGGACCGACACTGCCCGATCGGTGCGACGACCTTTCCCCCGACCTTCTGCTTGTTGTAGGCGATGATCGACGGCATGAAGACCAGCGGCACGACCAGCCCCTGGGAAATGACGATCTTGTCGATCTGTTGCATCAGCGGTCCCTGCACCGTCGGGCTGAGTGACGAGTTGGACTGCTGGATGAGTGGAGTCAGCGCGGCGTTGACCGAGCCGAGGTGCTGTGCTTGGAAGCCGGACGCCTCGAACAGCGATTCGAAGGCGTTCGACATGTCGGCCCCGTCGGTGAGTATCTCACTGAGCAGGGCGTCACCCTGGCCCTTGATGTAGACGTCGGTCAGGAAGTCGGCCCCTTGGACCTGCTGGATGGTGGCCTTGAACCCGGCGGCCGACAGCTCCTGTTGCAGCAGGGCCGAGGCTCGCTGGAAGGTGGCATCGCCGGCCGGAATGACGAGGTCGAACTTCACGCCGTTCTTGTACCCGGCCGCCTTCAGGAGGGCCTTGGCCTTGGCTGGGTTGTAGGCGTCGGAGGTGCCGAGCGACTTGCTGTAGCCCGGGGACCACGACGGGACGGGCTGGTAGGCGGGCTCGCCCAGCCCGTTGAAGACGACCTTGTTGAGCGACTTGCGGTCGACGGCATACTCGAGGGCCACCCTGACTTTGGCGTTGGCGAAGGGCCCCGTGTTCTGGCGGAGCTCAATGGCCATGTTGTCGTAGGACTTGGTGGTCGAGATCCCGATATTGGGGTCAGCGGCCAGTTGCGGATAGTTCTCCGGCTCGACCTGGATCATGTCCACCGCTCCCGAGGTGAGGGCGGTGGCCGCCTGCGGACCCTGGGTCAGCTGGGTGAAGTCCACCCCGCCGAGCGGGTAGGCCGCGGAGTTCCAGTACTTGGGGTTCTTGGTGAGCACGATCGACGAGCCCTGCTTGTAGCTCTTCAGGGTGTACGGCCCGGCCCCGACGGGCTGGTTGGCCTCGGTGGCGATGTTGGCGGCGGGCATGACCATGCCATCGATGTAGGTCATGGCCCACAGGAAGTCCCCGGCGGTGGGCCGGTTCAGGTTGACCACCAGGGTTTGGGCATCTGGCGTGGTCATGGTGTCGATGGCCGTGAGGGAGGAGCGCAGGGGGCTGGTCTTGGTGTGGTTGAGACTGGCCTCGACATCCTGGGACGTCACTGGCGCCCCGTTCGAGAACACCATGCCCGGGCGGATGTGGAAGGTAATGGTGGAGCTATTGTTGCTGACCGTCCAGCTCTGGGCCACGCCGCCACTGATGGCAAAGTTCCCGGGCGCCGTCATCGACTGAAAGATGTTCTGGGTGACGGTATACGAGCAGTCGTTCAAGCCGGTCGTGTCAAAGCTGTTGGAGAACTCGTTGTTGAGGTCGTACCCGTACTTGAGGACCCCGTTCGGGTTGCTATTGGACGGAGCGGCGCTGGCCGGGCCAGCGGGCAGGGTGAACGCCACCGGAGCCAAGACGGCGGCCGCCGCACCAACGGCAACCAATCCTCGACCACGCAGCTGTCGCCCCATTCGCCGTTGACCACCCGGTGTCTTCATCCGCGCTCCCCGGTGCTGCTTCATGAGGTCCCCCCTCGATCGGTTCTTGATTGTAAAACAAAGTTTCCATAGCCGCACGCGCCGTCGGATCGAGATCGATCCGACCTGAAGAGCTGAAGCGGAACCTCGCTCTGCGTGGCGCCGCCGGGCCTCGAACTCGGCCGCAGCCGGTCCACATATCTGGAACCGGAAGGGTCAACGAGCGGTTCAGACCTCACCGCCTGGCTGCCAGCGACTCAGGGAGTCAACCCCCTCGTATCAGGGTTCTCCCTGATACCCAGAAGACCGGGGGCCGTGCAAGGCTTGAGGCGTGATCGAGGCTCGGGGGCTCTCAAAGCGGTTCGGCAACGTGGTGGCGGTTGACGACCTGTCCTTCGACGTGCGTCCGGGCACCGTGACCGGCTTCCTCGGGCCCAACGGGTCGGGCAAGTCGACAACCATGCGCATGATCATGGGCCTCGACCTTCCGGCGTCGGGCTCGGTCAGCGTGTTGGGCCGGCGCTACCACGACCTCCCCTGGCCGCTGCGGGAAGTAGGCGGGCTCCTCGAAGCGAGGGCCATCCACCCTGGTCGCTCGGCCCGCGCCCATCTGCTCACCCTGGCCAGGAGCAATGCCATCGCTAAGGCGCGTGTCGACGAGGTGCTGGAGCTCGTGGGTCTTACCGCGGTGGCCGGCAAACGGGTGGGCACATTCTCGCTCGGGATGGGCCAACGCCTGGGTATCGCCGCCGCCTTGCTCGGCGACCCGGGCGTGCTGTTGTTCGACGAGCCCGTGAACGGTCTCGATCCCGAGGGCATCCGTTGGGTGCGCACCCTGTGCAGAAATCTCGCCGGCGAGGGTCGGACTGTGTTCGTGTCGAGCCATCTCATGGCCGAGATGGCACTCACCGCCGAACACCTGGTTGTTATCGGCAAGGGCAAGCTGATCGCCGAGACCTCGGTAGCTGATTTCGTGGCCGGCAGCTCGAGGCAATCGGTCAAGGTGCGCACTCCGGCGCCGCACCAATTGTCAGACGCCGTGACCAATGGAGGCGGGACCGTCATCTCGGATCCCGACGGGTCAATGACCATCACCGGCCTCTCGGCACCGCAGGTGGGTGACCTGGCCGCGTCGATCGGCGTCGCCGTACACGAACTAACCCCCGTCGCCTCATTGGAGGACGCCTTCATGGAGCTGACTGACGAAGCCGTCGAGTTCCGGGGTGGATCGTGACCGCGGTGGTCGGGACTCCGGCCTCCTTCGAGGCTCCGTCGACCACCGGTCGCGCCGGTCTGCGCCGGGCCATGGCCGCCGAATGGACGAAACTGTGGTCGGTCCGCTCGACCACGTGGACGCTCGTAGCCACGGTGGTGGCCGTCATAGGCTTATGCGCAATCAGCACCGGTACGGTGAGCGCCACCGACATCATCGACGATCCGACCCGCCGGAGCCTGATCGGGATCTTCCTCGGTCAGCTGATCTTCGGGGTGCTGGGTGTCCTGGTCATGAGCGCTGAGTACGGCACAGGAACGATCCGGGCCACGTTGGCGGCCGTGCCCCGCCGGCCCGTCGTGCTCACGGCCAAGGTCCTCGTGTTCGGAGCGGTGGCGGTTGTGGTGAGCGAGGTGCTCGCCTTTGCCGCCTTCGCCGTCGGTCAGGCCCTCTTGTCGGCCAGACACGCAGTCGGGTCGTCAGCGTTCGCCGCTCAGCGCGCCCAACAACTCGGGGTGAAGATCCCTCACGACGTGAAGGGTTTGCTGGCGACAGGGTCGGCGTCCTTGGGCCAGCCGGGCGTTCTGCGGGCCGTGATCGGGGGCGGCCTTTACCTGGCCGTGCTCGGGCTGCTGGCGCTGGGACTGGCCACCATCATCCGGCACACGGCCGGGGCCATCTCGGCCTTCGTCGGGGTGGTGCTGGTCCTGCCCCTCATTGTCCAGGCGTTGCCCACGTCGATCAGCGACGCCGTGGCCCGGTACCTGCCGGCCAACATCGGGTTGGTCATGTTCTCCACCAACGGCCTGCCCGACCGCGTCGGACCCGC
>DASZLD010000206.1:0-5286 GCA_035552655.1 Acidimicrobiales bacterium
ATGCTCGTCTTGTGCCTGCCGGTGGCCTGGCGGTCGCTGAACCGGTGGATCCACCTGGCCCGATTGCTCCTGTCGGTGGCCGGTGTGGGCATGATCATCTATCTGATCAGCGCGGAGCTGTTCACCATCAAGGCCATCTGCCTGTGGTGCACCTCGGTGCACGTGATCACCTTCTTGCTCTTCGTGCTGATCGTAACGACCACGCCCATCGTGCTCGGATGGGGTGAGGGGACCGAGTCGGCGGACTTCGTCGATGCCACCGAGTAGGAGGCGGCTCCCGAGAACCCGATGACCGACGCCGACCCAGCGAACGTGCCCGACCCCCTGGCGGCCGGTCAGGACACGGTTGCCGCCAACGGCCCGCTGACCAGAACGGCCAAGTTCGCCTGGGCCGCGGTCGCCGTCCTGCTCGCCGGGGTGATCGCCCTGGTGGTGGTGGCGCTGACCACCACCACGACCACACTGGTCATCCACCGGCCACTGGCGCCCGAGTCCGTGGTCCGTCAGATCTCCGACGTATCCCAGAGCACCTTCAACGACGTCGGTGTGGACTCCCACGCCATTCCCGTCGGTGCTCCCGTTCTCATGCACGGACAGCCTGCGCTCAGCGCCAACGGCAAGCCCGAGGTGCTCTACGTGGGCGCCGAGTACTGCCCGTTCTGCGCCGCCCAACGGTGGGCGCTGGTCGTGGCTCTCTCCCGGTTCGGGACCTTCACCGGCCTCAGGGACATGCAGTCGTCGACCATGTCGGCCTTTCCCGCGGTCCAGAGCTTCAGCTTCGACGGAGCCACCTATAAGAGCCCCTATCTCAGCTTCACCGGGATCGAGGAGTACTCGGACGCGCCCGGCCCCAACGGGGTCTTCACCAGGATCGCCTTCCTCACCACCGGCCAACAGGCCACCGTCGACCGCTACGGGCCGATCGCCGTGCCCGGTTGGACGGCGCGGTCGGGCGGAAACCTGTTTCCCTTCGTCGATGTGGGCAACCGCGCCGTCAGCGGGACCTCCCAGTTCAGCCCGGCCGCGCTGGAGGGCCTGTCCCAGGCCACCATCGCCAGCCACCTCGACGATCCCACCAATGCAGTCACCAGGGCAGTGATCAGCTCGGCCAACTACCTGACCGCGGCCATCTGCATGGCCACCGACCAACAGCCATCCCGGCTCTGTGCCTCCAAGGGGGTCCACGACGCGCTGACCTCGTGGCCTGCGTCGTGAGCCCGATCAGCGGTCAGCCCGCTCTGCGGTCCACCAACTGCTTGCGCTCCAACTCGTTCAGCCCGCCCCAGATCCCATGGGGCTCGCGAATGCGAATGGCGTAGTCAAGACAGTCCGAACGCACTGCACAGGTGGCGCAGATGGACTTGGCCCGGGCTTCGCGCCGGAGCTTCTCTTCTTTTCGCTCGGCATGGGACGGCGGAAAGAAGATCTCAGCCTGTGGTCCCCGGCAGGATGCCTTTATCTGCCACGTATCTACCGCCTGCGCCATTGCTCCCATCCCCCTTACACGCGCCGGGTGAGCGTCCTCCCCCCTCGCGAACGTACTCGCGAAGGTGCAGGCCCGACAAGGGGCCAGCAGGGTTTTCTTGGTCAAAACGCCACGTCGGCGGCCCGTTTGCCTGAGTCGCAGTCGATCGGAGGGCCTTGGGGCCCGGGTCAGCCCTTCGGGACGGCGGGCACTACGCTCCGGACGTCATGGACGTCAGCGCCTTTTGCACCCAGAGCAACGTCCTGATCGTGGCGGGCAAAGGGGGCGTGGGCAAGACGACGATGGTGGCCGCTCTGGCCCGGATGGCGGCCGATGAAGGCCTATCCGTCCTGGTCGTGGAGCTGGAGGGCCGTCGGGGCATCACCTCGGCCTTCGGCGACAGCGGGGACCTGGGGTATGCCGGGACGGTCCTCACCGCGGCCGGGGCCGACGATCTCGACGACCCCGGGAGTGACGAGACGGCCATGGCCGGGGGCACCGTCCACGCCCGAATGATCACGCCGGACGACGCCCTCCTCGAATACCTGGCTGACCACGGACTGCGTCGGATGTCCAAACGCCTGCAGTCGTCAGGGGTGCTGGACGTGGTGGCCAGCGCCATCCCCGGCATCAAGGACGTCCTCGTCCTGGGCAAGATCAAGCAGATCGAGCGTAGTGGGGTCGCCGACCTGATCCTGGTGGACGCCCCGGCCACCGGGCACACCATGACCTTCCTCTCATCGGCCAGCGGGCTGCTCGACGCGGCACGCGGGGGTCCGGTCCGGACCCAGGCCGCCGACGTCGTGGAGCTGCTCACCGATCCGGCCCGGTGCCAGGTGGCCCTGGTCACCCTGCCCGAGGAGATGCCGGTGAACGAGGTGGTGGAAGCGGCCTACCAACTGGAGGACAAGGTGGGCATCGCCCTGGGCCCTGTCATCACCAACGCCTGCTACACCCCCCTGGCGGGACTGGATCACCCGGCCAGCGAGGCTGCGGCCAGTGCCGGGGTGGTGCTGGACGATGCCGCCCTCGCCGCCCTGGAGGAGGCCCGGGTGTTCCGGGCCACCCGCCAGGACCTGCAACGCGAGCAGCTGGAACGACTGGCCGCCGAACTGCCCCTGCCCCAACTGCGGGCCCCCTTCCTGTTCAGCGCCACCATCGGCCCCGAGGAGCTCCACATCCTGGCCACCGCCCTGGCCGCCGGCATCGGCGAGCTGTCCGAACCCGAGGGCCGGCCCCAGTCGGTGCGCTCATGAGCGATCCGGTCACCCTGGACGAACTGGCCGCCGAGCGGTCGATCATCGTGTGCTGCGGATCGGGGGGCGTGGGCAAGACGACCACGGCGGCGGCGGTCGCCCTGCAAGCGGCGCGTCTCGGGCGTCGGGCCTGCGTGGTCACCATCGACCCGGCCCGGCGCCTGGCCAACTCGCTGGGCCTCGATGCCCTCACCAACTCCCCCACCGAGATCGCCGGCTCCTGGCCCGGTGAGCTCCACGCCCTCATGCTCGATCCCAAGGGCACCTTCGACGACCTGGTGCACCGATACGCCGACAGCACCGAGCAGGCCGAAGGGATCCTGTCCAACCGGATCTACCGGAACCTGACCGGCGCCCTCTCGGGCACCCAGGAGTACATGGCCATGGAGAAGCTCTACCAGCTGTCCGAGGAGGGCGGCTTCGACCTGATCGTGGTGGACACCCCTCCGACCCGCAATGCCCTCGACTTCCTGGATGCCCCCCGGCGGCTCACCCGATTCCTGGAGAACAAGGTGTTCCGGGCGCTCATGCTGCCCACCCGGGCCGGCCTACGGGTCATGGGCATGGCCGCCCAGGGCTTGTTGAAGGCCATCTCGAAGGTGGCCGGGGCCGACATCGTGCGCGACGCCGTGACCTTCTTCCAGGCCTTCGAGGGCATGGAGGAAGGGTTCCGCACCAGGGCCGCCCGCGTCCGGGCGCTGCTGGCCGAGCCGACCACGGCCTTCATCCTGGTCGCCTCCCCCCGTCCCGACTCGGTGGACGAGGCCGTCCACTTCTCCTCCAAGCTGACCGACGCGGGGATGTCGGCCACGGCCCTCATCGTGAACCGGGTGCAACCACGGTTCGCCGACGACTCGCTGCTGGCCGACCTGCCTGCCGTTCCCGACGGCGCCGCAGGATCGGCGCTGGCCGACCTGGTCGAGAACCTGCGGGGGTTCACCGCGGCCTCGGACCGGGAGGAGAAAACCTACGGGGACCTGGTGGCCGACGTGGCTCCTGCTCCGGTGGCCCGGGTCCCCCTCCTCAACTCCGATGTCCACGATCTCGGCGGCCTGGCCACCATCGCCGACCTGTTGTTCGTCGACCACGGGGAAACCACGGCGGCGGGCGCGGCGGACGGGGAGTCCTCCTCCAGCGCGGGCTAACCTTCCACAGGTGCGCACCGTTCTCGTTGCCAGCGACGCCCCTTCTGTCCGGGCCGAGGTGACGGCCATCGCCAGCCGACCGGACATCCAGATCGAAGAGGCCCGCTCCGGGCCCGCCGTTCTGGCCAAGGTGGCCGAATCCCTCCCCGATCTGGTCGTGGTCGACCTCCAGATGGGGAACATGGGCGGCATGGCCGTGTGCTTGGAGCTCCGTCTCGAGGAGTCCTACGACAACTTGGACCACATCCCCGTGCTCATGCTGCTCGACCGCCGGGCTGACGTCTTTCTGGCCCGGCGTTCCGGCGCCGAGGGGTGGGTGGTCAAGCCGCTGGATCCGATCCGGCTCCGGCGAGCGGTCAGCTCGCTCCTCGATGGGGGCACGTACTTCGACGAGTCCTACCAACCACTCTCGATCGTGCCCACGCCCGCCCCCGTGGGGGCCTGAGGGTTCGTTCGTCAGCGACTGCGACGAGCACTGTGTTCCGACGACATACCGACCAGCCCCCGGCCCAGGCCAACGCCCGCCGCCGCGGCAGGAACAGCAACGCCAACGGCCTACGATCGGTGGCGGCCGACGCCCAGGAACAGATCATCCTGGAGGCGCTGGAAGACCTCCGTGACACCATGGTCCGCGAGGTCATGACCCCGCGGGTCGACGTGGTGGCCCTACCCATTCCCCTCTCGGCCGAGGACGTCACCCGTGCCGTCCGAGAGTCGGGACACAGCTGCTTCCCGGTCTACGACGAGAACCTGGACAACCTCATCGGGGTCCTGTTCATGAACGACCTGTTCCGGGCCGGCTGGAAGGTGGGCATCGGGCGATCCATCAGTAACGAGGAGGCCGAGGAACCCGAGGGCAGGCCGGAGCCCGGCCCGGTCGACATCTCCCGCCGGCTCCGCCAACCATTCCTCGTCCCCGAGTCCCGACTGGTGCTCGAGGTGCTGGCCGAGATGCGCGAGCAACGACGGGCCTTTGCCGTGGTGGTGGACGAGCACGGCGGAGTGGAAGGCGTGCTCACGGTGAAGGACCTCCTGGGTGCGTTGGTCGGGGACCTGCCCGACGAGTTCGATCCCGACGACGAGCCCGACGTGGTGCCGGTGGACGGCAGCCGCTGGCTGGTAGACGGTCGCATGAACGTGGACGACGTCCGGGACCGCATGGGCATCGACCTGCCCGACGGCGAGTACGTCACCCTGGGCGGGTTCCTGTTCGACGGGTTCGGTCACATCCCGAGCGAGGGCGAAGTGCTCAAGACGGCCGGGTGGGAGTTCCGGGTGGCCGAGATGGACAAGCGCCGGGTGGCCAAGGTGGTGGCCCAGCGGACCCGGTCGATGGACCCGGGTCCGCTGCCGGGCGAGCCGGGGAGTGCCCGCACCCCGGTCGGGTAGCATCTGCTCTGGTTCAGGACCGGCACGGAGC
>DASZLD010000207.1:0-25815 GCA_035552655.1 Acidimicrobiales bacterium
CCGGATGCTCGCCGCCGGCGCCGTCGACTGCCTGCAGGTGGATGTGACCCGCTGCGGGGGCTACACCGAGTGGACCCGAGCGGCGGCGCTGGCTCGGGCCCACGGTCTGGACGTATCGGGTCACTGTGCCCCCAATCTCCATGCCCACGTGGCCCTGTCCACGCCCAACCTCAGGCACGTCGAGTACTTCCACGATCACCAGCGCATCGAGGCCATGCTGTTCGACGGATCGCTCCGCCCACATGATGGGGCGCTCTGGCCAACCGGCGCTCCCGGGCATGGCATGTCGTTGAAGCACTCCGACGCCGAGCCGTTTCGAACCGGCTAGCGAGGCGCGCCGGGCTCAGGATGATTGCCGGCTCCCGATTCGGGGAACCACAACTCCACGATCGAGTACGGACGAGGAGAGGGCAGATGCCATCGAAGTCAGCCAACGTCAAGAACACCAAGCAGTACGAGGCCCTGAAGGACAAGGGGATGTCCAAGGAGCGGGCGGCGAAGATCGCCAACTCGCCCGGGGCATCCAGCCGGGGAGGCAAGAAGTCGGGATCGGGGAGCAGTCCCAAGCAAGGGGGGACGACGGCGCAGAAACGAGAAGCGGGCAAGAAGGGCGGCCGGGCCACGGCCAAGCAGAAATGAGCATGATCGATACCGAATTGCGGACCTGAGGTCCAGTGGCCGACGCGGTGGTGATCGGGGCCGGTCCCAACGGGCTGGTGTGCGCCAACCTGTTGGCCGATGCCGGATGGGATGTGGTGGTCCTCGAGGCCGCGGCCGCGCCGGGTGGCGCCGTCTCCAGCGCTGACTACCTGGGACCCGGGTACGTGGCTGACGTCTGTAGCGCCTTTTACCCACTAGCGGCGGCGTCGCCCGCCATCACCCACCTCGGCCTGGAGGATCACGGGCTGCGCTGGCGGCATGCGCCAGCCGTCCTGGCCCACCCGTTGCCCGACGGCCGTGCCGCCGTGCTCTCCCGCGACGTGGAGCAGACGGCAGCCAACCTCGACGGCTTCGCTCCGGGGGACGGCGAGGCCTGGATGCGCCTCCACCGGCAATGGGACCGAGTCAGCCCCGATCTACTGACGGCGCTGTTCAACCCGTTCCCGCCGGTCCGGGCCGGGCTGCGTCTCGGTGCGGCCCTGGGCCCCTCGGAGCTGCTGCGCTTCGCCCGGTTCGCCACCGTGCCGGTACGGCACCTGGGTGAGGAGAGCTTCGCCGGGCCGGGCGGTCCGTTGTTGCTGGCCGGCAGTGCGCTGCACACCGACCTGTCACCGGAATCGGCGAGCAGCGCGCTCTACGGATGGCTCCTGACCATGCTCGGCCATCAGGTGGGCTTTCCCGTGCCCGAGGGCGGGGCCGGCCAGCTCAGTGCGGCCATGGTCCGGCGGCTCGAGAGCAAGGGAGGCACGGTGCTGTGCGGCCAGAAGGTCAACCAGGTGGTGGTGCGAAAGGGCCGGGCCGTCGGCGTCGTGACCGAGTCGGGTGAGGCCGTCACCGCTCGGCGGGCGGTGCTGGCCGACGTACCGGCCACCACGCTGTTCGGGGACCTGGTGGCGTGGGAGCACCTGCCCGGACCGCTCCGCCGGGACGTGGGTGGGTTCCAGTGGGACTATGCCACCGTCAAGGTCGACTGGGCGTTGCGGGCGCCGGTCCCGTGGCGGGCCCAGTCGGTGGCAGCGGCGGGGACCGTCCACCTGGCCGACAGCGTCGACGAGATGACCCAGTACTGCGCCGACATCGCCATGCAGCGGATCCCGCGCCGGCCCTTCGTCCTGGCCGGCCAGATGACCACGGCGGACCCCTCGCGGTCGCCCACCGGGACCGAGGTCCTGTGGGCCTACACCCACGTCCCCCGGACGGTGCGAGGCGACGCCGGGGCCGACGGGATCTCTGGGGCATGGAACGGGTCCGACAGGGAGGCCATCACGGCCAGAATCGAGGACCGCATCGAGGAGTACGCACCCGGCTTCACGTCCCTCATCACCGCCCGCCATCTCCTGTGCCCTGGCGATCTGGAGGACCACGATGCCAACCTGATCGGGGGCGCCATCAACGGCGGAACCAGCGCCCTCCACCAACAGCTTGTCCTCCGCCCGGTGCCCGGGCTCGGGAGGTCGGAGACCCCGGTCCGGGGCCTGTACCTGGCGTCATCGTCGGCCCACCCCGGTGGCGGGGTCCACGGCGCCTGTGGCGCCAATGCCGCTCGCGCCGCCATCACTGCCCACAGCGCCCTCGGACGGATGTTCGTCTCGCCATTGGTTGCCGCCTCGGGGCGGCTCCTGCGCGGCTACTGACCGGGCTTGGCCGCTCGAGACTCGACCACCCGAACCAGTCGGTGCAACATGGCCCGATTGCGGAGGGTCATGGCCAGCTCGGCGATCGGGTTCTCCAGGACCCAGGAAGGACCACGGAGGGGGTGCTCATCCATGACGACCACGGAGTCCTCACCCCAGGGCAGGATCTCTATCGAGATCCGGGCGCTGCCAACCGGCCGGGCCAGCGCTTCGAGCTCCAGGTGCTTCCCGGGCTCGACCAGCCGCACCGTGGTGCGGTCGTCGAGCCGCAGCCGACCGAGGCCCACCGTGTAGTGCAGGCTCGTCCCTTCCTGGGGCCAGCCCGGGTCCACGGATCGCACCGCCTGGGTCCCGACAACCCATTGGTCGTACGAGTGTCCATCGGCCAGCACGGCCCACACGGCGGAAGGATCTGCTCGGACCAAGGCGTTGCGAACGGCCATACGTGCTAAGTGCCCACCGCGCCACTTCTTTACACCGGCCGCTCGGATTCTTTACACCGGCCGCTCGGAGTCAGCGCCGGGCCATGAATTTCCCGGCCAGCACGGCTGCGGCCCCGACGGCCGCTCCACCCAGTGCGGTCATGGCCCAGGCATGATGGGACATCCACATCTCCGGACTGGCATGGTGGGACCGGTCGTCGAACTCCCCCTCCGCGCCATGGTCCTCTCCCCCTTCTCCGTCTACCGGCTCCCACAGATTGGCCGGGTGATCGTGGGCCTTCTCGCCGGTCTGCTGGGACTTGAACCCGGTGCGGGCCAGATAGCGGTCGAGCAGCGGAGCGGCGAACTTGTTGGCCAGGATGGTGGCCGCCGTGCTGTCCCCCACCCAGAACTGCTTGCGCCGGGGATGGTCGGCGGCGAAGAGCACGCCCCTCGCCGCCAGCTCGGGCTCATAGATGGGCGGCACGGGCTGGGGGTGGTTGGGCAGCCGCGACAGCACCCAGGAGAATTGCGGGGTGTTGACGGCCGGCATCTGGACCACGGTGACCCGGATGTTGCTGTTCTCGTGCAGGAGCTCGGTCCGGAGGGAGGAGGTAAACCCGTTGATGGCGTGCTTCGCTCCGCAATAGGCGCTCTGCAGGGGGATGCTGCGCAGCCCGAGGGCTGACCCCACCTGGACGATGGTGCCCCGGTCCCGGGGCTTCATGAGGTCCAGCGCCACCCGGGTGCCGTGGACGTAGCCCAGGTAGCTCACCTCGGTGACCCGTCTGAACTCGTCCGGTGTGATCTCGGAGAACGGGGCGAAGACGGAGGTGAAGGCCACGTTGATCCACACGTCGATCGGCCCCAGGGCTTCCTCGACCAGGCGGGCCGCCTCTTCGACCTGGTCGTAGTGGGCCACATCGGTGGGAACGGCGAGGGCCGTTCCTCCGGCGTGCTCGATGTCCTTGACCGCTCCCTCCAGTCCCGCCTGTCCCCGGGCCAGCAGGCCGACACGGTCACCCCGCTTTCCATAGAGCTGAGCGACGGCGCGGCCGATACCGGCGCTGGCCCCGGTGATCACGACGGTCTGGGTCATGTCGGTTCCTCTCTCGGGCGATCGTGGGCGGCTCGATCGGGTGCCGTCATTGCTCGTCCCATGGTCGAGCCAACCTGGTCGCCGCTTCGAACAGCATCCCGTGGACAAAGGCTTGGGGAAGGTTGCCTCGGAGCTGTCGTTGGCGGACGTCGAACTCCTCGGTGAACAGACCGGGGGGACCGCAGCCCGAGCGGCTCCGTTCGAACCAGCCCACGGCGTCGGTGGTCCGGCCCTGTTGGTGGGTGGCCAGGGCCATGAGGAACCCGCAGAGCACGAAGGCGCCCTCGGCTTCCTCCAGCGGCCGCTCGTCGTGACGGAACCGGTAGACATAGCCGGAGCCACCCAGTTCGGCCTCCACCGCGTCGAGCGTGGCGTGGCTCCGGGGATCCTGGGCGGGCACGGCCCCGCGAATGGCGGCGAGGACAAGGGCGGCATCGACCCGTTCGTCGTCCGGGGCCCGCTGCCACCGCCCGCTCGGATGCAGGCTGTCCGAGGCCACGTCGGCCACGATGGCATCGGCCAGTGTCGTCCACGCCGCGGCCTGGGGACCGGTGGGTCGAGCCGCGGCGATGCCCCGGAGGCCGGCGGCGCAGGTGAGCCGGGAATGGGCCCAATGATGGTTGTCCAGTTCCCAGATGCCGGCGTCGGCCTCGGTCCAACGGGTCTCGATGAGCTGCACGGCCGACTCGGCTGCCCGCCAATGATCGAGATCCAGGTGGTCGTGACGAGCGGCGGCGGCAAAGAGCAGGAGAGCCTCGCCCGGTGCGTCCAGCTGGAACTGCTGGTTGACCCAGTTGCCCACCTTGTCCGTCCCGCCCGGGTAGCCATCGAGGTACGACAGCGCGCGCTCGTCGGGAACCGCACCTCCGACGACGGTATAGGCCGGCTTGAGCTGGGTGCCGTCGGCCGCGATTCGTTCGGACACGAAGCCGACGGCGGTGTCGAGCAGGGGATGGGGGCCATGTGCGGCGATGGCCTGTCCGGTATAGGACTGATCCCTGATCCAGGCATAGCGGTAGTCGTAGCTGGTTCCGGCATCGGACCGCTCGGGCAACGACATGGTGGCGGCGGCGACCATGCCCCCCGCCGCGCTGGTCAGGCCGAGCAGCACGGCATAGCTGTGGCGGACGTCTCGAGCTGCCAGGGTGCCGTCCAGCCGGGGAACAGCCGCCGCCCACGCGGCCTCGGTCGCTCTCCACGCCGCGTCGGCCCGGACCGGGCCGTCGGTCAACTCCCGGTCGGACAGCTCCAACACCAGATCGTGATGGGCTCCCGGCTCGAGGTCGATGAAGAGCTCGAGGCCTCCTCCGGGGCTCGGCCTGGCCGCCTCGCCCCCGGACCAGCGAAGGTGCAGCCCGTCGGTCCGTGCCGACCACAGGCCGCCATCGGCACGCAGCGAGCCCATGGGGTGGGTGCCGAATCCGGCCCGGGCGTCGAGCACCACCCGCACCCGAGCAGGCCCGTCGGTGGCCATGATCCGCCGGAGGACCACGGCGCAACGGGGGTCGCCGGGGAAGGCCAGCGCCTCCCGGCACTCGACGATCCCGGTGGTGGTGACCCAACGGCTTCGCCAGATGAGCGAGCCCTCTTCGTAGTAGCCACCCCACACCATTCGCGGTTCGGTGGGCGTGACCGCGTACATCCCTGCCCCCCCGATGAGGGAGGAGAAGACGGCGTCGGAGTCCCATCGAGGGGCGCACATCCAGGCAAAGTCACCCCTGGGTCCGAGCAGGACACCTCGTTCGCCGTCGGCCAGGAGGCTGTACTCCCGGAGCACGTGCGGGGGGAATTCGTCGAGGGCGGGCGAGGACGCGGTGACGCCCTCCCGACCCTCTCGGGCCCGCGCTCCCCGTTCGTCACCCACCTCCCCCAGATACCCGGCAACGCCGCGGACCGAACATCACCGACGCCGATGCAGTAGGCCTGCGACGCACGGCCTCCGTCATTCGGAGGCAACCACCGGAGCCTCTCGGGCCGAGGGAACTCGGGACGGCTCGAGCCCGACCCGCTCGACGGCCAGGGCGAACCGGTGGGCATCACGGACGGCGCATCCCGCGTGGTCGTTGTTGAAGTAGACGTAGACGTCGTCAGAGGAGGACCACCGATCGGCCAGTCGCTCGGCCCAGGACCGCAGGGCGGTACGCCCGTAGCACGGGGCTGGGCTGGCCCGCCCCTGGTGGAACCGAAGGTAGCCCCAATCCGTGGTTCGCCAGTGGGGAGAACGGCGGCTGGGGATGTCGCTCAAACAGAACGCGGACCCACGGCGGGCCAGGAGATCGGCCGTCTCGTCGGTGTACCAGGAATCGTGGCGCGGCTCGAAGGCGATGCGCGTTCGAGGGGGAAAGAAGCTGAGCGTCTGGTCGAGGGCTTCGAGATCGATGCGGAAGTTGGCCGGGAGCTGGAGGAGCACCGGACCCAGCTTGGCCCCCAGATGCTCGGCGCGGCTCATGAGACGGTGGACGGGCTCGGCCGGATCCTTCAGCCGACGGACATGGGTGAGGTAGCGGCTGGCCTTCACGGTCACGATGAAGTCCTCCGGGGTCCGCTCCTTCCAGGCCTGGAACGTGGTGGCCTCGGGGAGTCGGTAGAAGGCATTGTTCACCTCCACCGTGCGGAACCGCTCGGCGTAGTGCTCGAGCCAACGGGCCTGGGCCAGCCCCGCTGGGTAGAAGCGCCCACGCCAGTCGGCGTATTGCCACCCCGACGTTCCGATGAGCACCGGCACAGAAAAGGTCCGCCCGACGAGCGAGCTCAGTCGCCCCGGGGGGGCCGCACCGCTCGCTGACGCAGTGCCCGTGGCTCGCGACGACGCACTTCGAGATCCGGGCCAACGACCCGGGCCTCGTAGACCGGCTGGGGTGCCGATGCCGGTCCCCGCGCCGGCACGCCGGTGTCGAGATCGAACTCGCTACCGTGCCAGGGGCAGACGATGCAGTTGCCCTGACGGTGACCCTCGGACAAGGGTCCGCCCCGATGACTGCACCGATCGGCCAGGGCCCGGGCCGTCCCGCCGGTCTGCACGGCGACCACCCTGACGCCATCCACCGTGACCCCGCTGATGCCGCCGTTGGGGTCCACCTCGCCCGACACCGTCGACCACTCGGCCGGCCCGACCTCGAATGCGTTGGTGTCCACCCCCACCCCGATGGTGTAGGCCAGGTGCCCACCGAGCCAGCCCGCTCCGGTGGCCAACGTGGCGCCGAGCAGGGACCATCCTTGTCCGGCCCGTCCGCCCCGGCGACGGGCCCACCAGGACATGGTGAAGCAACCGAGGGCGACGGTGTTGCCGGTGGCGTGGACCAACCCGACCCGCTTCTCGGCCAGGTCGGTGTCCGTCCAATCGGACAGCCCGGCGGCGATGGCGGGCAGGGCCGACAGGTTGCCCATCCCCATCAACCAACGGGCGCCACGCCGCTGCCCCCGACCGGTGAAGTCCAACAGCATGGCGCTGGTCCAAAAGCCGATGGGGAGGTCGACGAGAACAGGATGGGCCGGGTGCCCGAGTGCGGTGCCACTGAGGATGTCGCGGACCCGGCCGGGCCGGAACAAGCGCTGCGTCCGTTGTCGGATCGGGTCGGCGACGGCATCGAGCACTCCGAGGCGTTCGATGCGAGCGACGGCACCGGCCAGCAGCTGGCCGGCCGGCGGTCGTTGGGGCATCCTCACCGTGTGGGCCCGGACAGGAGATGGAGGGTACCGGCGCCGCGCCGGCGTGGACTGGCGAATCCCTCCTCGGCCCGGTCGGCCACCAGGGCAAAGAAGGCGCCGTTCACCGCAGACCGGTACCGCGCCCCACGCACCATGCCCGACGCCCACCAGGGGTCGGTGGACAGCGGGCCGACGACGTGGTCGAGCCAGGCCTTGCCGTGCCGGGGATCGGCCTCGGCGTGCTCCTGGTAAAAGGCCAGGGCATCCTGGCCGGCTCGGAGCCGCTTCAGCCCCCGCACCACCTGGCGGCAACGCGGCCCGGCCTGCAGCTCGATCAGTCCCAGCGCGCCAACCAGTTCGGGCTGCAGTCGACGGTTGGTGGCGAACACGGTGCACAGCAACGAGCGATCCAGGGCTACCAGGGGGAGGAGGGCCCGGGGCGTGGAGCCCAGCCTGACAGCGACGGCCATGCGATGCTGCAGCTCGGTGTGAATGGCCGGGAGCGAGCCCCGTCCCATCTCGTCCCAGTAGTTCCTGGCCATCTCCAACTTCGGCTCGCCGGCCAGTCCGATCTGGCCCAGGGCCACCAGGTCATCGAAGCCGCCGTCGGGGCCGCCCTCCATGGCCAGGAAGGATCGGAGCTCGGTCCAGCGGGCGGAGGCGGCCACCCACTGGTACACCGACGGGACCAGGTCCCGGGAAGCGAGCGCTCGGATCGATTCCACCGCGCTCGCTCCTCCGGCGACCTCGATCTCACCGACCTGGTCGGCCACCCGGTCCAGCAACGCCGCTTCGAGCCGGCCCTTCAGGGCCACGACGGCCGGGTGGTGTTGATGGACCACTGTTTCCCGCACCGTGTCGACGGGGGCAACGAAGAGATCATGAATCACAGCCAGGGTCAATGCGCCGTCGCGGGCATCGACAGGTTCGGCATCCATGAGTTCGTCAAGCGCGAGGGCGCCAATGGCTAAGGCCCGCTCGAGTCGCGATGCCAGACGCGCCGCCGGCGTCGGGGCGGGTGCCGGTACGGCTGCGAGCGTCATGTTGTCACGATGCCCGATGCCTATCGCAGCTAAACGCCTCGACTCGGGGTGGACGGGTCGGGATGGGGGCATGGGTCATCGATAGCCAGGTCGTAGGATCCGCGTCTCGAAGATCGAGCCTTCGTCGCAAAGGCAGGACGAGTCACGTACCTGGAGCGTAGGTCCAACGAGCGGGTGATGCGCATCGCGGCGACCGAACAGCGGACATGATGGGGGCGTGCAGGACGTATCCATCAGTGACGACATGATCCGCCTGGGTCAGTTCCTGAAACTGGCCAACCTCATCGATTCGGGATCGGATGCCCGGATCCTGCTCGAGGACGGATCGGTGCGGGTCAACGGCGAATCGGAACGGCGGCGGGGCCGACAGCTCCACCGAGGGGACGTGGTCACCGTCGGGGACCATCAGGTGCGCGTGGCCTGAGGCCATACCGTGGCCGGGTCAGGTATACCCCTGGGCCACGTGCTCGATCCACCAGGCCGGGGCGGCGTTCATCAGGGTCTGCAGGTCCCAGTAGTCCCACCACCGCATGATCGAGCCGCCGCGCAGTTCTTGGACCGACACGAAGGGAAGGGCGACCACCTCGCCGGTGTGCCAGTGCCAGGTCTCGGTGTGCTCGGTGACCACGGCATCGCCCTCGGCCACCGTCAGCCGCAGGTCGTGCTCATAGGCACTGATGCGCTCGAGTCCCAGCCGCAGTCGAGCCAGTATCTGCTCGGGCCCGACGGCCACTTCGTCGGCCGGGGTGGTCATGTCGGTGTACTGCGACTCGGCGGTGAAGAACCCTCCGAGCCGGTCCCAGTGGCGCTGGTACAGGGCGCTCCAGAAGTCGGTGACCAGCTTCCGATTGGCCTCGGCGCTCATGCTCGCTCCCTCATCGTGGTTGGCCATCGATGGTAGGCCCGTCGCCGGCCCGCTGTCGTTCCCTACACTCGTCGCATGCGTGTGCTGATTACCGGAGCGGCCCGAGCCATCGGTGAGGCCACCGCCAACGAGTTGACCGCCCGCGGTCACCATGTCGTGGCCACGGCTCGGGACGCCAAGCTTCTCGAGAGCGTCGGGGCATCGCAGCGCCTCGAGCTCGATGTCCGGAACGAGATCTCGATCCGACGGGCCCTGGATGCCTGTGGCGAGCTCGATGCCATCGTGAACAATGCCGGCATCTCCACCAAAGGTCCCCTGGAGGACTATCCGCTCCAGCGCCTGCAGGAGGCGTTCGACACCAATGCCATCGGCCCCCTCCGGCTCCTCCAGCCCGTGCTCCCGTCCTGGCGGGCCCGGGGCAGTGGGGTGATCGTCAACGTGAGCTCGGTGCAGGGCCGCATTCCCACGCCGCTCGAGGGCGCCTACGCCGCGTCCAAGCATGCCTTGGAGGCCATCTCCGAGACGCTCCACTACGAGCTGGGTCACTTCGGGATCCGGGTGGTCATCGTGGAACCGGGCTACATCGCCCCGGGGATGAAGGACATGGGCGAGCATCCGGGGCCGGACATCTACCGGGAACTCTGGGACCAGTGGGACAGCGTCTCCTCCACGCTGACCGGGCCATCGGGTCGCCCGGAACCAAGCACCGTGGCCATGGCCATTGCCGACGCGTTGGAGGACCCGCAGGCCCCGATGCGGGTGGAAGTGGGGGCCGACGCCCAGATGGTCTTGGCCGTGCGTCGACAGCTCGATGACGCTTCTTTCGAAGCCACCATGCGAGAGACCCTCGGCCTTACGTGGTGACCCCGCCCCCCTGGTGGCAGGGAGCCGTCATCTATCAGGTCTATCCGCGTTCGTTCGCTGACTCGAATGGCGACGGCGTCGGCGATCTTCCCGGCGTCCGGGCCCGGCTTGCCGATCTGGCCTGGTTGGGCGTGGACGCCATCTGGCTGTCTCCCTTCTACCCCTCGCCCATGGTCGATTTCGGGTACGACGTCAGCGACTACTGCGATGTCGACCCGTTGTTCGGCACCCTCGAGGACTTCGATGCGCTGGTGATCGACGCTCACGGCTTGGGGATCCGGGTCATCATCGACTGGGTCCCCAATCACAGCTCCGATGCCCATCCGTGGTTCGTCGATGCTCGCTCGGGGCCGGACAGCAACCACCGGAACTGGTACGTCTGGCGTGATGCCGGGGGGAACGGAGCTCCACCGAACAACTGGACGGCGGCCTTCGAGGCCGGAGCCCCGGCCTGGACCCTCGATACCGGCTCGAAGCAGTGGTACCTGCACCTGTTCGAACCGGCCCAACCCGACCTGAACTGGGACGAGCCCGGGGTGGTGTCGGCCATGCACGACGTGTTGCGCTTCTGGCTCGACCGCGGCGTCGACGGGATCCGGGCCGACGTCATCCATTGCATCGGCAAGGACCCCGACCTTCCCGACGATCCTCCCGAGGTGGCCGGCATCCCCCACTCGGCCCTGAACGACGTGGCCATCACCCACCAACGGTTGCGCCACATCCGGAACCTGGTCGATGACTATCCCGGCGACCGGGTGGTGGTGGGCGAGGTCTACCTGCTCTCGACCGATGCCGTTGCCACCTATTACGGGAACGGCGACGAGCTGCACCTGTCGTTCAATTTCCCGCCTCTGTACGCGCGCTGGGATGCGGCCAAGTGGCGTCGGTGCATCGAGGACACGACGGGCGCCTTCGACCCCCGCCAGGCCTGGCCGACCTGGGTGCTGTCCAACCACGACAATCCTCGTCATCGGTCCCGATATGACCTGGGCGCCGCGTACCGGGGCGAGGACGGTGACACCCGGTCCCGTCGGAGTGAGGCCCGGGCCCGGGCCGCGGCCGTGCTCCTTCTGACCCTGCGCGGAACGCCATTTCTGTACCAGGGCGAGGAGCTGGGACTCATCGATGCCGTGGTCCCCGAGGAGCAGCAGGTCGATCCGGGCGGGCGCGACGGCTGCCGGGCGCCGATCCCCTGGGACGGATCGACCGACCACGGCTGGCCCGTCGAAGTCGGCTCGACCTGGCTGCCGCTCCCACCGGATGCCGACACCCGCAACTACGCCAGGCAACGCCACGAGCAGGGATCGGTGCTCCATCTCTATCGCCGGCTGCTCCAGCTCAGAAAGCAGGCGCCGGGGCTGGTGCTCGGCACCCAGGACCTACTGTCCGGGCCAGATGGCGTGCTCGCCTACAGCAGGGTCCACCGAGACGAGCGGTGGGTCGTGCTCATCAATTTCACCGACGACTCAGTCGTACTCGACGGCCTGGCCGCGTGGACGGCGGCGGACCCACACCCGGTGGTCGAGATAGCCAGTGACGGAGACGGAGAGGGACAGCCGTTCCCGGGCAGCCTGCGACCCGATCAGGCCGTGGTGCTCCGAGCCTGATCGACCAGGGGCAGGTCTGCCGCAGCATCGGGCTGGTCGGGGCGCGACTGGAACCCGGGGGTCGCCCGCTCCAGGGCCCCCCACCCGCTGAGGTGGTGTCGGCGCTCGTGTTCGACCCGGTGGCCGCCCCGGATCCCGAACAGTCGTTTGGCCACCAGGAGATAGATCACGATGGCCACGTTGATCACCAGGATGATCACCTTGAACGCGCTGACCCCTTCGGATATCTCGTAGACCTCGAAGGGGATGAACAGGGTGGTGCTCACCAGGGTCAGGTACTCGGCCCAGCGTTTGGCCAACCACAGCCCCACCATCTCGGTCGCTTCCAGAGCGGCGTAGACGGCCAGCACGATACCCAGCTCGTAGAGATGGGTGGGGGTGTACTTGAAGAGGTTCTTCAGATGGCCGAGGACTCCCCGAAGCTGGATCGATGCGGGATCACCTCCGGAAAGGTCGTTCATCAGTTGGTTGTAGTCCTGCTGAAACGCGGTGTGGTGTCGACTGAAGATGAAGAACAAGATGGCCAGGGCGCCGTAGAGCACGACGTGGACACCGCGCTCGATGGCAATCAATCGGAGGACGTACCGATCGCGCAGCAACGGCCCTCGTTCGGGCAGGGTGATCTCATCTCGATTGGGGACAGAAGCCTCTACCGGATGGCTCGGCAACTCCTTGGGAACCCAGGCGTCGCACCGCAAGCAGCGGTACCAGCGGAGCCCGTCGGCCTCCCGCACCACCAGCACGTCAGCGGCGGTGACCGTGGCCGCATCCATCCCGACCAGGACATGACCCTTCCAGGCGCAGGTCAGGAGCTCGTATCGGTTGGTCGAAGTCTCTCGTCGAGCCACGCCCGAACGATAGGCGGCAATCGGCGTTCAGCGAACCAACCGGAGGTGCGGCGTCGACGCCCTCAGCTGGCCGCGGCCGATGCCGTTCGCAACTGGCGATGCTCGAGCACCTCGTCGACCATGCCGTACTCGATCGCCTCGGCGGCGCCCAGGATGTAGTCCCGATCGGTGTCGGCCGCGATCCGATCGATGGGCTGTCCGGTGTGGTGGGCCAGGATCTGCTCGATCCGTCCCCGCAAGAAGGCGATCTCCCGGGCCTGGTTCTCGATGTCGATGGACTGTCCCTGGGCGCCGCCGTGGGGTTGGTGGATCAGGATCCGCGAGTTGGGCAGCGTGTAGCGCTTGCCCGCGGCCCCCCCGGCCAGCAGCACGGCGGCGCCCGAGGCGGCCATGCCCAGGCACACGGTGGACACATCGGGCCGAACGATCTGCATGGTGTCGTAGATGGCGAAGGTCGAGGTGACCGAGCCCCCCGGGCTGTTGATGTACAAGGAGATGTCCTTGTCGGCGTCATCGGCGGCCAGGTGGAGGAGCTGGGCGGTCAGCAGGCTGGCGCTGTCGTCGTTGATCTCGGTGGTGAGCATGACCACGCGGTCATTGAGGAGGCGGGAGTAGATGTCGTACGCCCGCTCACCGCGGGACGACTGCTCGATGACGGTTGGGACCAGGTAACCCATGGGGGACCTCCTTCTTATCTGCAACGCTTGAGTTGCACATTAGGCACAAACCCACCGGATGTGCAACCATGGAGTTGCACTGACGACGCCACCCGGAGGAACCCCATGCTCGAGCGCCACCTCTTCATCCCCGCCAGCCCCCAGCACCTGTGGGAGACACTGACCGATCCCGCTTCCGTCTCCACCTGGTTTGGAGCCCTCGTGGACTGGGACCTCCGTCCCGGGGGCCCCGCCCGCTTCGTCGAGGACGACGGCGCCGTGCGGGAGGGGCAGATCGAGGAAGTGGTCGCCTATCAGCAGCTGCGGTTTCGGTGGTGGCCGGAGGATCGCTCCGACGACGAGTCCTCGGAGGTGACCTACCTCCTGGCACCAGTTGGGGAAGGTACCGATCTGACCATCACCGAACGCCAGCTGCCCACGGCTCGGCCCGCCGAAGCACCAACGGCCCAGGCGTCCTCGGCCGGGGCAAACTGGACTGCATGGGACGGCCGATTGGTCGGGGTGTGGAGCGGAGCCATGGCGCCGGTGGCGATTGGCACCCGCTGATCCGCCCTCCGCCTCGAGCCGGGATACCGACGGTGTCTTTGCCGCCCTGGCCGATCCGACCAGACGGCAACTGCTCGATCAGCTCGCTACCGAAGGACCGCTGACGGCGACAGCGTTGGCCGAGCACTACCCCATGTCGCGCCAAGCCGTGGCCAAGCACATCACCGCTTTGGCCGGCGCCGGCTTGGTCGTCGGTGAGCGCAGCGGCCGAGAGGTTCGCTACCGGGTGGCGGGGCCCGGCCTGGGCGACGCGGCCAGTTGGCTGGCCGACGTGGAGACCAGATGGGATCGGCGACTGGATGCCCTCCAGCGCCGGTTCAAGCAATGAACAGTCTCCTCGAAACAGTCCGCTCCGTGGTGACACGATGGCACCAGTGCGCGCCCTTCGGATAGCTCCGAGCATGGTGTTGGCCGTGGCCCTCGTGGCCTGGTGTGGATGGGCCAGCAGCTTCCATCGATCCACCACTCCGGCTTGGATCACGTGGGCCCTGTCGCTGGCCGCCGTGGTCGCCATGGACAGCCTGCTCTGGCGGGGTCGGCACCATCGCCGGATCTCGGTGTACCTGCCACCCACCGGCACTGACTGGCCTGGCCCGAACCACCGTGATGCGACCCACGCGCTCCAGGGCGTATCACCCTGGTTGGCCCTCGCCCTCGTGGTGACCATCTGGGAGGTGCTGGGCATCGACACCGGCCCGCACGAACCGCACTTGACCGTCAGCGCGCTGGCCCAGGCCTACCGACCCTTCGCCGCGGCACTGTTGCTGATCTGGATGCTGGTCGGGCTGGGCTATGGGGTGGCCCGGGCGAAAGCGCCGGTCGACTGGGAGTCGGCCAAACGTTCCCCTGGACCGGCACGGGACGCCCCGCCAATGGCGGCAGCGGTGGGGACACAGCACCCGGCGCTCATGCCGGCACTGTTGCTCCCTTCGAGCCGGGCCGCAGGAGTGGCCTTCTGGGTGGGCCTGGTCGCCGTGTGCGTGCTGGTCGACCAGGCGGCCCGGCGATCCTGCGGTCGCGTGGCCACCGCCGCGGAGCTCATCCGGCTGATCTCACGACCAAGGGCAGCGAACGTCGTGCTCGTCGTGGCCTGGGCCTATGCCGGGTGGCACCTCTTCGCCTACTGAGCCCGTCATTCCGACGAGTAGATATCCACCGACCGGCGCCCTCGCAGCACCAACCGGAGCAGGGCGCTGAACGGTCCACCCCTGGGGGCACATTCGAGGAACACGATCTCTCGCTCGTGCACCCCGATGGTGACATCAGCCACCGCCTCGCGATGGGGCACCGTCACCGTCACCCGATGCTGGCCTGGGGTGACGGCGAAATTCTTCACCTCGCCCGACTTGATGCCCCCAACCGCCTCGTCATCCAGCCCGACTTGGTACGTCCCCAGAGCACCCACGGTTCGGGTCGCCACCCGGGCCAGGCGGACAGTGGCCGTTCTTCCTCCGCCGCGATCCGAATGGTGGGTGATGGCCACTGGATCGACGGTATCGCTCCCAGGCCCACAGTGGAAGGGAAGTCGGCCGATCACAGCCGCGCCACAGCACCTACCCCAGCAGGTCGCGCACCGCGCCGCGCAAGATCCCGCCCAGCTCGTCGGAGGAGACGGCATCGAACGCGTCGCCGGCGATGAGGACGGCGCCCATGACCGCCCCGAACGAAGCCGACATCCGGACCCGGTCCCGGACGCTCAGACGCTCGTCGGCCAGCACCCGGCGAACCTGCTCCTGGAGGTCTACGTGCTTGGCGTCGTGTTCCTCGCGGTGCATCGCCTCGAACGCGGCCTGGTTCCGCTCGTGCAAGAGGAAGATCTTTCGGTTGGCCAACATCTGGTCGACCAGCTGCTCGAGGAGCTCGGCCCACCGGGCCACGGAAGGCTCCTGGTCGGCCATCTGGGCCAGTGCGTCGAGCCCGAGTTCATGGAGGCGCATGTGTAGTGCCATCAAGATGTCTTCCTTGCTGGCGAAGTGGTAATAGAGCGCCGCCTTGGAGAAACCCAACGGCTCGGCGATCTCCCGCAGGGAGGTCTTGTCGTAGCCCTTCTCGATGAAGAGGTCGAGGGCGACGTCGAGGATCCGCTCGCGGGTGGACTTGGCTTCCGGCGTCTTCTCGTCCTCGGACCCTGTCTCGCCACTGATCGCCTGAATTGTCATGCTCGTCCTCACTACTTGACGGCAGGTAAGTAGTTCCCTTACCATGCGGCTAGTAAGTAACAGACTACTAGCCGACAGGTAAGGACGCTATGGCTGGAGACATCGTGATCGAAGCGGAGGGCCTGACCAAGCGTTACGGCGAGACCCAGGCCCTGGCCGGAGTGGATTTCGCCGTACCCGCCGGGACCATCCTGGGAGTGCTCGGGCCCAATGGGGCGGGCAAGACGACCGCAGTGAAGATTCTCACTACCTTCGCCACCCCTGACAGTGGGCGGGCCACGGTGGCCGGCCACGACGTGGTGACCCAGGCAGCCGAGGTACGGCGCCACATCGGCGTAGCCGCCCAGGATGCCACCCTCGATGGGCTCCTCACCGGACGCCAGAACCTGGCCCTGATCGGCGAGCTCAGCCGGATGAGCCGGTCGGCCTCGAAGGCGAGGGCGACCGAGCTGCTCGACCGCTTCGAGCTCACCTTCGCCGCCGATCGGGTGGCCAAGGGCTACTCGGGTGGGATGCGGCGCCGGCTCGACCTGGCCGCGTCCATGATGACCCGCCCGCCCGTGCTGTTCCTGGACGAGCCGACCACCGGGCTGGACCCGAGCAGCCGCCTGCGCATGTGGGGCGTCATCCGGGAGCTGGTGGGTGAGGGCGTCACCTTGCTCTTGACCACCCAGTACCTCGACGAGGCCGACACCCTGGCCGACAACATCGTCGTCATCGACCATGGGACGGTGATCGCCCAGGGCACCCCGCGTGAGCTGAAGGAAGCGAGCAAGGGGGCACGCCTGGAGGTGACCCTGGCCGCCTCCCACCCCGACGCCGTCTCCGCCCTCCAGCAGTTGGTAGAAGGTCGGGTCCAGGTCAGCGAAGACGGTCGTGTCCTGCAAGCCGGCGTCGACAATTCGCCCGGCTTGGCCACCACGGTGGTGCGGGCCCTGGATGCCGCTGGTGTCCTGGTCGACAACATCGAGGTGCGGCAGCCCTCGCTGGACGATGTCTTCTTCTCCCTCACCGGCCACCCGGCCGAAGTAGCCGAAGCGCCTGAACTCGAAGGAGCCTCCCTATGACCACCGCCGTCCTCCCCAACGTGGGCGCTGCGCCCGCCAAGTCGCACTTCCGCATCGGCGCCCGGGTGGCCGACGTCTGGTCGCTCACCCGGCGGAACCTCATCCATGTCGCCCGGGAGCCCATGCAGCTCTCCGACGTCACCATCCAGCCCGTCCTCTTCACCCTGCTCTTCATCTACGTGTTCGGGTCGGGCATCCCCATTCCCGGCGGCACCTACAAGGACTTCGCCCTGGCCGGCCTGCTCACCCTCAACCTGACCACCTCCGTCATGGGCACCGCCGTGGGGTTGAGCACCGACCTGCACGAAGGGGTGATCGACCGGTTCCGGACCTTGCCCATGTGGCGGTCGGCCATCCTGGTGGGCCGATCGGTTGCCGACCTCATGTCCGCCGCCGTGTGCGTCACCATCGTGGCCCTGACCGGACTGGCCATCGGGTGGAGCGGCACCGCCAGCATTCCCTCGATCATCGGTGGCTTCCTCCTGGCCCTGTTCTTCAGTTACGCCCTCTCGTGGGTGGCGGCCTGTGTCGGCCTGAACAGCAAGAGCCCCGAATCGGCCGCCTCGTTCGGTTTCATCGTCCTGTTCCCGCTGGCCTTCGTGTCCAATGCCCTGGTGCCGACGGCGCACATGCCGGGCTGGCTCCAGGCCATCGCCAACTGGAATCCAGTCAGCGCAGTGACGGCCGGGGCCCGCCAGCTGTTCGGGAACCCCAACCCATCGGCCTCCGTGCATGCCTGGCCCATGCAGCATCCTGTGGAGGCGGCCCTGATCTGGTCCGTGGTCATCCTGGCCGTGTCGGCCCCGTTGGCCTCGTACTTTTTCAAGCGCCGGACCACGGAGTAGCCACAGAGGCGGCGGCGTGCACCGGGTCGGCCAGCCCGATCACGGTCACGAGCGCCGCCGCCGCAACTGTGCCAGGGTGTCCCCCTATGCCCCTCGAACCTCTCCATCCAGGGGCATCGAGGACGGGTAGGGCATAGATGGTCGTCCTCGATCTCCTACTGATCGGCCTGGCCGTCACCCTCGAGCCCATCCCTATCACCGCGTTCATCCTGATCCTGTCGGCCGAACGGGGCATCATCAAGGGCCTGGTGTTCGTGCTCACCTGGCTCGGATCGCTGGTGGTGATCGTGGCCGTCGTCGAGCTGGCCACCGGGGGCAATCCCGTTCGGTCGAACTCGAGCCCCTCCACGGCCGCCCTGGCCCTCAAGCTGGCAGTGGGCGTCGCTCTGATCCTGGTGGCAATTCGCCAGCACCGCAGGAGGGGAAGGGCCAGAAAGTCTCCGACGTGGATGAAGAAACTGGACCACCTGTCGCTGTGGACGGTGGCCGGGCTTTCCTTCTTCGTCCAGCCGTGGCCGCTGGTTGCTGCGGGGGCAGCCACCGTGGTCACCGCCCAGTTGTCCAGCGTGTGGAACTACCTCATGCTGGTCCTCTTCTGCCTGCTCAGCTCGGCGTCGCTTCTGACCATGGAGCTCTATGCCACCTTGGCCCCCGACGCGGCCCAGCGGCGCTTCGCCGCCCTGCGGACCTGGATGGACACCCACCGCGACCAGGTGATCGTGGTGCTCTCTCTTCTCATCGGCTTGTGGCTGATGGGCAAGAGCCTCTACCAGCTCGTCAGCTGAACCGGGATCGACCGGGAATGGAGAACAACCAGGGGCCAGCCAACTGATTCCCGCCGTTCAGCTCGGAGCTTCGGATGTCCGGGCGACGAGGGCGGCCAGGTTGTCGACTGACTTCTCCATCATGGCCAGCGGGACGATGGGGAAATGGGGCATGAACTTCTCCTGGATGTTGGTCCAATCGCAGTAGTTCGTCACCTCGGTCTCATCGGCGCTCACCGCCCTGATCTCCCAGCCATAGACGTGGCCGAAAGGGCCCCGTTCAGCCGAACCGACATTCCACTCGAGCAGGGTGTCGGGGACGATCCTGGTCACCGTGTTCAGCGACTTGTACTTCCCCATGTCCACGTCGCCCAGCGGCTCGCGGTCCATGTCCATCTCGAAGGTGTCGCCCACCGCTTCGACCCGCCTCGCACCGGGTGCCGCCTCGAGCATGCCGGAGCCGTCGATCTCGACCTGCATGTGGGGGTCGGTGACGATCCGAAAAACCGCGGCCGGAGGGGCCTTGACTATCCGGCTGGCGGCAATGCGATGAGCGTCCGACATGGTGGTCCTCCCCCTGCATGGATGGACCGACCTTAGCCAGTCCACCTGCGGGCAGCCTGGCGGCGACGGATCGCCATCTGATGGTCAGCCGGCGCGCTGCGGTGTCACGGGCGGTCCAACGGTTGCATCGCCTCCGGGCTCGTCGGTGGGCAGGCGCACGCCGTCGATCCTCTGGGCCATGGCCCCCGCGTCCTCGGGGCGGATGGCCTCCGAGGCGGTCAGGGCATCGACAGCCGACTGCCACCGGGCGGCGAGGAGTTGCCGGGACGGGTACATTTCCCTGAGCTCGTCATCGGTGAAGGGTCGGGCGGCACCGAAGAGCGGTGGCAATCCGGTGCCCACCGCCATGCCGCGGTATTCGGCCACGGGCGCTTCCAGTTCGGGAAGGCGGATGCCCCCGACGGCATTCCCGTGAGCGTCGCGCCGGATACGCGGTGGGCGGCCTGGGTCGACGGCGATGCGGGGAAACGATGGGGCAGGCCGACCTTCGGCCACCCATCGACGGATGAGACGAAGGGCGGACTCGGCGACGGGCTTGAACCGCAGGGTGTTCGGCTCCCAGCCACGGCCCCGATGGAGCTCGGGCCTCCGGGTGACCCCGTGTGGCGTGCCGGCCACCTCCCAGTATCGGATCCACTCCGAGTCGACCGCTCCGGTGGCATGGAGGGCAAGCGTCTCGAACTCGCTGTTCACCACGACCACGGGCACGTCGAGGTCCTCCCGAATGGCTGTCCTGCCGCCACCGTAGGAGATCGGTCCGTCCATGAGGTTGGGCGCACGCCCTTCCCAGACCGACAGCGCGTAGCCGTCGATCACCCGATGCCGATGGTGCAAGGCATTGGCGTAGGCGACCAGGCGCATCGCCGACTGCGACACGCCGACGGCAATGACGTGGTGGACATCGAGTCCGGCCAGGGGATCGATGGCTGTCGAGCGTCCTGGGCCCACGACTCGGGCGGCATCGGCGAAGATGTCGAACGATCCCGGATCGCCCGGGTGGCGCAGCATGCCGTACCGCTCGGGATCTTCGTCCACCAAGCCCGTGGCATCGGCTCTAGCCCCGCGGCCCATTCCCACCGGTGGTCCGAACAGCCCGACCTCCTGGGCGCTGACCCCGACCCAGGCATAACCCTGGTAGAGCTCGCCGTCGCTCGGGGCCCACGATTCGTACCCGGCCGACACGTTCTGCCAGTTGAGCAACACCGTGTGATTGAACTGTGTCGGATCGGCGGGTCGGATCACCAGCAGACGGGTGCGGTAGGGGGCTGTGCCCAGCTCCTCCACTTCGATCCGGGCTCCCGGGTGGTCGGTCGATTGCTGATAGCACCCGGCAACGCCGCTCAGCTGGTACTCCTCGACTCGGTAGCCAAACTGTTCCGGGTCCACCCGGGGTATGCCCCAAGGTGGACGCGACCCGTCGACCGGCCCCTGGACGTCGGGCGGCACTCGGCCGGCTGCCATCACCGGCTGCCGCCAGAGGGCGAACGGTTCGAAGTGGGCCGCGGCCCGTCGGGCTCTGCCCTAGCCAACGACTTCGGCCCCGGTTTGGTGTCCCTCGTCCTCGGCGACATCGACCACGATCGAAAAGATTAGGTGGGTCCAGGCTCGGCTGCCCATAGGGCAACGGCGTGGATCGAACGGCCAGCGGGCCATCAGCAGTCCTGTGTGGTCGGCGGCGGTTGTCGTGACCATTCGTACTAATTTCGTATCGAGCGACATCACCCAACCATCGTTGACCGGGGGCCACACATGGAACAGCCAACCAAGCTGACCTACTTCGACACCGCCGAGCTACCGGGCTACACGATCGTCGATATGGCCGGAGACGGCCCCCAGGCGCAGGAGATGATCGAGCTGTTCGGGCGGGACCTCGTGACCAAGACGATCCTCCAGTCGCCGAAGCTGTCGGTGTTCCACGAGAAGGCCAAACCGGGCGAACGGGTGAAGCCGCACCGTCATGGCACCCTGCAGGTCGACTACGTGCTCTGCGGTGAGCTGATCTTCGGCAACCAGCGGGTCAGCGCGGGCATGGGGTACGTGATACCCGACACGCTGTACTCGTGGCAGGCGGGCGACGAGGGCGCCGAATGGATCGAGATCCACGCCGGCGAGGTCGGCATCTTCACCGAGCGCAACGACTCGTAGCGTCCGCCAACCGAGCGTGATGTCTACTCAGAAGCAGATATTAGGACGTGCTCATCGGTCCGGATCGGTCTTGGGGCTTGCTGCCGCCTTCTTGTCCCAGCCATGAAAGGCCGAGTGATCGCCCGCAGTCCAGGCCTGGCGCAGACCCGGGGCGCTGAGGTCCCAGTCGGAACGAATCTGGCGAAACACATCTCGCAGGTCGTGCGTTAAGTCGTCGACCGAGGGACGTCCCCAGTACCAGTAGCCGTTGTAGACGCTGTGAACGATGAGCCCGGGCTTGAGCACCAGGGTGTGCGGGATCATCGGGTCATTGTCGGGGTCAGTGTACTCCTGGATGTCGAGGTCCTTTTGGACGATGCGCCCCGGGTCGGACAGGAAGGTCCACTGGGCGCCGACTGAAGCACGGAACTCCTGCAGCGTGTGATGAGGGTCAGTGGCAATCGTGACCACCTGGGTGTAGCCCACGGCGATCTGCGGATAGAACCCGGCGATCTGGAGGTGCTGCTGGTGCTCCTTCGGGCAGTAGTGGCCGCGGGCCAACGTGAGAATCAGCGGATCGTCACCCTGGAGCTCGCTGAGCCTTCGAGGGGTGTCCGTATGATCGGGCAACTCGTAATCTGGGAAGGTGCCGCCGGGTGCGATATCGGAGCGCATCGTGGGAGCCTTTCGCTAGCGGCCAGGAAACCGCCTCTTGATCTCTTGGAGCAGTCAGCCGGCCAGTTCCCCGACCGAGCCTAATTTTCCTCCCAGTGGAGCGAAAGTCAAGATCGTCTATCGGTGTGGTCAGGGGATCATCACCGACACATTGACCAACGCACGATGGCTACATTCGGCGATTCACATGCCTTCAGGCGACGGGCCCACGACGGGTGCGCTGTCGACCATGATCGCGTCGATTCGCTGCATCACCCCGTCGTCGAGGTCGATCTCCGCCGCAGCTAGTGCTTCGTCGACGTGAGCCGGGTTTCGGGTGCCGACGATTGCGACGTCGACCGCAGGGTTCGCCAATGTCCACGCCGCCGCCAGTTGGGCCAGCGTGATGCCGAGCTCCTCGGTGGCCAGGTCCTGCAGTCGAGCGACAGCCCGGAGGTTCTGCCTATAGGGGTCCCCCTGGAACATAGGACTCTTCGATCGCCAGTCGTCTGGAGCGAATCGGGTGTCGGGTCCGAGATGTCCGCCCAAGAGTCCATGGGCCAAGGGTCCGTAGACCAGCACGCCGATGCCGTTCGCCAGCGTGTAGGGCAGGAGGTCGGCTTCGATGTCCCTCCGGAAGAGGTGGTAGGGGGGCTGCAGCGTTTCGACCGGCAGCGTGGCGCTGAACTCCTCGATTTGAGCGACGTTGAAGTTGGACACCCCGACGTGGTGGATCTTTCCGTCGACAACCGCCTTGGCCAGTGTCTCGGCCGTCTCTGCGAAGGCCGTCTTGGGATCAGGCCAATGGACCTGGTAAATATCGATGTAATCAGTGGCAAGCGCTCGCAAACTGTCCTCGATGCCAGTCTGAATCCACTCCGCGCTGGCATCGCGGGCAACACCAGAACCTTCTGGTCGGAGGCCTCCCTTCGTGGCAATGACCAATTCCTCGCGAGGCCGGCCCCGGAGCGCCTCAGCCAGGAGGCGCTCGGAGGCGCCGAAGCCGTACCCCTGAGCGGTATCGAAGAAGTTGACGCCGCCATCTGCTGCTCGCCGGATAGCAGCTACTGACTCCTCGGAGTCCGTTGCTCCCCAGTCACCGCCAAGCTGCCAAGTGCCAAACGCGATCCGTGACACCGGCAGGTCGGTCCGGCCCAATCTGATCTGTTTCATGTTGTCCTCCTCAAGGTATGGTGATTTTCGGGTCCGGTCAGGCGCGCACCGCCGGCGTGTCGACCAAATGCTCGGCGATGAACCAGACCTGGAGCTCATGACGGCGGAGCACGTCTCCCATAAGCATGTCGTTTGTCCCGTCGTCACGATTTGCCGCCGTTCGACCGATCGCGTCGCGGACCTTGGCGATGATGATCTCATGGGCCTCGAGCAGACGGGAGAGCATCGTCGGCACTTCCTCCGCTCCATTCGGCGGCCGGGGAACGGTGGTCACCTCGGCAACATGACGAGGATCGGCTATCGCTACGCCTCCCAGGGTCTGGACCCGCTCGGCGATGAGATCTACCAGCTCGAGTTGTTCGCTGGCGTGCTTGTCGAGCAACAGGTGCAGTTGATAGAAGGTAAGGCCGCGCATCAACCAGTGGTGCTTCTTGTAGAGGCTGTAGAGAATGATGGTGTCGGCCAGGACGTGGTTGAGGAGCTGACAGCTCTCGATCCTGGCCTCTTCGGCGAGCGCGATGGGGAACAGCCGGAGAGCACCGAACTCCTGGACCTCGACCCCGTGCTGGTGCAGCAACGGTTGGCTCCGGTGCGTGCCGTCCTGTGATGCGTACCGGATGTCGATACGATCGGTGGTCTCCACGTGATTCTCCTCTTGCCTATGAGTTGATGTTTGGAACTGCCCACCAGTGATTGAGGTTGATCGGATTGAGCTCCCGATCAGGATTGCCCGGAGCGAACCGCTTTCTCGATCCGCTGGCCCAGATCCTCGTCGACGTTCCTCCAGTACTCGAAGGCCCGTTGCAACACCGGTTCGCTGACGCCGGCCCGAAGATGTCCGGCGATATTGCTGACCAGTCGATCGCGTTCCGCGTCGTTCATCACCTGGCGGACCAGGGTGCGGGCCTGGCCCCAGTCGTCATCCTCGGCGTGAAGGGTGTAGGCGCTACGCACCATCTCCCCATCGGTGTGCCAGCCCGCCGCCTCGCCGTACCGGCCGGTGTGAGCCCGAGGGCCGCCCTTGGAATTCGGCGCGTAGACCGGATCGGACACCTTGTTGTAGCGCATGGCCCCGTCCTTGCTGTAACTGTGCACGGGGGCCACGGGAGCGTTCACCGGTAGCTGGTTGTAGTTCGTTCCGATGCGAGCTCGGTGCGCATCCGGATAGGAGAACATTCGGCCCAGCAGCATCTTGTCCGGGCTCGGCCCGATGCCGGGAACCATGTTGCTCGGCTCGACGGCCAGTTGCTCGATCTCGGAGTGATAGTCCGTGGGGTTCCGGTCGAGGATCATCCGACCCACCACAAAGAGCGGGTAGTCCGAATGCGGCCAGACCTTTGTCAGGTCGAACGGGTTGAAGCGGTAGTCTGCAGCCTCCTCAAACGGCATGATCTGGACGGTGAGCGTCCAGCGAGGAAAGTCACCCCGCCGGATGGCCTCGAACAGATCACGGGTGTGGAAATCCCCATCGGAGGAGACCAGCGCGTCAGCCTCTTCCTGCGTGAGGCACTCGACACCCTGTTCGCTGATGAAGTGATACTTGACCCAGAACTTCTCGCCCCCACTGTTGACCCACATGTAGGTGTGCGAGCCATAGCCATTCATGTGTCGCCACGTTCTCGGGATGCCGCGGTCGCCCATCAGGTAGGCCACCTGGTGTGCCGATTCCGGTGACAATGTCCAGAAGTCCCACTGCATGTCGTGATCACGCAGATTGTTGTCGGCTCGACGCTTCTGCGAGCGGATGAAGTGCTGAAACTTCATCGGGTCCCGGATGAAGAACACCGGCGTGTTGTTGCCGACCATGTCGTAGTTGCCCTCGGTCGTGTAGAACTTCACGGCGAAGCCTCGGGGGTCACGCCAGGTGTCGGGGCTACCTCGCTCACCGGCCACGGTGGAGAACCTGGCTACTAGGTCTGTCCTGGTGCCCGGCTGGAACAACGCAGCCCTGGTGTATCCGCTGACATCGCTCGTGACCTCGAACCGGCCGAAGGCGCCGCTGCCCTTGGCGTGGGGCTGGCGCTCAGGCACCCGCTCCCGGTTCCACTGAGCCATCTGCTCGATGGCGTAGTGGTCCTGCAACAGAATGGGGCCGTCGGCCCCAACGGTCAGGGAATACTCGTCGCTCGCAACCGGGATACCGGAATCGGTCGTCGTCGCATGGGACTCGGTGTCCTTCATATCCATCCTTCTGCTTCTCCCGACGAAGCGGTTGAACTCCATATCCACAGCAGACCACGGGGGGAGATCCCAACCAATGCAGCTAGCTGCAAACCGAGAGGACCCGCTGGCCTGCCCCAGTAGTTCCATCTGGACGTAGACGACACAGCGGAACGGCGCCGGGCCGGCCCTGACTCGGTGACGGCGGCGAGCACCGTGTCGGGGGTCAAGTTGGCGATCCCACCGATCCCCAATTGGTTACAAATTGGTCGTCGGCCGCCCTGGCCAGCTCGAACTCTGCCGCAATCGAGGGGTGATCTTCGAGGTAGCTCGCCCACGCCCGGAGCTCCTGCTGGGCGGCTCTGTGCAGGTCGGGCGGATAGTCAAGACCT
>DASZLD010000208.1:0-4194 GCA_035552655.1 Acidimicrobiales bacterium
TCCATCAACGCCCGCCCGACGCCCGCCCGCCTCCGGTCTTGATCCACCACCACGTTTTCGACCATCGCCCATGCCATGCCGTGATGGGTCAGGTTGGAAACGACGACTAGGTCGGCAGTCCCGACGATCATGTCCGCCACCACGGCGACGAGCAGTGTGCGGCCGGGTTCGGCCGCGATCGCGGTCAGGAGACTCTCCGCCTCGGGCCGATGCGCCGGGAGCGACTCAGGGCGATTCTCGGCTAACTGCACGTACAGGTCCAATATGGCGTCGAGGTCGGCCGAGGCCGCCTCTCGCACCTCCATCGGATCCATGGCCTCAGTTGATCACCACCGATGACGGCTCATCAACGAAGTCCTGCAAGAATTGGCTGGTGACCACGCCCGATCGGGATGACTCCCCATGTATGACGCCCGGGGAACCGTCGCCTGCGTACATCCCGCTTCCTGTCGGGCTCGAGAACCCCCGAGAATCGGCACGGATCAGCTTTGACCGCTTGGCTCCTGTCTACGACGCTGCTCGTCCTGGGTACCCACCAGAGGCGATCGCCGACCTACGCTCTCGTTGCGAGTTGACGCCGGCAAGCCGGCTTCTGGAGATTGGCTGCGGCACCGGCCAGGCAACTCGAGACATCGCGCCGACTGGCTGCGCCATCCGATGCCTCGAGCCCGGCCCCAAACTTGCCGCCATCGCCCAGCGAAACCTCGCTTCGTTTCCGAATATTGAGGTGGTGGGGGCTACCTTCGAAGCCGCTGATGAAGAACCGGGCTCCTATGACACCATCATGTCGGCGACGGCATTCCACTGGATCGACCCCTCAGTTGGGTTCACCAAGGCGGCCAGTCTGTTGCGCCCTCATGGAATGCTTGCGCTCCTGACCAACATGCACGCCAGCGGCGGCACCCAAGACGCACTCGCGGAGGCCATGCAGGACCTGCAGCAGAATCTGGTACCCGAAGTGGGCTCGTGGGCGTTCCCTTCTGTTGATGCAATCAGAACCAAAGCCGAGGGTGGGGGCGATATAGCCGCTGTCTGGTCCCGAATCGAGCGCACGTTCACCGACGCACCCGCCGTGGACGACCTCTTCGAGAGGCCCACCGTGTCCGTCCATCCATGGTTGGCCACCTACGACCGCGACACCTACGTGGCCATGCTGTCGACCCAGTCGCCCTATGCCCTCATCGATCCAGATCGTCGAGATGAGCTGTTCCACCAGGTCGGGAACGTGGTCGAGAGCGTGTTGGGCGGAGTCGTGACCAAGCAGTATGTGACCATCGTGGCCACCGCCGAACGCGCGCTGGCGAGCTCCTAGTCATAGTCAGGGCCGCACCGCCCAACCAGCTCTCGCTGCCGGCGGGCCTGCTTAATCCCAGAAAGCTCTCCGAATACTCCCTGGCCAGAGGGTTGTACGCGATGCCAACGCACCGGGAGTCAACGTCACGGACCCCTTGTTTGCGCCCGGTCTGACGTCGACGCTTTCGACCACCTGGGCGTCCTCGGCATCGTCCATGTGTGAGCGAAGCCTTCTGACAAGGGATTTCCCACGGCGCGCCCCCTATGATCTGGCCCGTGAGCTCTATGCACTCGTATCAGGGGGGGTCATCCTGGGGCCGCCGTTTCGGCATCCTCATCGCACTCGTGGTGGCCCTCGCCGTGGCCGGATATGTGGGATCCGTTGTGGGCCCGCACTTCAAGTCCAACGCTGCATCGACCTCGTCCACCACGACGACGTCGGCCCAGCAGGGATCGACCACTACGACCACCACTCCCCACGCCAGCGTGAAGGTCCTGGTGGCCAACGGCACCCAGGAGTCCAACACCGCCGCCCATTTCACCCAGATACTCCAGCAGCAGGGCTGGAATACCCAGACCCCCACCAACTCGTCGGCCCCGGCGACGACGACAACTGTGTACTACGCCGTGTTCTGGCAGCAGTCGGCGGCGCAGATTGCCACCGAGCTCGGCGTGCCGGCTACGGCGGTCCAGCCGCTGACCGCATCGGTGCCGGTGCCCAACACGGCGGGGATCGACGTCGTGGTGGTCATCGGTTCCGACCTGGCCGGTAACGGCTTCCCGGCCACCACCGTTCCCACCGCCACCACGCCGACCACGACCACCCCGACGACCACGAAGACGACCACCAAGACGACGTCCTGAGCCACGCCCCGTTCGATCCGTGTCGTAGCCGAGCACCTGGTCAGGGCGTGAGGATTTTCTGGATGAGCACGAGGTCACGCCACTTGCCCCGGAGCTGACCGACCTCTGGCATCCGCGCCACTTCGACGAAGCCCGCACGTTGGTGGAAGCGAATGGACCCTTCGTTGGTTGCGTCCGTTGCCGCCACCATGACGTGGACACCGAGCGAGCGGGCTCGTTCCTCCAACGATGCGAGGAGCAGTGTGCCCACGCCACGCCCCCGCCCGTTGGGACGTACATGGATGGTGTGCTCGATCGTCTTGGCATAACCGGGCCAGTCCCGGAAGGGCTGGTAGGTGATGAAACCGAGTACCCCCGAGGTATCGACGGCCACCAGCACCGGATGCTGTGCCGCCCGCTTGTCATCCAGCCACTGCTCACGTTCACCCACTGACGCGGGCTGCTCGCGCCAGATCGCTGACGTCGTGGCCAGGACGTCGTTGTAGATGGACACGATCGCTGGGATATCGCCGCGCTCCGCTTCCCGGATGACTACGTCGTCGGCCATGGTGGGGTGCTGGCCCTACTCGGTGGGGTCGAAGCCATCGATGAACTCGAGGGTCGTCCCATCGACCAGGCGCCGATAGAAACAAGTCCTCCGGGACGTGCCGTCGGCCGTCGCCGTGTGGCAGACGCCCCCGGTGCGGGGGCGAACCAGGTACAAGAGGGCATTCTGTTCGCAGTTCACCCGCACCTCTTGGAGGTCGAGCACGTCTCCCGACGTTGCCCCCTTGACCCAGAGCTCGTCTCGAGATGCCGACCATAGGACCGCGTGGCCCGATCGGAGTGCTTCGTCGAGGGCGAGCTCGTTGGCGTAGCCGACAAACAGGACCTCGAACGAGTCGGCGTCCTGGAGGACCACGGGAATGAGGGCCTGGGTGCTTCGAGCGGCTTTGCCGATCTTCTCGAAGTCGATCTGAGCCGCCGTTCCCTCTTCGAGCGCGTTCATCGTCCCATGTTCGCAGGTCCGGTTGTCCCCGACCGCCTCCGCCGGAGCTGCACCGGCGGCGTAGCCGCAGGCACCCATGCGGGAGAATGAGGTGTGATCCGAAGCGCCCGCGTGGACGACCTCCCGGTGTTGGGCGACATCGAGCGAGCGGCGGGTGCGGCTTTCCACGACCTGGGCATGGCCGCAGTGGCCGACGCCGATCCTCCCTCCATGAGCGAGCTCACCAGGTTCCAAGCCGACGGCCGGGCCTGGGTCGTGGCTGATACGGCCGACCTCCCCGTGGCCTATCTCCTGGTCGACGTGGTCGACGGAAACGGGCACGTCGAACAGGTCTCGGTCCACCCCGACCACGCCCGCCAGGGCTGGGGACGAGCCCTGCTCGATGCCGTCGACCGCTGGGCTGTACAGCGCGGCCTGTCGGCCCTGACCCTGACCACCTACGCCGACGTCCCCTGGAATGCCCCCTATTACGCCCGGCTCGGGTTCGGCATCGTGGCCGAGGCCGACCTGTCCGAGGGACTCCGTCGGATCGGAGCGCGCGAGGAGGCCAGTGGCCTGACGGCCTGGCCCCGCGTCGTCATGCGCCGTCCCGTGGGGGGCGCGATCCCCTGAGCATTCGGGCGGCAGCAGCCCCTCGGGCCGGGACTCCCGGTTGCCATCCGACCGAATTCCCAGCTGAGGCGGGTCCGAATTCGGGCTGTGCCTGAGCCATCGGTGTCATGTAGCGTCTCGACGTACATCCGACCTACACATAACTGGGGGATCCACATGGAGTTCGGACTATTCATTCAGGGGTACACGCCCAATTTTCGCCGGGAGGTGGACCCCGAAGCCGAGCACCATGCCCTGATGGATGAGCTCGAGGTGGTCCAGGCGGCGGACAAGGCCGGGTTCAAGTACGTCTGGGTCACCGAGCACCATTTCCTGGACGAGTACTCCCACCTGTCGGCCAACGACGTCGTCCTCGGCTACCTGGCCCACGCCACCGAGCGCATCCATCTGGGCTCGGGCATCTTCAACCCGTTGCCCCAGGTGAACCACCCGGCCAA
>DASZLD010000209.1:0-8617 GCA_035552655.1 Acidimicrobiales bacterium
CTACTACGGAGACGGCGGGGAGCGCGAACTGACCGAGGAGGCCCCGCAGGGAGCCGGGTTCCTGGCCGAGTTGTGCGGGTTGTGGGAACGGGCGGCGGCACCGGCGGCCGATGCCGGCATCCGGACGGTGAACCTGCGATCCGGCATCGTGCTCAGCACGTCGGGGGGGACCCTGGCCAAGCTGCTTCCCCTGTTCAAGCTGGGGCTGGGCGCCAAGTTGGGGCCGGGAACGCAGTATCAGAGCTGGATTGCCCTGGACGACGAGGTCGACGTCATCCTCCGCTCTCTGGTCGATGCCAGCGTGGTCGGCCCGTTGAACGCCACCGCCCCCCGGCCGGTCACCAACGCCGAGCTGAGCAGGGCCATCGCCCGAGCCGTCCACCGCCCGTGCCGCCTCACCGCCCCCGAGTCCGTCCTTCGTCTGGCCCTCGGTTCGGAGATGGCCACTGAGATGCTCTTGTCCGGGCAGCGAGCGGTACCCGCCCGGCTGACGGCCATAGGCTACGCGTTCGGCCACCCCGACCTGGACGAGACGCTGCATGGCATGGTGGCCGGATCGTGAATGCCGGGGCACTGGCGAGCCCTGCCGCCAGTCGAACCGCCCCGACCGGCTAGGTCAGCGGGGTATCCACCGGCTGATCCAGACCGTTTGGACGCTTCCGCCTGGTCCGGCGGACCAAGTGGTCCCCGTGGGCCTCGTCCTTGGCCCCGGCCACCAGTGGCGACTGGCACAGCACGAAGACGCCGGCGAACATGACCAGCATGGCCAGGGCCTCGACCGGGCCGCGCCAGCTTGCCGTGCGCAGCCGATCACCGAACAGCCATATGCCGATCAGGACGCTGGCCAACGGGTCGATGATGGTGATGGTGGCCTGGGAGGCGGTGACGGGGCCGGCATGGTAGGCGTTCTGGGCGAAGAAGAACCCGATAATGCCGGCGGCGGCCATGGCGTAGGGCTCCCAATGGATGAACACGTGCCCCCATCCCTCGGTGACCAGGGTGGTGAACACCTTGGTCAGCGCAGCGCTGAGGGCGAACATGAGGGCAGCGGCGACCCCGAACATGGCGGCCCGAAACCAGCGAGGCCCGGTAAAGGCCAGGGCCACGGCCACCACCACAACGGCGCCGACGGCGATGAACACCTCGGTCCACGCGCTCAACCCGGGCACGATGTTCCCACCGCCTGGCTCGGACACGGCCAGGAAGGTGGCCAGGCCGCCAGCTGCGGCCAGCGCTCCCGCCCACTCTCGCCAGCCAAGGTGGTACCGGAACCAGACACCCAGGATCAGCACCAAGAACAGCAGCTCGGTGGTGACAATGGGCTGCACGGAGCTCAGCTGGCCGAAGCGCAGGGCCACAGCCTGCAATACGAAGCCGGCCCCGATGAGCACCACTCCGGCCAACCAGATTCCCCGACGGAGCGCATAGCTGATAAGGCTGAAGCTCATGGTCGACTCGGTCGGCGCGTTCTGCACCCCGATCCGCTGGAAGACGGCACTCAGCGCATTGGCAAACGAAGCCAGTACGGCCAGCAGGTATGCCATCAGGTCGTCGACTTGGGATCGGCGGGCCGGCCTGACGGGGAAGTCACGGGGAAATCAATGCTTTGTTATAGCCGAGAGCGTGGTATCAGCCCAGGTGGGAAGGCCCGAAGTCCGATCGGGCCCGAACCCGAGCGCTACCCGAGCGCCGGAGTGGCTTCGGGGGCGGATGCGGGACCGACCCTGGAGGCGGATTCGGCCGGCACGTGCGACTCGGTCAGCACGTCGGACTCGGGCGCCGGCCCGGATACGGCACACTGCGCCTCGAGCACGCCGACCTGGCGACCCACGGCCCAGCCGATGGCGGCCACAGCCACCACCGCGGCAGCCGCCGGAGGCCACAGGACCCCGGCCACCACCGACGCCACTGCCAGCTCCATTGCCACGATGACCCGCCTGGACATCGGCTCGAGCAGGGCGAAGCGGCGGTGGAAGGAAGCCAGCCGAGCCGGCGTCGTGATCCCCCGCCCGAGCAGCACGGCCAGCCCCCGCACGGTGCCGAAGAGCACGCCCACTCCCAGGGCCGTCCACGGGTTGCCGGTCATGACCGCGAGCACGGCGATCAGATAGACGGCCGAGGTCATGATGTATGTGACCACGCCGCTTCCGATCTGCCACCCGAACCCGGCGCCGTAGACCCAGGGACGGAACCGGTCGAGCCAGACCTCGTTAACCTGCCGGCGGTGAATAGGGATCTCCCGACCGGTGATGCGGGAGTCCGAAGCCGCGGCGACCAGGGCGGCAAGGCCGGCAACAATGCCGACCGTCCAGGCGGTGATATGGAGGGCACCGATTCCCACGGCGACAAGGGCCAACGCTCCCCCGAGCGTGGCCCCACCGGCCACGCCGCCGACCACGAACCACGTGGCCGAAGTGGCGAACCGCGCCCCGCGGGCCTGCTCGCCAATGGGCGTAATGGTCGAGAGCATGGACAGCCCACAGGGCGACCAGGTGGACCGGGCCGCGGCTCCCACGGCCATCACCAGAGCCAGAACGGTCATCAGTGTCGTCATGGGTGCTCCCTCATCGGTGTGCCTTCGAGCTCATTGCATTCCCTTCCAGCCTGCGGCCCGGGACCCTAGGAATCGGTGCGGCCTGAAACCCCGGGGATCGGTCATGCCGGGGACCCCCAGGAACCGTGGTCATGCCGGGGACCCCAGGAACGGAGCATCGAAGGCGAAGATGCCGCCGTCCTGGGCCACCGTCCAGTAGCCCGACCCGTCGGGCACCGCAGCCATGCCGACCATGGGCCGATTGAGAGGCTGTCCTCCCTCGGAGCCGTCGAAGTTCGCATCGCCAAAGGTGAAGATGCCGCCGTCCGCGGCCACCAGCCAGTACCCGTTGCCGCTGGGCGAGGCGGCCATGCCCACCACCGGTTGGTTCAGGGGCTGGCCCCCCTCGGAACCCCGGAACGGCGCATCGCCGAAGGTGAAGATGCCGCCGTCGGAGGCCACCAGCCAGTAACCCTTGCCACTGGGGGTGGCGGCCATGCCCACCACCGGCTGGTTCAGGGGCTGACCGCCCATGGACCCGACGAAGATGGCGTCACCGAAGCAGAAGATGCCGCCGTCGGAGGCCACCAGCCAGTAGCCGTTGCCGCTGGGGGTGGCGGCCATGCCCACGATGGGCTGGTTCAGGGGCTGGCCACCCATGGATCCGACGAAGGGGGCGGCCCCGAAGGCGAAGACACCGCCGTCCGAGGCCACCAGCCAGTAGCCGTTGGAACCCACTCGGGCAGCCATGGCCACGATGGGGGCGTTCAGGGGTGCACCGGACATGTCGCCGTCGTTGTCGGAGTAGCCGAAGTTGAACACCTTCCCGAACGCCGTGACGACCAGGTACCCGGCGGTGTCGGCCGCGGTCATGCCCACCACTTCGCACATGGTGGCCGGGGAATAGCACGGCGGCGGCGGCGGGGCCGGCGGTGGCGGCGGGGTGGGGACTGCTGTGGTGCACACCCGGTTCATGTTGGCCGTGCTGTCGTCCACGGCCAATGCCGTCGTACAGGTCGGGTCGACCTCCCACGGCGGGATGCAGGACACCACCCGGCAGACGATCCGTCCCATGCAGGCGATCTGCTGGTTGCACTGGCCGTAGCGGAACTGCAGGCAGCCGTTCAGGTAGTTGGCACAGCTCTCCAGCGCGCAGGTGCAGTTAGTGCCGTCGCAACCGGGTTCGCAGAAGGGAAAACCGCCGCTGCACCCGGCCAGACAGTTGCACTGCGCACTGCAGTCGAGGTAGTAGCGCGGCCCCGAGCAATAGGCCGAACCGTCCGCCTTCCACCAGCCGCCGATCACCGTGCCCGTCGGGCAGTAGTTGTAGCCACCGTTGAGGACGCAGCAGAATTCGGAGAACCCCGAGCAGCAGGTGGACCCGCAGTCGCACCCGAGGTCGCCACAACTGCAGATGGCTCCGTAGGCGGTGCCGGGGTGTAGGGCGAACTCCGCCCCGCCTACGGCCAGGGCCGACCCGACGAACGCCGATCGGTTGATGAAACTACGACGAGAGAGACGGGACTCGAGGAACTCGGAGGCCCGCTCCACCAGCGTGCCGGTCACGACGCCCTCCCTCCGGTCGGAGCCACCAGGCGCCGAGCCGCCCCCAACCGGGCCAGCGGCGACAGGGCCAGGACGATGAGCCAGGCGCACACCGCGCTGACCGCCACCAGGGGTATCCCGTGCCACGGCTGTCCCGACAACGCGCTGAACAGCGTTCCGGTCCGGCCGGCGGTGGCGACCACGATGGCCGAGGCGGCCAGGCCCACGTTGATGACGGCGTGCACGATGCTCGGAGGGGTGTCGGGCGTGCCGAAGCACCCGCAGGTGGCCAGGGGACCGCCCCGGCGGTAGGCCACCAAGACGAACCCGGCAAAGGCGAGATAGGAAAGGGCCACAGCGGCGGCAATGGGCGGCCAGGGCAGCACGATGCCGGCGACCCCGAGCGCACACTCGACGGCAGCGGCCACCCGAACCAGGAGTGCCATGCGGGCCAGCCGGATCGCAGGCACGGCCTGGGTGAGCGCCCTGGCCGTATCGGTGGGACGCACGGCCTTGGCCGCTCCAGCCACGACCAAGAGGGCACAGCCGGCCAGATACAGGCCGAAGAGCATCACGGGACTGCGCTTCCTACCTGGGCAACGTCGACGTTGCCCAACAGCGCGTTCACCCGCGGCACTAGCGATGCCCGTTGGGCGTGGTTTCCGAGCACCACATAGAGGGTGAACGGCCGGCCGCTTTCGGTGAAGAACCACTGCGTACCCGACTGGCTGGGTATCCCTCGCCGCAGGGTGATGGTGCTGAAGTCCTGCCCCGTCAGCTGACGGGGCATGCCGTTGCGGGCGAACAGAGCGGTACCCAGGCTCTCTGGCCCGTACTCGAACAGGACGGAAAAGATGTCCTGAGGCGCCATGAGGTTGACGGCACCTGCGCCGAAGTCGGCGACGTCGGCCGGCAAGGGGAAGGTGGCGAAATGGGCCACCGGTCGTGCCACCTCGCCGCCGACCGCGCTGCGCTGGAAGATCCGACCTTCGAACCCGCTGGGCAGGCGGGCAGAAATGCCGTGGGCCGAGAGCGTCGTCAACGGCCCTGGGTTCCGGTCTGGTCCTTGGTGGAATCCGGACCCGACGCGTTCATCGGGCTCGGGGAGGAGGTGGTGGCAAACAGGTCCTCATGGCGCTCCGGGTACAGGCTGGGATCGCCCGGAAGGATGCCCACACTCTGAAGCTCCTGATCGTTGCGGGCCTCGCGCTCCTTGCCGTCCAGGCCCACGGCGGCTGCTCGGCTGGTCGAGCCGGACTGGCCCGGAGGTCGCTCCTCGTCCCAGGCCCGCCGGACCAAATCGGCGATCTGGTCCGCCCGGTTGGCCACACCCTCGCCGATGCGGCGGCCGGCCCGGCCGTCGATCAGGACGAAGAAGGGCGAACCGGGCACCTCGTAATCGCCCCACGACTCGGTCGACATGACCACGGCGATCCGGCCACCGGCTCGCCGGGCCACCTCGGAAGGGATCTCGAACTCGGGTCCCTTGGTCACGGCCACAACGCGGAGATCCGGGGGAAAACCCGACGAGACCGGGTCTTGCAGCGAGGCCCAGAACTCGGCGCAGGTGGCGCAACCCGACGAGAGGAAGGCCAACAGGGTCAGCCGGTCCACTCCGGTCACGCCGATGGCCACGGCGTCCCCCTCGGGCGACACGCCCACCAGGTCGGGGGCGGACGACGCGTTGCGCTCTCCGGGGAGGGGTGGTCCCATGTGGAGCGGTACCGGGACCGGCTGAGCGGCGTGGTCGTGGCTGGCGTGGTCGTGGACGCTGCCCCCGGTGGGATCGCCCACACCGGCACCGAGATCGTGGAGGGCACGAAGGATGTCGGCGTGGCTCCGGAGCAAGCCGGCGACCAGCACGGCGAGCAGGACCACCACCACGGTGACGACACATATCAATGCCAGCATGTAGCTCCCATCATCGGCGTCGAAACCTCGCCCCCCGGCGTGGTTGTCACTGGGCCAAAGGTAACCGATACCGCATGCGTTCGTGGGCAATTGTGACGTCCGCGTGAGGGCCTTCTCCGGCCGACGCTGCGCTGCCTTCCCGCTTGTCGCTGGTCAGCGGAAGGGCATGGTGTCGACGAAGGCCCACGACCGGCGATGGATGGAGGTGAGCCCGCAGCCGGAGAGCGCGGTCTTGTGCACCGGGGTGGGATAGCCCTTGTTGTGATGGAAGTCGAAGGCGGGAAAGTTCCCGGACAGTTCTCGCATCATCCGGTCCCTGGTCACCTTGGCCAGGATCGATGCTGCGGCAATGGCCGTGCAGCTGCCGTCCCCTCGGACGATGGTCTTGACCGGTGGCACCATCACGAGTTCGGACTCCATGCCCCGGAGCTCGCCATCGGTTGGGTGGGTCACGTAGTCGAAGAGCCCGTCGAGCAGCAGCACGTCCGGTGTGACCGACAAGCCGGCCATGGCCCGGTGGGCCGCCAGCCGTAGAGCAATCGTCATCCCCCATCGATCGCACTCGTCGTGACCGGCGTGACCAACCGACCAGTCGACGCACCAGTCCGCCACCAGAGGGAACAGGGTTTCCCGGTCTTCTTCGGGAACCTGTTTGGAATCGCGCAGGCCATCGGGCCACGGTGTCCCCACCGGGGTCACGGCCACCCCGACCGAAACAGGGCCGGCCCATGCCCCCCGTCCCACTTCATCGAGTCCGGCCACCCATTGGCAGCCCTCGGCTCGAAGGGACTGTTCGACCGAATCGTCGGGCACGACGACCACCGGGCCCGACGAAATGCTCACCTTGCGAGAGCGGACCGTTCGCTTGACGGTCCGGCCCTTCTTCCCCTGTGTCTTGGTCGTCCGGCCCTTGGCATCCTTGGTCTTTACCGTCCGAGCCTTGGTCGTCCGGCCCTTGGCCGTGGTGACCTTCGTGGTCGTCACCCTGGTCGTCGCTACCTTCGTGGTCCGGCTCCCGGCTCTCGGAGGTGGCTCGATTCCGTCCCCGTCGCCTCCGGGGGCCACAGGACGATCGTCGTCGTGCGGGGCGGTCACGAGCTGATCCGAGACGGCTCGACTCGGCTGATCGCTCCTCGCTCAGCGGGATCCACCTCTGTCTCGAGGAACGCCCGCACGATCTCCTCGGCCACCGTGGGGGCAGTGACCCGGAGACTGAGGGCCAGCACGTTGGCGTCGTTCCAGCGACGGGCTCCCGATGCCGTGGTCGCATCGACACACAGGGCCGCTCGTACCCCAGGCACTTTGTTGGCGGCGATGGACACGCCGGTGCCGGTAAAGCACCAGACGACACCCAGGTCGGCCCGACCACCGGCCACCGCCTCCCCCACCCGGCGGCCCACTTCCGGCCACTCGTCACCCGTGCCCACCTGGTCGACCTGGTGCCCCCATTGCCCCAGGGTCCCGGCTATCGCCTCGGTGAGCGGTGTCACCTCATCGGTGCCGTATGCAATGCGCACGCCCGCGAACCTACTCCGACCGCATGCGCAGCTCGGCGCGCACCACTTTGCCCAAGGCGTTTCGGGGCAGCTCCCCCACGACATGCACCAGCCGAGGGCGCTTGTACGGGGCCAACCGGGTGGCGGCGAACTCGGACAGCCCACCGGGGACCGGACCGGCGTCGGCGGTGACCACCCAAGCAGTGACCACCTCGCCCCACTCGTCGGACGGGGTGCCGGTGACGGCAACGTCGAGCACGTCAGGATGGCCGAGGAGCACGGCCTCGACCTCGGCCGGGTAGACGTTGTACCCGCCGCTGATGATCAGCTCCTTGGACCGGCCCAGGATAGAGAGGTAGCCGTCGTCGCTCACGGCACCGAGGTCCCCGGTATGAAACCAGGGACGACCTCCGAGCGGTTCGGAGGAAAACGAGACCGCGCTCTCCTCGGGCCGCCCCCAGTAGCCGTTGAAGACGCTGGGTCCCCGGACCAGGATCTCGTCGTCGTCGGCCAGGGTGACCTCGACGCCGGGCAGGGGGAACCCGACCGTTCCCGGCCGGCGCTCCCCGTCGTAGGGGTTGGACACGTTCATGAGGGTCTCGGTCATCCCGTACCGCTCCAGCACGACCTGTCCGCTGGCTTCCGACACCCGGCGGTGGAGCTCGGCGGCCAGTGGCGCCGACCCGGATAGGCAGAGCCGCAGCCGGCCGAGCTCCCCCACCCGCGGCGATGTGGCCAGCCGGTGGTACATGGTGGGCACGCCGAAGAACAAGGTGGCCGAGTGCTCGGCCGCGGCGTCGAGCATGGTCTCCGGTTCGAACCCGGGAAGGAGCACGGCCGAGGCCCCCGACAGCAGCGTGCCGTAGATGCCGACACACAGGCCGTGGGCGTGGAAGACGGGCAGACAGTGCACCAGCCGGTCAGCCGGTACCCATCGCCAGGCCATCCGGACCGACTCCATGTTGGCCAGCAGGTTGGCGTGGCTGAGCACCGCCCCCTTCGGTGCGCCTGTGGTGCCCGAGGTGAACCCGATGAGCGCAGGGTCATCCGGTCCCGCCGCATCCAGCGGTCCGGGGTCGTGATCGGGGGCGTCGAGCTCGGGACCGAACACCGTGAGCGCCCCTCCTGCCGC
>DASZLD010000210.1:0-21664 GCA_035552655.1 Acidimicrobiales bacterium
TACGCACGACCCCCATGAGGGCGCCGCTCTTGGCTGCGACGCTGAGGGTCGGGCCGAAACCTGATCGCTTGCCCAGCCGGATCTCAAGCGGAGGGAGTGGGATTCGAACCCACGGAGGCTTGCACCTCACGGCTTTTCAAGAGCCGCGCATTTGTCCGCTCTGCCATCCCTCCCGGTCCCGGTCAGGGTAGTCGTCAGGGCCAGAGTCAGAGCGCCGCTCACCCGTGGGAGCCGACTAGGCGCCCTGGGACACAGGCCAGCGATCAGCGGCGAGGAGACCGCCTGCGACCAGCGGCGAGGGGATGGCGAGGAGATCGGGGGATTCAGGTCCGCGGAGCTGATCGACCCGACCCGTCGGGGCCCCACGCGATCTGGGACCTCAACCCTTCGAGCCACGAGTCGGCTTTGCGCCACGCGGCGTCGACTTCCTTGCGAATGGCCGGTCCTGCTTCGCCCGCGGCCGGATAGGAGCCCAGGAATTTCACATCGGCCAGCTCGGCACGGAGATCCCGAAGGCAATCGGCGACCACCTCATCGGCGACGTGGCCCTCGAGGTCAATGATGAAGCAGTAGTCACCCAGAGCCCGCTTGGTCGGCCGGGACTCCAGTTTGGTCAGGTTGATGTTGCGCGCTGAAAATTGACCAAGGATGCCGTGCAGGCTGCCCGGACGATCGGCTCGTTGAAAGCAGGCGATGGTGGTGCGGTCGTGCCCGGTCGGAGCCGGTATCCCGTGACGAGCCACGGCCACGAACCGGGTCTGGTTCTCCGGATGGTCCTCGACATCTTCGGCCAGGATGTCGAGGCCGTAGAGCTTGGCCGCCAGGCGGGGAGCGATGGCTGCGGTCGGCACCTCGAGGACGTCGCCTCTCCCTTCACCCAACAGCCTGGCGGCGTCGGCGGTGGAGTTGGCCGGCGCCACCTCGGCGGCCGGCAATTGGTCAACCAGGAAGGCGCGGCACTGAGCGGTGGCCATGGGGATCGACATCACCCTGCGCACCTCTTCAATTCCGGTCCCGGGGCGGGCCATCAAATGGAGATGGATGTCCAATACGACCTCGCGCTGGATCATCAGTTCACGATCGAAGAGGAGGCTGTCGAGGGTGTCGCGCACCGATCCCTCGATGGCGTTCTCGATGGGGAGGAATCCGAGATCGACGCGCTCGTCCTCGACCGCCTCGAGCACGTCGTGCAGCGATCCCAGCGCCACCACCTCAGCGTCCGCGTAGTCCGGCTCCGAGAACAGGGCCTCTTCGGTGAAGGTGCCCTGGGGCCCGAGGAATCCGATACGCAGGGATGCAGCCGAGGCCATACCCAGGCAGGATAGTGAACGTCATGGACCCTGCCGCCCTTCACCGCCTCCTCGATGACGTCAGATCGGGGGTGTGTTCTCCCGATGATGCCGTCCAGCAGCTCCGTCGGCTGCCCTTTGCCGACCTGGGGTTCGCCAAGGTCGACCATCACCGATCGCTGCGGCAGGGCTTTCCCGAGGCCGTATACGGACCGGGGAAGACCGCGGCCCAGTGCTCGGCCATCGTGGGTGAGCTCCTCTCTGATGCCGGGATCCAGCAGGGACCCGAGAACGAAACCGAGAACGGAGCCGATATCGGTCCGAGCGCCTCAACCGGAGGCGGCACGCTTCGATCGCTCACACCGGTGAGCCCGGTCCTGCTTACTCGGGCCGACGAGGAGCAGGTAGGGCGCACGATGGCCGATCACGTCGGTGGATCGAGGACGATCACCGGGGTGGCCACCGGGGCCGATCGGGTTCGAGGTCAGCTGTCGACCGTGGTCTGGCGGCCGGCACCGGAACGGAGCGCCCGGGTGCTGGTCATCACGGCGGGAACCTCGGACCTGCCGGTGGCCCGGGAGTGCGAAGCGACGCTGGTGGCGCTGGGATTTCGACCGGACCTCCTTCCTGACTGCGGTGTGGCCGGGGTTCACCGGCTCCTGGCCTCGGCCGACACCTTGGCCGAGGCCGACGCCGTGGTCGTGGTGGCCGGGATGGAGGGTGCGTTGGCCAGCCTGGTGGGCGGTATCACGCCGGCACCCGTGGTGGCCGTACCGACCAGTACGGGGTACGGAGCCGCGCTCGAGGGCGTCACGGCCCTGTTGGCCATGCACGCCTCGTGCGCAGCCGGTGTTGCCGTGGTGGGCATCGACAACGGTTATGGCGCCGCCTGTGCCGTTGCTCGGATGCTGCCGTGAGCGAGACGGGTGGCGGCTCGACGGCGTGGTTCCACTGTTTCGCCGGCATTGCCGGGGACATGGCCCTGGGCAGCTTGCTCGATGCCGGCGCCGATCTCGACGAGGTCCAGTCCATCCTGAAGCGGTTGCCCTTCTCCGGCTGGTCGCTCCACACCGAGCCAGTCCTCCGAGGCGGCGTCGCCGCCACCCGGGCCGTGGTGTCGGTCACGGACAACGTCGTGGTCCGAACCCATGCCCACATCGTCGGGTTGGTCGAAGCGGCGGGCCTTCCCGACCGGGTGGCCCAGCGTTCGCTGGCCGTGTTTGCCGCCCTGGCCGAAGCCGAGGCCCGCCTGCACCGGCGGCCCGTGGATCAGGTCCATTTTCACGAGGTGGGCGGGCACGACACCATCGTGGACGTTGTGGGCACCGTGGCTGCGCTCGAGGTATTGGGCGTCGATGTGGTGACCGCCAGCCCGGTGGCCACCGGCACCGGCATGGTGCGGACCGCCCACGGCATGCTGCCCAACCCGGCCCCCGCAGTGGTGGCGCTGTTAGAAGGCGCTCCGACATGGGGACGGGACCTGGCCGTGGAGCTGACCACGCCCACCGGGGCCGCCCTCTTGGCCGCACTGTCGTCCGGGTTTGGGCCGATGCCCCCGATGCGCATCGTGGCCACCGGTTTCGGTGCCGGGACACGCGAGCTCGACGAGTTACCTAACTGCACCCAGGTCGTAGTGGGACAGCCGGTCACGCTGTCCGGCAGCTCACCCGATGCCAGAGTGGGGCAACCGGTCGCGCTCCTCGAGGCCAACGTGGACGATGCCACGGCCGAACAGCTGGCCTACGCCGTTTCCATGCTCCTCGATATGGGCGCCCACGATGCCTGGCTCAGCCCCATCGTGATGAAAAAGGGCCGCCCGGGCACCACCGTCCACGTCCTCTGCGATCCCGCAGACGCCGACCGGCTTCGGGCCTTGCTTCGAGCCGAGACGGGAACGCTGGGCGTGCGGGGCACGACGCTCCAGCGATGGCCGGTGCCCCGAACGATCGCCACTGTCGAGGTGGACGGTCACGCCATTCGCATCAAGGTTTCACCCGGTCGCATCAAGGCCGAGTTCGACGACGTGGCCCGGGCCGCTCGGGACACCGGCGTTCCGCTCCGGCAGATGGCCACCCGGGCGGAGGCGGCGTGGCACGCCCAGCACGTCAAAGGGGACGGAAGCGATGGAGGCGGAGGGGATAACGGGGCAGAACCGCCGGACCTTGACCGGGACGGGGAAGAGGGCACGACGGCCTAGCCGAACCCATGGTCCCCCGATCGGCACGCCTTCACCTGACCGGTGCCGTCAATTCACCCAGGGATAGCCCCTGATCCCGGGCAGGGTGGGGCCGGGATCTGACTTGAAGTCATCGTCGTCGGCGATCTCGAAGACCAAGCGGATCTCCGTGCTCTCGCAGACCTCGGCGAGGCGGTCGTGACGATCGATCTCGGCCGCAGCCAGGCGATCTTCGAGATCGGCGAGGTCTTCGGTATTGGCATCGACGAATCCCACCGTCACGATCTCCCGCCGGTCGAGAATGCCGGCTCCGGTGAGCACCCGGGCCGACGTCCCGTAGCCGACCTCGGGAAACCAGGCTGCCCGAAAGTCCTCGTAGGTCTTTCCCTCGCGCAGCTTCCGCGCCAGAACGATTCCCAGCATGTGGCCCCCTCGATTGACATGAACAGCGGGTAACCATCGAATCTACCCGGCGCCCCCTTTCGGGGACGAGGGGACCGCGAGACACACCGTGGTCGGCGCCGGGCCGGCTGGGTCCAAGCTCATCGACCCTGGCTCGTGTCCCCGGCCGATGCCGGGTATCGGGGACTATTCGATGGCCAATCGTGGCTGACGATCGGACATCGGCACGTCTGGTGCGCCCTCGTCACTCCCGGATGCCGGCGCTTGGGGCGGCGGCCCCCACGTCCAGTGATCGTCCTGGCGCACCAGGAGATGACCCTGATGGGTCTTGAGGTAGTGATGCCAGTGGCACAGCCGAGCGAGATTGTCGAGCTTGGTGGGGCCGCGCTCGTTCACCGGTATCACGTGGTCGATCTCCAGGCCGTCCCTGATGTCACAGCCGGGAACCACGCACTGGGGATCGCGTTCGACGATCGCTCGGCGGATCGACGCCGGAATGGTCCTACCGGCGTGGCCCACGGCTGTCACATCGACACCGTTGGTCACCAACACGTTGAGGATCGAGTCCTCGGCCAGTCGCCGGGCGGCCGCAACCGGAATTGGTCCGATCCCAGGGATCTCGCAGATCTCGCCCGGTTCGAGGCGGCCCCGGAGCAATGCCTGGTGATCGACTCGCACGTGGACCATGGTGGTCGGCGCCGACGAGCCGCCGGCGGGCCCGGTTGCCGCGAGGCCGACCAACGCGTCGGCGGCGTAGGCCGCCATCGGCTCATGACGGCCGCACCGGCGACCCTCCGCCGCCAATCTCGCAGACTCCGATTTCACCACGGCCACAAGCTTCGCCCCCTCGTCGGGCGTCAGCCTGGCGTCGAAGCGGACCGCACCTTCATTGTCGGTCCAGTGGCGAAGGTAGCGACCACGTCGGATCTTCTCGTAACGGGAGGTGCCGTCATCGGCAGTAGCTCGCACTCGTCGGCATCGCAGCTTCAAGTTGTTCATCGTCTGCTGCCCGGCCGCCTCGACCAGCTCGTCCTCGGCATCGGGCTTGTGGATCGCCGCACCAGCGATCTCCCGGGTCTGGGCCTCCGAGAGGCGCCCATCCCGCAGAGCGTCCTCGGTGGCCGGAAGCGAGCCGAGCTGCCGGGCCGTCTGCAGCGTGTTGATGGCAGAACCCAGTCCGGTGCCGGTCTGGCGGGCCATCATGTCCGCGGCCGAGCGGTGTCCGTCCTTCCTCCATACATTGGAAGACTCGACTCGGCGTGCGGCGAGCAGCTTTCCGGCGGCAGCCAGCTTCTCGATGGCCACGAACGCCTCGAGAAGCCGAGCTGCGTCCGGTCCCGAGGTGCGCTCAGGCTCGAAACTAGTTACCTGTTGGCGTAGGTCTGATGCGATTCGCTGTAGATCGGCGTACATCATGTAGTCAGAGTGCCAGATGGGTGTGACGGCGCCCCCTCCGGGTGGCCGGCTGGGCCGCCGGAATGGCCGACTGACCTCCGGAACAGCTAGTCAGCCGCCTCGGCCAAGGCCTCGGCCAGGGCCGGGTGGACCAGCATGCTCTCCACGATGTCGCCGACACGAAGGCCCGCGGTCACCGCCACGGCCAGCACCGAGATCAACTCGGCCGCGTTCTGACCCACTATCGAGCCACCGAGGACCACACCGGTGGCCGGGTCGGACACGATCTTGACGAATCCACGGGGATCGTTGTTGATGAGCGCTTTGGCCGTGGTGGCGAAGGGGACCTTGGTCACCCTGATCTTCCGACCCTCGGCGAAGGCATCCGCTTCGGCCAGGCCGACGTCGGCGATCTCCGGCTCGGTGAAGATGGCCGATGCCGCCTTGTCGTAGTTCAGGTGCCGATGGGCGGCGGTATGGCCCACGACGACGTGCTCGGCGATCTTCCGCCCCTGCATGAACGCCACCGAGGCGAGCGGGAGCTTGCCCGAGAGATCACCGGCGGCGTAGATGTGGGGAATCGAGGTCTGACAGTGATGGTTCACCGGGACGTAGCCGCCGGCGTCAACGCTCAGCCCCGCCGACTCCAGCCCCAGCGACTCCGAATTGGGAATCGACCCGATGGCCAACAGCGCATGGGAGCCCAGCACGATCCGACCATCGTCGCATCGGACCGTCACCCCGGCCGGCGTACGGTCGATCCCGATAGCTCGGGCGCCCTTCAGCAAGCGCACCCCGCGCCGCAAGAAGTCGTCCTCCAAGACCGCGGCGACCTCGGGGTCCTTCCGGGGCAACACTTGTTCACGGCTGACCACCAGCGACACGGCAGATCCGAGGGACGAGAACATATGGACGAATTCCACCCCGGTCACGCCTGAACCGATCACGACCAGGTGCTCGGGGAGCTCGGTGGGCGGGTAGGCATCACGAGTGGTGAGGACCCGATCTCCGTCGAGCACCGCCCAGTCGGGGATACGAGGCCGACTGCCGGTGCTGAGGAGCACGGCGTCGGCCTCGATGGTCCGTGTCCCTGCCTCCGTCTCGGCTTCGACGGTATGAGGTCCGACGAGCCGGCCGGTGCCGTGGATGAGCTCCACGTTCTGGCTCCGCAGGATCTGGTCGATACTCGACTCGAGGCGACTGGTGATGGCCGTGATCCGGGACCGAAGCCGATCGAGGTCCAGCTTCCCCTCGACATCATCGACCCCCATGCCGCCGATCCGGTCGAGGTACGACATTGCCCCACCGGTGGCGATCATCGCTTTGGACGGGACGCAGTCCCAGAGGTTGGCTGCACCACCGATCACATCCCGCTCGATCAGAGTGACATCGACCCCCAGTCGGGCGGCGTAGGTGGCGGCCTGGTAGCCGGCGGGTCCGCCACCGATGATCACGAAATGCATGGTTCTCCCGTCGCTCTCACTGCTTGCACACGTTACGTGGCCCGACGGCGACCCAAACCGTGGCCAGGGTTCGAAACGGAGCGCGACCTACCGGGATGACGAAGGACGGTAGGAGCGGAACGGGCGACGGGGTCGAGGCAAGCTCCGAGGCACACTCCGAGCTCAACCCTCGAGCCCAGTCCTCCGAGCTCAGCCCTCGAGGTCAACCCCGAAGCACATCTCGGGGTCAGCCGGCACCGCCGGCCAGGCCCATGACGGCAGCCATGACGATATTGGCCCCACGGAGGTCGCCGGTGAGCCCACCCGCCATCTTGTTCATGACGTAGCACACAGTCAGGCGAGCGTCCTGATCCATCACGATGAGCGATCCGCCGTAGCCACCCCAAAAGCATGCCCTGGGGCCCATCGGCATCAGCTCGCCGCTGAGCCCGTACCCCATGCCAAAGCGCATGGGTACGCCCAGGACGAGGTCTTTGCCGTTCGACTGCTCGTCGAAGACGACGTCACAGCCCTCGGTGGAGAGAAGACGGATGCCGCGGGCCTCACCGCCACCGGCGATGATCGAGTGGACGGTGGCCACCGACCGCGCATTGCCCTGACCGTTGGCCGCTGGGATCTCGGCTCGGCGCCACCACTCCTGGGTGGCCATGGCGGCGTCGAGCAGCGGGCTGGTGAACGTCCGAACGGCGATGTCGCCCGGATCGGCCCCGGCCAAGCCGATCGCCGGTGGCGGGATGATCAGGGATACCCGGCCGTCCTCGCTGGCCGGGAGGCCGATATGGAAGTCGGCACCCAGCGGTCCCGCTACCTCGCTGGCGAACCAGGTGCCGATGGTGGCACCGGTGATGCGCCGGATCACCTCGCCGATGAGGTAGCCCTGGGTCAGGGCGTGATATCCCGAGGCGGTGCCCGGCTCCCACCATGGCTCCTGGGCAGCCAGTAGCGAGGTGCACTTTTCCCAGTCGGCCAGGTCCTCGGGCTCGATCTTCTCTGTCCATCCCGACAGTCCGGCCATGTGGGCCATGAGGTGACGGACCTCGACGGCCTCTTTCCCTCCTGCTGCGAACTCGGGCCAGTAGCGGGCCACCGGAGCGTAGAAGTCGAGCTCGCCCCGATCGGCCAGCATGAGCGCGCAGAGAAACGTCATGGTCTTGGTCGTCGACCACACGTTGGTGATGGTGTCGCGCTCCCAGGGCCGGCTGCGAGACTCGTCAGCGAAGCCGCCCCAGATGTCGACCACCGGTTGGCCCTCGACCAGTACGGCGACCGAGGCGCCGACGTCTGTGCCGGCGTCCAGGCTGTTGGCCAGCGCCTCCCGGACCCCGTCAAAACTGCTGTCGCATGTTCCGTGGACATCGGCCATGGTTCGTCTCCTATCAGATCGGTGAAGTTGGTTGCGACGGTGCGGACGGTTGCGGGACGGCCTTCAGGCCGCGCAGCTCGAGACCTGGATCCCTGGTTCACCGGTCGGCGTCTGCGACGAGATCGCCTCGGGGTTGGCGGAGAATCGAGTGCTGATCCACTGGATCATGTCTGGCATATAGACGGGGATGACGCCGGCGTGGCTCTGACCGGGGTAGATCCATCGTTGGGTGGCCTGCCCGATGGAACACGAATGCGTGGCCAGAAGCTGCGTGGAGACGACCGGAATCTGCTCGTCGTTCCCACCCTGGAGGATCAGCAGCGGAGCAGCGCTGGGCGTGGTGAAGTTGGCCGGGTCGTTGGCTTGGAGCACTTTCTTCCAGGCGGGAACGTCGTACGGGTTGGTCTTGACCAACGACTTGATGGGGTACGGGTCGAGGGTGCGCTGGAGGTATCCCGAGCACCCCTTCTCCAGGTCAGGCAGGAGGCGAATGGCCTTTGCCGTCAGGACCTCGGAGAGGGGCGCCGCCGTGTTCCCGTAGCCGGCATTGAACCCACCGGCCGCCATGAACAGGTAGAAGCGATACGGGCTGGTCAACAGAAAGTTGTAGATCAGACCGAACTGCGAGGGTGGGGCGCCGGCCACCACGCCGTCGAGCTTCAGATCGGGGGCATACGACGTCCCGATGTTGAGGGTGAACATGGCTGTCTGACCACCTTCGGAATGGCCCCACACCACGTAGTCCTTGCTGACATCAGCATGGGGAAGGCTCTTGGCGGCACGAACGATGTCGATGGTGTTGCGAGCCGAGGTCACGCCGACCAGGTACGGCATGAGCCCGGGCGTGCCCTCACCTTGGTAGTCGCTGGAGGTGACCTCCCAACCCTGGTCCAACAGCTGATTGGCCAAGGGGACGTCCTGGGTGGGGTCGAGCGACGGGGCGCACTGGTCGGCCATGCCGTTGGTGCCGTGCGACCAGGTCACCACCTTGTACCCCCCGGCCGGTGCCGCCATGGTGGGGACCACGACCAGACCGGTCACGGCGACCGCCTTGTTCTGGAGCGACTTCGAGACGTACATCACGCGGTACACGGTCCCGTGGAGATCGCCACTCGAAAGCTTCTGGGACTTGATGAGGGTTCCCGCCTTGGTGGAGGGGAGCGGGTTCGGCACCGAGTAGAACCCCGGGAGGCCCTTGGGTGCCGGGGTGATCGAGGCCGCCGCCGTGCTTTTCGGAAAACCAAGCGATGCCAGGACCACCCACATCACCACTGCGGTGACCAACATCACCGTCACCGCTGTGGCCGACGCTGCCACGGCTCGACCCACTCGTTTCACCTCGGACGGCCGATCGCCTCGATGCCCTGTCGCCCCATGTGACCCCCTCCTCACTGCTCGGCAGCTACCTGCCCCGGCCCACGTGCGCCCTCCGACGCGGCGCAGTCAGCTCCCGGACATCTTGTACCGGTAGACGTTGGTCTGACGGGTCTCGAAGCCCATGCGCAGGTACAGGCGGTTGGCTGCCTCCCTGCTGGGGCGGGATGTGAGGTCGACCGATTTGGCCCCGACCTCTTGGGCACGATCCAAGGCCGCGGCGACCAGCTTCTCTCCCGCTCCTGCCCCCCGGGCCGACCCGTCGACGACCACGTCCTCGATCCACGACAGCACCCCGGTGGGCACCCGGAACAGGGCCAAGGTCAGCGAACCGACCAGCGCGCCGGACTCGTCGCTGGCCACGAACAACACGGTGGCGGGCGAAGCCACGATCTCGGCCAGCTGAGCAGCGGTGGGGGCCGGCGACGACGACGAGAGCTGTGGCACCAGGTTTTCGAACGCGGCGACGAGCTCGTCGCTCACTTCGAGCGCCTCACTGATGGTCACGGACCGGCCTCGATCACCGTCACCCGAGGCCGATGGGCCCGGCATGGCCCCCGCCGATGGTTCAGTCACAGGAGGCGAGTGTAGCGACGGCGACGGAGCCAGCACGAGTGCTTGGGGCCAACTCGTATGCAGCTCAGGGATCCTGATGGGACAGGATCCGGCGAACATCGTCCAGGTGGTGAAGGAGATCGTGGCCAACCTGCCTGGTGACGTCGGCCACGGTGTACGAGCCCATGGTCGGGTGTTCGAAGGCGACGTCACTCCGATCGCCGATCATCAGCAAGGCCTCCTGCCAGTCGCCGATGGCCCGGGCCAGTGACCACAACGCGGCATCGAGGGGCATGGCCTCGTAGCCACGGGCCTCAGCCAACTGGTCCTGGTCGTATCCGGGAACCGGGCGGATGCCTCTCGACGCCGCGCCGACCAGTCGCTCCGCCCAGATCCGCAGGTTGTCCCCGGCGTGCCAGACGTAGGCCCGCACTGACCAGGCCAGCGAAGGTATCCGCTCGGCCCCCGTCCCTCCGGCCACCAGCGACTCGAATTGCACCGCGGCGGTGTCGATGATGGACCCCATCGTCGCCAGGGAAGCCTTCCAGCTGAATCCGCACCCAGCACACGGGTCACCGTAGGTCCGGGGTCCCCACTCGTTCATCCTCGTTGGGCTCAGGAACCTTCGGGATCGCCCCGCCAGATGGGCTGTCGCACGTGGTCGTAGAGCACCTCGACCGGCTGGCCCCGTAGGGCTGCGAACACCTGCTTGGTCCAACGCTCGGCGCCGGCCAGTGGCTGGGGAAGGTTGTCGAGCGGGAACCAACCCACGTCGGCGCACTCGAGGGGGTGCGCCCGGAGCGTGCCACCGATGGGCCGGCACTGGAACACCAGCGAGTACAGGGGGATCCGGGTCATCCCGATCCGCAAGCCGTCGAGGACGGCGATCAGGCGCTCCACCTCGACCTCGATCCCGGTCTCCTCTTCCACCTCTTTGACCACCACCTCGGCCGCGGAATAACCCACGTCGGCCCAGCCGGTGGGATAGAGCCAGACGCCCGAGTCGGCCCGTTGGATCAGCAGCATCTCGTCCTTGCCGTTGCCCACGGCAGCCCCGACCGCCACCTTGGGGGTCACGTAGCCAGGGACGCCTTTGCCTACCGAGGACATCCATTCCTCGACCAGACCGTCGGCATCCTCAGCCCCCTCGATGCCCTGATCGGCGGCGACGCGGATGTCGGCGGCGACGCGGAGGATCTCTTCGAACCGCTCCTGTTCATAGAGGGATTCCGTGAACCCCAACCCGGTGCGGGCAATGGCCGCCAACGTCTCGCCCCACCGCAGGAGCTGTTTGGCGGAGGGAACCGGTTCCACCTGAGCGACGCTACCGCACCGGCGCCAGGGGACCGGATCAACAGCTCGATTCCTGGGGTGACCCGTCCGGTGGTCCGGAATCGGCAACAATGTGACGTGTCCGTGAATGCCGATTGCCGCCACTACATCATGCAGACAACCAGGCAGGATGAGAAGGTCGAGCGTTGCCGCATGAACGCCAACGAACACATTCCCTTCGCCTGCCCCGACGGTTGCCTGTTCTATGAGCCGCGCAAGGTGTCACAGGCTGGCTGGACGGTCCGGCCGCAAGACGATCCCCCCAGCAGCTAGCCCGGCTGACTCGACTGGAAACCCCGGCTGCCACCGAGGTCACGCCACCCGGGTCGCCACCACGGTGAACGTCAGCGGGACCTGCGGGAACTCAGGCGGGGCGAACCAGTAGCCGGGGCTCTGTTCGACCAGCCATGGGAACCGCCGATGGACGTGCCAGTTGTGCTCCTCGAACCGGTCGATGCGCATGCCGTGGTCCAGCAACGCGGTCACCGTCTCGCCTAGCCCGTGGTTCCATTCGTAGCTCCGTCGGTTGACCAGCGGCCGGGTGGCATCGGTGTAGGTCTCGCCCGAATCATCGACGAACGGCGCGTCGATCTCGAAGTAGCCGTGCTCGACAACCAGGCTCTCGTCACCCAGGGCCCAGGCCAACGGATGGCCGTCGTGTAGGTACAGCCGTCCCCCGGGGCGCAGGAGACCGGCCACCTGGGAGGCCCACCGGTCCACGCTGGGCAACCAGTACAGGGCGCCCAGGCTCACGTAGACGACGTCGAAGGTCCGGCGCCCGAGGGCGTTGACGGCGTCGAGGACATCGGCGCAGACGAACTCGGATCGGTCGGACAGGTCAGCCCGCTGGGCGATGTCGCTGGCGGTGGCCACCGCCTCGGACGAGAAATCGAGCCCGGTGACCCGGGCCCCGATCCGGGCCCAGGCCAAGGTGTCCAGGCCGAAGTGGCACTGGAGGTGCACCAGGTCCAGGCCCGAGAGGTCTCCCAGTGCCTCCAGCTCTCTCGGTCGGGGTCCCGGGCGAGCTCGGAGCCAGCCGTCGACGTCGTAGAAGCGGGAGGCGACATGGACGTCGACCCGCTCGTCCCAGTTGCGTCGGTTTGCCGCCAGCTCCTCGCCGTGCGAGTCGTCCATCAGGCCTCTCCCCCGCCGCCAGGCTCAGAACAAATCAGCTTTCGACCACGTCTCCGAGCAGGTCGACCCGCACGCCCTCGTTGCGCAGCCAATCGACGGCCTGGTCGACGGTGGGGCCGTCACCATCGAGCTCGCAGATGATCCAGCCTTCTTTCTCGCCCACATTGGCTCGACGGATGTTGGGAACCACACCGAACTTCGTGGCCATCCGGGCGATCACCGGCTCCCGGACCAGCTCCTCGGGAAAGGTCAACTTCACGCGCACGCCGATCACTCGCCACCTCCGGTCACAGCCAGCGCTTGTCGCTGGATTCCCAGTGCCTCGTTCAGGTTCCCCGACCGGAACCCATCCAGGTCCACGGTGACGTACCGATAGCCGGCGTCGTGGACCGCGGCCGAGATCGCCTCCCGCTGGGCCACCACGGCAGCCAGGTCGCTGTCGGGCACCTCGATCCTCGCCGTGTCCCCGTAGTGCCGTACCCGCAACTGGCGGAACCCGAGCGCCCGGAGGCCCGACTCGGCATCGGCCACCGACTGCAGCACGCCGAAGGTGACCGGGGTCCCATAGGGAACCCGCGAGGACAGGCAGGCGGCGGCCGGCTTGTCCCACGTGCGCAGCCCCAATTCTCTCGACCACGCCCGGACCTCTCCCTTGGTCATGCCCGCGGTGACCAAGGGGAAGAGCGCCCCTCGCTCGGCCGCGGCTTGCTGACCGGGGCGATGATCTCCCAGATCGTCCATGTTGACGCCCAGAACGACATGGGAGCCCTCCGTGTCGGCCAGCGGACCGAGGGCATCGAGCAGCGAGGTCTTGCAGTGGTAGCAGCGGGAGCCGTCGTTGGCCGAGTAGGCCGGGTCGGCCAGTTCCGTGGTCTCCACCTCGACGTGTCGCAGCCCCCACTCGGCCGCCAGGGCCCGGCAGTCGGCCAGCTCCTCGGGTGCGAGGGAGGGTGACACGGCCGTTGCACACAGCACCCGGTCGAACCCGAGCGTGTCGGTGGCCACCCAGGCCACAAAGGCCGAGTCGGCCCCGCCGCTGAAGGCCACCACGACCCGCTCCAGACGCCGGAGCTCGTCCCGAAACCGGTCCAGGGCGACATCACCCGAAGCGGCCGCGTCACCCGAAGCGGCCTGGGCAGCCTCAACCATGCTGCTGCACCAGCTCGGCCAGCACCGTCTCGACCGGCGCCACCATCCCGGTCACGAACGGACCGAACTCGGCGAAACGGGCCGAGCCCTCGTCGAAGCGCATGGTGTAGACGCAGTCCTTCAGATCGTCGGGGTGGACGCCGAACAGGGTCACGCCCCACTCCCACTCGTCGATGCCGGTGGAGCCGGTGATCAACTGCAAGATCCGCCCGGCGAAGTTCCGAGCCGCTGCCCCGTGGCCGAACATCAGCTCCTTGCGCTCCTCGAAGGGCATCGAGAACCAGTTGGACCCGGCCACGTCGCCTCGGCGCTTCGACATCGGATAGAAGCAGAACGCCGTCTTCCCCTCGGGCGGGAGCTTCGGGTACAGACGGTTCTGCTTCATCTCGTCGGGCACACCGGCGGCGTACTCGGACACCTCGGTCAGGGACACGTAGGAGTCGACCAGATCCAGTCCCGCCGATTGCAGCTCGGTCTGGAAGGTCCGCAGGCGCCACAGGTCCGCGCCCAGGGCCACGAACCCGATGTCCGCCTTGTGGCCCAGGACGGCCACCGTGACCACCTGCACGTCGTCGGCCTGTGCGTGCTTGACCGCCCGGATCACCGCTTCGGCGTCGACCACGGCGTCGCCGTTCGTCGAACGGGGCACCCGGCAGAAGAGGTGGAGCACGCCCAACCCGATGGTTGGAGTCAGGGGTTCGGTCACGGCACTCAGTCTAGGGAACGAGCGAGGGGCGCCCCATCAGGGCGCCCCTCGTCACAATCGAGCCCACCGTCGGCGGGCTGGGAACAGCGTCCGACTGAGAAGTCGGCCCTACCAGCGTCCGACTTAGAAGTCGTCCATCCCGCCGGGCATGCCGCCGCCGGCACCGTCCTCGTCGGGCTTGTCCACGATGACGGCCTCGGTGGTGAGGAACAGAGCGGCGATGGAGGCGGCGTTCTGCAGGGCAGACCGGGTCACCTTGGCCGCATCGATGACGCCCGCCTTGAACAGGTCCTCGTACTCGCCAGTGGCGGCGTTGAGGCCTTCGGTCGGCTTCTTCAGGTTGCGGACCTTGTCCACGATCACGCCACCCTCGAGACCGGCATTGACCGCGATCTGCTTCAGCGGCTCTTCGACGGCCCGGGCCACGATGCGGGCACCGGTGGCCTCGTCACCTTCGAGCTTGCCCGCCGTGTCCAGGATCGCCGACTGGGCCCGCAGCAGGGCCACGCCACCGCCGGGCACGACGCCCTCTTCGATGGCGGCCTTGGTGGTGGAGACAGCGTCTTCGATGCGGTGCTTCTTCTCCTTGAGCTCCACCTCGGTGGCCGCTCCGACCTTGATGACGGCGACGCCACCGGACAGCTTGGCCAGGCGCTCTTGCAGCTTCTCCCGGTCGTAGTCGGAGTCGGTGTTGTCGATCTCGGCCTTGATCTGGTTGATCCGGCCCTTGATGTCCTCGTCGGAACCGGCACCCTCGACGATGGTGGTCTCGTCCTTGGTCACTACGACCTTGCGGGCCTGGCCCAGCAGGTCGATGCCGATGTTCTCGAGCTTGAGGCCGACCTCTTCGGTGACCACTTGGCCGCCGGTGAGGATGGCGATGTCCTGGAGCATGGCCTTACGGCGCTCGCCGAACCCGGGGGCCTTGACCGACACGCTCTTGAACGTGCCCCGGATCTTGTTCACGACCAGGGTGGCCAGGGCCTCGCCCTCGAGGTCCTCGGCGATGATCACCAGGGGCTTGGCGCTCTGCATGACCTTCTCGAGCACGGGCAGGAGATCCCGCACCGCAGTGATCTTGGAGCCGACCAGGAGGATGTAGGCATCCTCCATGACCGCTTCCATGCGCTCGGGATCGGTCACGAAGTAGGGGGAGATGAAGCCCTTGTCGAAGCGCATGCCCTCGACCAGGTCCATGTCCATGCCGAAGGTCTGGGACTCCTCGACGGTGATGACCCCGTCCTTGCCCACTTTGTCGATGGCCTCGGAGATCATGCCGCCGATCTCGGTGTCAGCGGCGGAGATGGAGGCGACCTGGGCGATCTGGCCCTTGGAGTCGGTCTCGCGGGCGATGCCCTGCAACGAGGCGACGGCGGACTCCACGCCCGCTTCGATCCCCTTCTTCAGCGACATCGGGTTGGCCCCGGCGGCCACGTTGCGGAGGCCCTCGTGGACCATGGCCCAGGCCAGCACGGTGGCGGTGGTGGTGCCGTCACCGGCGACGTCGTCGGTCTTCTTGGCCACTTCCTTGACCAGCTCGGCACCGATCCGCTCGAAGGGGTCCTCGAGGTCGATGTCCTTGGCGATGGAGACACCGTCGTTGGTGATCGTCGGCGCACCCCACTTCTTGTCCAAGACGACGTTGCGGCCTTTGGGGCCGAGGGTGACGCGAACGGCGTCGGCGAGCTTGTTCATCCCGCTCTCGAGGGACCGGCGGGCCTCCTCGTCGAAGGTGATCAACTTGGCCATGTCGTAATCCTCCGTGGATTCGATCGGTTCACGGCCCGATAGTGGGGCCGTGGGGGGTGTCATGGACCCGTTTTCGGGTCTTCAGGTTCTGTTAGCACTCTAAGCTGCCGAGTGCTAACAGCAAACCACGCTCGACGCCTGGACGCAACCGCGCCCTCCCCTACCAGGGAAAATAGGTACGTGCCCCGGCAGGGGCGACGGCCCCGAGCCGGAAGCGACCACGGCCCCGAGCCGGAAGCGACCACGGCCCCGAGTCAGCCGCCAGCGACGGCGGGCACGATCGACAGGGTCTGCCCGTCCTTCACCGCGGTGCCCAGTCCGTCGAGGAAGCGAACGTCCTCATCGGCCAGGAACACGTTGACGAAGCGGCGGAGCCCGCCGGCATCGTCGAACAGGCGCCCCCCAAATCCGGGATGAGCGGCGTCGAGCGCCTTCAGGACGTCCCCGACGGTTGCCCCCTCGACGTCGACCTCGCCGCTTCCACCGGTCAAGGTGCGCAGTTGGGTGGGGATACGAACAGTGACGCTCATGAGGTGCTCCTAGCAGCGGGGGTGTTGTGCTCGACATCCAGATCGACGACAGCGTCAAAGGCATCGAGGGTGGGAGGGATCGTAGCGAGAGGTCCGACCGTGTCAGTCAGCGCCTCGACCGTCTTGAGGCCGTGGCCGGTGACCAGAGCCACCACCCGCTCATCGGAGCGGACGATGCCCTGAGCGGCCAGCTTGGCCAGGGTGGCGATGGTCACGCCGCCCGCCGTCTCGGCGAAGATGCCTTCCGTCCGGGCCAGCAGCTTCATGCCCTCGATCACCTCGTCGTCGGTCACCGAGGCGCAGGAGCCGCCGGACTTCCGTATGGCCTCCAGCGCGTACCACCCGTCGGCCGGGTTGCCGATGGCCAGTGACTTGGCGATGGTCGACGGCTTTACCGGCCGGATGACGTCGCTCCCGTCGGCGAAGGCGGTGGCCACCGGGGAACAGCCGGCAGCCTGGGCGCCGGAGATCCGCACCGTGTGCCCGCCCTCGACCAGGCCCACCGTGGCCAGTTCCTCGAAGCCCTTGGCCACCTTGGTCAGCTGGCTGCCCGAGGCGATGGGCACCACCACGTGGTCCGGCGTCTGCCAGCCCAGCTGCTCAGCCACCTCGAAGGCCAGGGTCTTGGACCCCTCGGCGTAGTAGGTACGGACGTTCACGTTGACGAAGGCCCACGAGGGGTGCTCGCTGGTCAGCTCGGCGCACAGCCGGTTGACGTCGTCATAGCTGCCTTCGACGGCGATGACCCGGCCTCCGTAGACCGCGGTCATGGTGACCTTGGCCTTCTCCAGGTTGGACGGGATCAGTACCACCGACTCCATCCCGGCCCGGGCGGCGTGGGCCGCCACCGAGTTGGCCAGGTTTCCCGTCGAGGCACAGGCGGCCACCTTGAAGCCGAGCTGACGGGCCTTGGTCAGTGCCACCGAGACCACGCGGTCCTTGAAGGAGCCGGTGGGGTTGGCCGTGTCGTCTTTGATCCACAGCTCCCCGAGGCCGAGCTCGGCGGCCAGGCGATCGGCTCGGACCAGGGGGGTGAACCCGGCTCCCAGGTCGACCGGGGCCGGATCGACCACGGGCAACAGATCGGCGTAGCGCCAGATCGTCCGCGGCCCGGCGGCGATCCGCTCCCGGGTCACCGTGGCCGCGATCCGCTCGTAGTCATAGGTGACCTCGAGCGGGCCGAAGCAGTAGTCACAGACGTGCAATGCCTCAGCTGGATAGGCGCGGCCGCATTCACGACAGCGAAGTCCAGAAACGAAGTCCACGTGTCCTCCTCATCGCTCGGGCATTGGCACCTGGCATCACCTCGAACCCGTAGGTTTTCGATGTGCTGGTTGCCGCGGCGTCGCAGGGCCCGGTCCCTCAACCGCTCTGGATGATGCATCCATGGTGGACGAATTTGACCCGCCAGTCAATCCAGCCCCTCGCCAGACCCCTCCCAGGACCCCTTACAAGACCGTTCGCTCGCCCTGTGGAGCCCTGTGGACACCCTGTCCGAAGGCCCCATCGCCCCGTTTTCCGCTCTCCGGCGATCGTGAGCGATGATGGCGCCATGCCGTCGACGCCGAGCGAGGACCGAGACGGCTCCCGGCGGATATTTGGGCACGCCGACTTCGACGTCCAAGCACTGATCGAGGCCAAGGGCGACCGAAAGATCTCCGTCTGCATACCGGCTCGGAACGAGGCATCCACCGTCGGGGCGGTGGTCGGCTCGATCACTCAGGCCCTCACCGCCGTGGGTGGCGGCGCCCCCCTCCTCCATGAGGTGCTGGTCGTCGATGACGGCTCCACCGACGGGACCGCCGAGGTCGCCCAGGAAGCCGGGGCAGTGGTGGTGGGCGACCCGGGCCAGGCCGCCGAACCGCCGGCGGCTCGGAGCGGATTCGGGGGCAAGGGCCAGGCCATGCGGGTCGGCCTGGAAGCGTGCAAGGGCGACATCATCGCCTTCGTAGACGCCGATGTGACCAACTTCGGTCCCCACTTTGTCTCCGGCCTCCTCGGCCCCCTGCTCCTCGACCACGGTGTCAGCCTGGTCAAGGGCTTCTACGAGCGCCCCTTGTACGATGCCCCCGCCGGCGGCGGCCGGGTGACCGAGCTCATGGCCAGGCCCGTCATCGACCTGCTCTTCCCCGATCTGGCCGGCATCATCCAGCCCTTGGCCGGCGAGACCGCCGCACCACGGGCCGTGCTCGAAGCGTGCGGCCTGGCCGACGGCTACGCCGTGGAGCTGGCCATCCTGGTCGACGTGGCCTCCCGGTTCGGAGCGGATTCCATTGCCCAGGTCGACCTGGGCGTCCGGGCTCACCGCAACCGGCCCCTGTCCGAGCTCCGGCCTCAGGCCACCGACATCCTGCGGACGGCGTTGGCCCGGGCCCGCATCGTGCCCCGGGACGGTTCGATCCCCGAGCAGTAGCGCCGCGGCCGAGACGATCAGCTGCGGGACTCGACGCTGAACGCCGAGCACGCCAGCGCGGGCTCGAGTTCACGAGCGCCATCGCCGCCGTCGGGCTGGTGGGCCGAACCACCGGCCCACTCGGCGGCTGCGCCCGATCCCTCGGCGGGAGCACCATCGGTGGCCTCCAGCGCCATCGCCTCGCCCTTGCGCCGACGGGACCGCCGCACGGCGGGCACCAGCATGGCCGTGAACGCTCCGATGGCGACCACCACGGCGCCCACGGTGATGGCTGGGGTCAGCCCGTTCACGTAGGCCTGCCCCGAGGAGTAGCTGCCGGAGGACGAGAAGACGGCACCCAGGACGGCGATGCCCAGGACCCCGCCCAGCTCACGGAAGGCACTGTTCGTCCCCGAGGCCACCCCTTCGAGCGCCTTGGGCACCGAGCTCAGGACCAATGACGCCAGGGGCACGAAGAACAGGGTCATGCCCACGCCGGCGATGACGAATGCGGGGACCATGTCCAGGTACGGCGTGGTCGGCGTGACGATGGTGGCCAGCCAGAACAGGCCCACGGCCTGGAAGACGAGACCGGTCACGACCAGGATCTTGCCCCCGATGCGCTCGGCCAACAGCCCCACGACCGGAGCGAGAAGCATGGTCACGCCGGTCCACGGCAGCACCCTGATGCCTGCGCTGAGCGGGCTGTAGCCTTGGACGGTCTGGAGGAACTGGGACAGGAAGAAGATCGAGCCGAACATCCCGAAGCTGAACAGCATGGCCGTGACGTTGACGGCGGCGAAGGCCCGGTTCTTGAACAGTCGCAGCGGCAGCATCGGGTTCTCGACTCGGAGCTCCCACCACACGAAGGCAGCCAGGCCAGCCACGCCCACGACGAACGAAGTGAGGACGCCGGTGCTGGTCCAGCCGTGGGAGTTGCCCTGGACCAGTCCGTAGACCACGCCGAACAGGCCGATGCTGGCCAGGACCACGCCGCCGATGTCCAGTCGGGACGCGCGGCCCCGGGACTCGGACAGCTTCCACCAGGCCAGGGGGACGAGGATCAGCCCGATGGGCACGTTGAGCCAGAAGATGTACTGCCAGGCCCATCCGGTGGTGACCGCCCCGCCGACCAGCGGCCCGATGGCCACGGCCATCCCGCCGATGGCGCCCCAGATACCCAGGGCGGCGTTACGCCGCTCCGGGGGGACGGCCGCGCTGAGCAGGGTCAGCGACAACGGCATGATCATGGCCCCACCGGCGCCCTGGATGGCGCGGGCGGCGACCAGCACGCCGATGCTCGGGGCCAGGGCCGCAGCCGCCGAAGCCAGGGTGAACACGACGATCCCGATGATGAAGGTGCGCCGCCGACCGATGCGCTCGCCCACCGCGGCTGCGCTCAACAGCAGCACGGCGAAGGTCAGCGTGTAGGCGTTGACCGTCCACTCCAGCCCGGACAGCCCGGCGTGGAGGTTCACCCGGATGACGGGTAGGGCCGTGGAGACGACCAGATTGTCGAGGGAGGCCATGAACAGGGCCAGCCCGGTGATGACGACGGCCCAGACGGCCTTGGAGCGGGCCAGGCCGGCGGCCCCGGAAGCGGAGGGCCCCGAGGCGTCGCTCCGATCGAGTGTGGTGGTCATCGTGCCCTCTTTCCGAAGAACGTTCCTGCTCGCTGGATGGCCTGTCCGAATCGCCCCAGTCCCTCGGGACCGGTTGCTGCGGCGAGGTTGTGACCAGTTACTACCTTCGAGGTGGAAAAAAAGGGGGGGAACAAGAGTGGGGAAAACATGGCTGCTATACCTCCTGGACAGTTGTGATTAGTTACTACCTTCATTGATCAAAAAAGAGAGGCGCCTATGCCGTCTCGCTGGACAGTTGCCGGGCCGATGCGGCGGCAGCTCCGGCCGACCGGAGCGCGGCCAACTTCTCCGGACTGGGACAGAACGCCTGGGCCCAGGACTCGGGAATGGACAACATGTTGATGGCCGAGAGCACGCTCAAAAGCATCCCGTGGGCGAAGAAATTGCGAAGCTCCTCCTCTTGCACGTTGGCCCGTTCGGCGATCAGGTGCCACAACGTGTGGAATCCCTCGCGGCAGGCACGGGCGATGTCGGCGTCGCCGGCGGCGGCGGCGAACCCGTGCAGCTGCACCTGGAGGAGGTCCGGGTCCTGGAGCAGCTCGATATAGGCGGTGGCCATGGCCTGCATGGCTTCTTCGCCGTGGAGGCCATCGGCGGCCTCAATGAAGGCCTCCACTATCCGGGAGGACACGAGGTTGTAGGTGGCGATGAAAAGGTCCTTCTTGGTGCCGAACAGCCGGAACAGATAGGGCTGGGAGATACCGGCCCGAGTGGCGATGGCCTCGGTGGAGGTACCGGCGTATCCGGACCGGGCGAACTCGGCAATGGCCGCCGTGAGCACCGAGGAGCGCCGTGCCCCTGCTGACTGTCGGATGGGAACCATAACAAGTAGTAAGTTAGTAGTCAATCACAACTTTGTCAAGGGCTTGTGCCCGATGCCCCCGGCGCTGAAGTCGCCGCGATCCGACTAGCTTGCGCTCCATGGCCGACCGCCCAGATCCGGGATCCCAGGGGTCCTTCGAGGACCTGGTGGTGGTCTCGAACCGGGGGCCGCTCTCGTTCCGGCTCGATG
>DASZLD010000211.1:0-13943 GCA_035552655.1 Acidimicrobiales bacterium
AGCATCCACCACTACCGCCGCCTGGGACTTCTCCCTGAGCCCACCGCCGTCGAGGCCAAGCGGTTCCTCTACGACGAGCGACACGTCGAGACGCTCAAGCTGGTCCGATTGCTGCGAGACCGGTGGCGCCTGTCCCTTCCCTCCATCGGCGAGCTCCTGCCCGAGCTCCTGGCCGTCGAACGAGCCGAGCCGTACTCGGTCGAGATGTGGGATCAGATCGTCACCACCTATCTGGTCCGGTCGGAGCCGTCCCTCCCCGCCGCCCGGCTGTTGTCGGCGGCCCGCCAGGCCTTCGCCTCGGAGGGTTATGCCACGGTGAACGTCGGACAGATCTGCGAGGCGGCCGGCATCGCCAAGGGCTCGTTCTACCGCTACTTCGATTCGAAGCACGACATCTTCCTGGCCGCCGCCCTCTCCACCGTGGATGCGGTGGGCGAGGGGCTCGATACCCTCAGCGAGCCGATGAGCGAGACCAAGGCCGTGGCCGAGCTGGCCACGCTGCTCAAGCCGTACGTGCCCCTGTACCTCGAGATCATGACCCGGGAGCTGCGAGGAGAGACGGACGTCGCCGGCATCGCCTCGGGGATCACCGAAGGGATCGCCGGGCGGGTGTCGCCCCATCTGCGGGCCAAGGGCCATGCCGCCTTGAGCGCCGGCCGTCGGGTGGCCGACAACGCGTTGCTCCGGCTGTTCCGGGTATCGATGGGCATGCGTTGAACAGGCGTTCTCCGACCCGCTGATCTGGACCGACGCAAAACCATACGGAACGGGCAATAGCCCTGTTCGGGTGGGATGTTTGCCCTGGTCAGATCACGATGTATAACAGTGGCGAACCGCTGGTCACCATTGCTATACGAAGGTCCGATCATTCGTGACATCCGCCCCAGGAGCTCCACCACCGATCCCAGGCCTCGAGGCGAGCGCGGTCCTGGATCAGGCCGGGTCGGAGAACTTCCCGGTGGCCTCCATCCTGCTTCCCCGCCGGGTGCGGTCCCACCTCCTCGCCATCTACGGGTTCGCCCGCTTGGCCGACGACATCGGCGACGAGGTGGAGGGTGATCGGCTGGCCCAGCTCGATTGGCTCGAGTCCGAGCTCGAGCGGGCCGCGGCGGGCTCGGCCACCCATCCCATCCTCGTCCAGCTGATGCCCACCCTGGCCCAGCTCGACCTGCCTCTCGATCCGTTCCGCGCCTTGATCGAGGCCAACCGGGTCGACCAGAGGGTCAACCGCTACGAGACCATGGACGACCTGGTCGGCTACTGCCAGCTTTCCGCCGTTCCCGTCGGGCGTCTCGTGCTCTTGGTCTTCGGGGCCAGCACGCCGGAGCGAGTGGCCCTGTCCGATCAGGTGTGCATCGGACTGCAGCTGACCGAACATCTCCAGGACGTCGCCGAGGATGCCGGTCGGGGCCGGATCTACCTTCCCGCTCGCGACCGGGATGCCTTCGGGGTGACCGAGGACGAGTTGGTGGCACCGCACGCCAGTCCCTCGCTCCAGCGTCTGGTGGCGGTGCACGTCAATCGGGCCCGACAACGCCTGGCCTGGGGCCGGCCTCTGGCCCGTGACCTCCCGTGGTCGGCGAGGATCGCCGTCGCCGGTTTCGTGGGTGGGGGCGAGGCCGCGCTCGACGCCATCCAACGCGCCGGGTACGACGTGTTGGGAACGCGGTGCCGTCCCCGACCGCTCGGCGTCGGGACCCGACTGGCCGGGACGCTCTTCGCCTCGTCGAGCGTTGAGGCGGCGGCATGAACCCCGAGCTTGCCTACCGCCAGTGCGAGGCCATCACCCGCACGGAGGCGAAGAACTTCTCCTACGGCATCCGCCTCCTCAAAGAGCCCGAACGGCACGCCCTCTCCGCCGTCTATGCGCTGGCCCGGAGGATCGACGACATCGGCGACGGCGACGCACCGGCGCCCCAGCGTCTCGAAGAGCTGGCCGCGGTGCGCAAGGACCTCGAGCCCATTTCGGCCGACACCGACGATCCCGTCCTGGCCGGCGTTGCTCATGCCGCCGCCCACTACGGCCTGCCCATGGCCGCGTTCGGCGAGCTGATCGACGGCTGCGTGATGGACGTCGAAGGCGGGTCGTATGCCACCATCGATGATCTGGTCGGTTACTGCCGCCGGGTGGCCGGCTCGGTCGGGCGCCTCTCGCTGGCCATCTTCGGGGTCGACGACCTGGAAGTGGCCAATCCACTGGCCGATGACCTGGGCGTGGCGCTGCAGCTGACCAACATCCTCCGGGACATCGTCGAGGATGGGGAGCGGGGCCGCGTCTACCTGCCCACCGAGGACGCCGAGGCGGTGGGGTGTCCGCCCGACCTGAGCGGGCCGCCGTCGGTCGTCGCCGACCTGGTGGCCTTCGAGTGCGTGCGGGCCCGGGAGTGGTTCGACCGTGGCCTCCAGCTCCTGCCCTTGCTCGATCGCCGGAGCCATGCCTGCGTGTCGGCCATGGCCGGGATCTATCGCCGGCTGCTGGCCCGGATCGAGCGGGACCCGATCGCCGTGACCCGGGAGCGTGTCTCGCTCCCAACGTGGGAAAAGGGGTATGTCGCCCTGCGGAGCATCTCGGGGGCGACGCCATGAGCGGTCGGCGCATCGCCGTCATCGGGGGAGGACTGGCCGGGATCAGCGCGGCGCTGACCGCCGTCGACTCGGGGGCAGAGGTCGTCCTGTTCGAACGCCGGTCCCGATTGGGCGGGCTCACCTGGTCGTTCGAGCGCCACGGCCTCTGGTTCGACAACGGCCAGCACGTGTTCATGCGCTGCTGCACCGCCTACCGGGGGTTCCTCGATCGCATCGGGGCCACCGACCAGGTGACGCTCCAGCCCCGACTGGAGGTGCCCGTGCTGGCCCCCGGCGGGATCTCCTCGTCCATCACCCGCACCAACCTGCCTGCGCCCCTGCACCTGGCCGGGTCGTTGGCCCGCTACCGCTTCTTGAGTCTCGGCGAGCGGGCCCTGCTGGCGCGGGCGGTGCTGCCCATGCGGCACCTTGATCCGGACGACCCTGCCCTCGACCACATCACCTTCGGGCGCTGGCTGGCCGACCACGGGCAGAGCGGCCGCGCCATCGAGCGCCTGTGGGACCTCATCACCCTGCCCACCGTCAACGTGCCCGCGGCCGAGGCCTCGCTGGCCATGGCGGTCAAGGTCTTCCGGACCGGCCTGCTCGACCGCGCCGATGGCGGTGACATCGGGTGGTCCCAGGTGCCCCTCCGACAGCTCCACGCCGAGAACGCCTCGAGTGCCTTGTCCGGGGCCGGGGTCGAGATGCGGCTCGGATCCCGGGTCGAGGGGCTGGCCCCGTCGGTCGACGGCAGCTGGGACGTGTCCACCCCCGAGGGGGCCGAACGCGTCGACGCGGTGATCGTGGCCACCCCGCCGGACGTGGCTACCACCCTGGTGCCCGAGGGCACCCTGCCCGCGGTGGAAGGCCTGGGCGCATCGCCCATCGTCAACGTGCACCTGGTCCTCGACCGCAAGGTGACCGACCTCCCCATGGCCGCCGGTGTGGGCACCCCGATCCAATTCCTGTTCGACCGGACCGCGTCATCCGGGGCGACCGCCGGGCAGTGCCTGGCCATCTCACTGTCGGCGGCCGATAGCTACGTGGGCCAACGACCCGAGGAACTGGTCCGGTCGTTCCGCCAGGCTCTCGACGACCTCCTCCCGTCGGCCCGCCCCGCCCGGCTGATCGACGGCACCGTCAGTCGCGAGCACTCGGCCACCTTTCGCGCTGTTCCCGGCTCCGCCGCTCTGCGGCCCCCGGCTCGGACCGGCGTGCCCGGCCTGGCTGTGGCCGGTGCGTGGTGCGATACCGGCTGGCCCGCCACCATGGAAGGGGCGGTGCGCAGCGGGCAATCGGCCGCGTCCGTGGCCTTGGGCGGGCTCGGCGATGAACGCAGTGGCCCGGCCCCCCAGCTCCAAGGAGTACGGCAATGACCACCACCCCGGTATCCGACATGCCGACCCTGGCTCCCGATGCCCTGAGGCGGGCCGCCGCCCTGGTCACCCCAGCCCTGGACGCCGCCGTCGACCGCCTCAGCCCTGAGCTGGCCGCGCCAATCCGCCATCACCTGGCCGGCGGGGGCAAGCGGGTTCGGGCCGCGTTGGTGCTGGTGTCCGCAGCCGCGGCCGGGGGCACGGAGGAAGCGGGCATTCCCGGTGCTGTGGCCATCGAGCTGGTCCACAACTTCTCGCTGCTCCACGACGACATCATCGACGAGGACCGTGACCGCCGTCACCGGCCCACTGTCTGGGCCCAGTTCGGGATCGGCTCGGCCATCATCGCCGGGGACGCGCTCGCCGCCCTGGCCACGCAGGTACTGCTGGACGACCCCACCCCCGAGCGGGTCCGGGCCACCGCCACCCTGGCCACCGCCACCCAGGAGATGATCGCTGGCCAGGCCGACGACATGGCCTTCGAGACCCGGACGTCGGTCACCGTGGAGGAGTGCCTCCGCATGGCCACGGGCAAGACCGGGGCCCTGTTGTCGTGTGCCTCGTCGCTCGGTGCCGTGCTGGTCGGTGCCCCCGATGGCACCGTGGGCGCCCTGGCCGACTTCGGTCGCAACGTGGGCATCGCCTTCCAGGCCATCGACGACGTGCTGGGCATCTGGGGCCAGCCCAGCCAGACGGGCAAGCCGGCCGGCAACGACCTGGTCCAGCACAAGAAGACCCTCCCCGTGGTGACCGCGCTGGCCCGCGCCGACGGCCGACGTCCCGAGCTCCAGGCGCTGCTCAGTCGACCGCTGGCCGAACAGGACGTGACCGAGGCCGCTCGGCTCATCGAGGAGTGCGGCGCACGCCAGGAGGCCACCGACATCGCCGAGTCGCACCTGGAGGCGGCGCTGGCCTCGCTGGACCGGGCCGACCTCCTCCCCGGTCCCCGGGCCCAGCTGGTGGCCATCGCCAATTTCGTGACCGAGCGGGATCGATGACCACCGTCACCACTGCACCGCTGGTCGACGAGGACGCCCGGGCGGAGTCGGACGACGCCGTCGCCGACGCCCTCGACCGGGCCGTCGGCGCCCTCGGCCGCCAGCAGGATCCTGCCGGGTGGTGGAAGGGCGAGCTGGAGACCAACGTCACCATGGAGGCCGAGGACCTGCTGCTCCGCCAGTTCTTGGGGATCCGGTCGGAGGACCAGACCCAGCGAACGGCGAAGTGGATCCGCTCGCGCCAGGGCGACGACGGGACCTGGGCCACCTTCTTCGGAGGTCCCTCCGATCTCTCGACCACCATCGAGGCCTACCTGGCCCTCCGTCTGGCCGGCGACGAGGTCGACGCCCCGCACATGCAACGGGCCGCCCGGTTCGTCCGGGAGTCCGGCGGGCTGGAGGCCAGTCGGGTCTTCACCCGGATCTGGATGGCCCTGTTCGGTCTCTGGTCGTGGGAGGACCTCCCGGTGATGCCACCGGAGTTGATGCTGCTCCCACCATCGGTGCCCCTGAACATCTACGACTTCGGTTGCTGGGCCCGCCAGACGGTGGCCGCCCTCACCGTGATCAGCGCCCACCGGCCGGTGCGGTCCATCCCCGTGACCATCGACGAGCTCAGGACCGGCACGCAGCCGCATCGGCCCGCCGCCAGTCGATGGGGGAAGCGGTTCGAGCAGCTGGATCGGGCCCTCCACGTCTACGAGCGCAAGCCCATCACCGTGCTGCGCAAGCTGGCCCTCCAGCGGGCCGAGCGATGGATCGTGCAGCGCCAGGAGTCCGACGGGTCCTGGGGCGGGATCCAACCGCCCTGGGTGTACTCGCTGATGGCCCTCCACCTCCAGGGTTACCCGCTCGACCACCCGGTGATGCGGGCCGGCCTCGACGGACTGGACGGGTTCACCATCGACGACGAGGACGGCCGACGGCTCGAGGCCTGCCAGTCTCCGGTGTGGGACACGGCGTTGGCGGTGATCGCGCTGTCCGATGCGGGCACGGCGCCTACCGACCAGGGCATGCGTCGGGGAGGCGCCTGGCTGCTGGGCGAAGAGGTCACCATCAGAGGCGATTGGAGCATCCGCCGCCCCCGGCTGGCCCCGGGGGGATGGGCCTTCGAGTTCGCCAACGACCACTACCCCGACATCGACGACACGGCCGAGGTGGTGCTGGCCCTCCGCCGCTGCGATATCGACGCCGAGGGAGCCATCGGCCGGGCCGTGGCCTGGATCGAGGGAATGCAGTGCCGGGACGGGGGTTGGGGCGCCTTCGATGCCGACAACACCCGCAGCCTGTGCGAGGAGCTGCCCTTCTGTGACTTCGGCGAGCTGATCGATCCGCCCAGCGCCGACGTCACCGCTCACGTGGTGGAGATGCTGGCCGTGCTGGGCCGGGTGGGCCCGGCCCTGGAGCGCGGTGTCCAGTGGCTGCTCGACGCGCAAGAGGCCGACGGGTCCTGGTTCGGTCGTTGGGGGGCCAACTACGTGTATGGCACCGGCGCCGTGGTCCCGGCCCTGGCTGCGGCGGGCCTGGGCCCCGACCACCCGGCCATGATCAGGGCGGTTCGCTGGCTGGAGGACCACCAGAACCCCGACGGCGGTTGGGGCGAGGACCTCCGGTCTTATCGGGACCCGAGCCTGGCCGGGCAGGGCACTTCGACCGCATCCCAGACAGCATGGGCCCTGCTCGCCCTGCTCGCCGCCGGCCGGCGGGGTCCGTCGGCCGACCGGGGAATCGACTTCCTGGTCGGGACCCAACAAGAGGACGGGACGTGGGACGAGCCGTGGTTCACCGGGACCGGGTTCCCCGGAGACTTCTACATCAACTATCACCTGTACCGCCTGGTGTTCCCGGTGATGGCCCTCGGTCGTTGGGCGGAGGAGCAGGCCCATGGCTGAGCTCACCATCGTCTCGCCGTTGCGCATCGAGGCCCTGGCCGTCGGCGGTGACGTCACCCTGACCGGCATGGGCCAGGCCAAGGCGACCGCAGCCGGAGCCGGGCTGGCGGCACTGCCCTCGTCGCGGGCCGTCGCCGTGGTGGGCGTGGCCGGTGGCCTGGATCCCGATCTCCGCGTCGGGCAGCTGGTGGTGGCGACCGAGGTGCGCTCGGTCGACGGCAGCATCGTCCGGTCGCTTCCCGGTGCCGAGCGGATCGCCCACGACCTCCGCCAGAAGGGCATCGGCGTCCGCACCGGGCCCATCGTGTCGTCGCCCCACCTGGTCCGAGCGGGCCAGCGGGCAGAGCTGGCCGCCGCCGGCGCCCTGGCCGTGGACATGGAGTCGGCATGGCTGGCCGATCAGCTCCCCGACCGTCCGCTGGCCGTGGTCCGCTCCATCTCCGATACCGCCGATCAGGGGATGGTGCTGGGCGGCATGCGGGCTCTGGCCACCCTGATGCGGGTGCGACCGTCACTGGAACGCTGGGCCGGCGCCGTGGGCCGGCACAACGTCGTCCTGGCCGCTCCCCGCTCGTTCTGCGCCGGGGTGGAGCGAGCCATCGAGATCGTGGAGCGAGCCATCGACCGTTTCGGCGCTCCGGTGTACGTGCGCCGGCAGATCGTGCACAACAGCCACGTCGTCGCCGACCTGGAGGCCAAGGGGGCCATCTTCGTGGCCGAGCTCGACGAGGTGCCGCCCGACGCGGTGGTGGTCCTGGCCGCCCACGGTGTGTCTCCCCAGATCCGCGAGGAGGCCGCTCGCCGTGGCGACCTCTCGGTCATCGACGCCACCTGCCCACTGGTGACCAAGGTCCATCACGAGGCCCGTCGCTTCGCGGCGCAGGATTACCGGATCGTCCTGATCGGCCACGAGGGACACGAGGAGATCGCCGGCACACTGGGCGAGGCGCCCATGACCCTGGTCGAGCGGCCCGAGGACGTGGCCGCCCTCGACATCGATCCGACGGCCGAGGTGGCCTACCTGACCCAGACCACCCTGGCCACCGATGAGACGGCAGAGATCGTCGCCGCCCTCCGGGACCGCTTCCCCGGTCTCCATGGCCCCAACTCCCATGACATCTGTTATGCCACCCAGAACCGCCAGGACGCGGTCCGGAGCATGGTGGGGCTGTGCGATCTCCTGTTGGTGGTGGGTTCGTCCAACTCCTCCAATACGGCCCGGCTGGTCGAAGTGGCCCGGCGTGAGGGTTGTCAGACCCAATTGATCGAAGACGAGACGCAGATCCGGTTGAGCTGGTTCGACGGTGTGGACACCGTCGGCATCACCGCCGGTGCGTCTGCTCCAGAATTCCTGGTCCAACGCGTGATCGACAGTCTCTCGGACCTCGGTCCGGTGGCGGTCACCGAACATCGGACCACGGATGAAAGTGCCCATTTCTCTCTACCCCAGGCGGTGCGCTAATGCCCATACCCTTGCGACAGAACATGAAGATCGGTTCCCATCTGATCCGTCAGAAGCTGAAGGGGGCCAAGCACTATCCCTTCATCGTGGAGATAGAGCCGCTGTTCGCCTGCAACCTCTCGTGCCCCGGGTGCGGGAAGATCCAGCATCCGACGGACATCCTCCGCAAGCGCCTGTCGCTGGAGGACATCTTGGAGGCGGTGCGGGAGAGCGGGACGCCCATGGTCTCCATCGCCGGTGGTGAGCCGTTGCTGCACCCGGACATGGAGCGGATCGTGGCCGAGCTCATCCGGCGCAAGATCTACGTCTACCTGTGCACCAACGGCGTTCTCCTCCGGCGCCGCCTGGAGCGGTACACGCCGTCGCACTTCTTCTCGTGGGTGGTGCACGTCGACGGTCTGAAGGAGCGCCACGATTTGGCCGTGGATCGGGAGGGCGTCTTCGACGAGGCCGTGGCCGCCATCCGGGAGGCCAAGGAGAAGGGCTTCCGGGTCACCACCAACTCCACCTTCTTCAACACCGACTCGCCCAAGACCGTCCGGGACGTGCTCGACTTCTTGAACGACGACCTCAAAGTGGACGCCATGATGATCTCGCCGGCCTACGCCTACGAGAAGGCACCCGACCAGGACCACTTCCTCGGCGTGGAGCAGACCCGCAAGCTGTTCCGGGAGGCGTTCGCCGGGAAGCGCAAGGGCTGGCGGCTCAATCACTCGCCGCTCTTCCTCGACTTCCTGGAAGGCAAGCAGGAGTTCGCCTGCACGGCCTGGGGGATCCCCAGCTATTCGGTCCTGGGCTGGCAGCGACCGTGCTACCTCATGGCCGACGGCTACGCCACCAGCTACAAGGAACTGATCGAGACCACGGACTGGGACTCCTACGGCCGGGGGAAGGACGAACGCTGTAACAACTGCATGGCCCACTGTGGCTATGAGCCGACGTCGGTGATCGCCAGCATGGACTCACTGCGCGAAGGGCTGCGCGCCCTCGTCAGCACCCATTGACGGCGATCACCGTGAGCACCGTCGCCGCCACTGGTCCGCCCCTCGTTGCCGGGGCGGAGCTGTGCGATGACCTGCTCCTCGATGGTCTCGACCCGGCAGCGCTGCGGGCCATGGACCTCCCCGAGCTCGAGCAGCTGGCCACCACCATTCGCCGGTTCCTGGTCGATTCGGTGGCGGAGACGGGCGGCCACCTCGGCTCCAACCTGGGGATCGTCGAGCTGACCCTGGCCCTCCACCGGGTGTTCGACTCGCCCCGTGATGCATTGGTATGGGACACCGGGCACCAGGCCTACGTGCACAAGCTGGTGACCGGTCGTGCCGGTGACTTCGGCCAGCTGCGCCAACCCGGCGGCCTGTCGGGCTACCCCAACCGGCTCGAGTCGGATCACGACCTGGTCGAGAACAGCCACGCCTCCACCGCCCTGTCCTACGCCTACGGCTTGGCCCGGGCCCGCCAGCTGAGTGGCAATGAGCGCCCGGTGGTCGCCGTGGTGGGCGACGGCGCCCTCACCGGTGGGCTGGCCTACGAAGCGTTGAACAACATCGGCGCCACGGAGACACGAGTGGTGATCATCGTGAACGACAACGGACGATCCTACGCACCGACTGTCTCCCGACTGTCGACGGCCGGTGCCGGCGCCGCACCGGTGGGGCCGTTCTTCGAAGCCCTCGGGCTGTCCTATCAGGGGCCGGTGGACGGGCATGACCTCGACCTGCTCGAGTGCGCGTTGCGCGACGTGGCCGACCGCCAGGGTCCGGTGGTGCTCCACGTGCACACCACCAAGGGGCAGGGGTACGCACCGGCCGAGAACGACGAGGACAAGTGCCTGCACGACATCGGGCCCTTCGACCCGGCCACCGGCGTCGCCACCAAGAAGTCGGGCGCCGGGCGAAGCTATACCCAGGCGTTCACCGCAGCCCTGCTGGCCGAGGCCGAGGTTCGGCCCGAGGTGGTCGCTCTCACCGCGGCCATGCCCGGACCCACCGGACTGGCTCCTTTCCGTGACCGCTACCCCGATCGGTTCTTCGACGTGGGCATCGCCGAGCAGCACGCCGTCACCGCCGCTGCCGGCATGGCCATGGGCGGGCTGCGGCCGGTGGTGGCCATCTACTCCACCTTCCTCAACCGGGCCTGGGACCAGATCTATTACGACGTCGGCCTCCATCGGCTGCCCGTCGTCTTCTGCATCGACCGGGCCGGCGTCACCGGGGATGACGGACCCAGCCACCATGGGCTGCTCGATCTAGCCCTGTTGACCAAGGTGCCGGGTATGACGGTATTCGCACCCGCCACCTACGACGAGGTGGCGGTCATGCTCCATGAGGCCTTGTCCGTCACCTCAGGGCCGGTGGCCATCCGCTGGCCCAAGACCGACGCCGGGTGGGCCGAGATCACCGGCAGCGGCATGCACGGGCGGCGGATCCGGACGGGCGCCGACGTGTGCCTGCTCGGCGTGGGCAAGCAGGTGGCCGCGTGCGAGCAGGCGGCCGAGCTGCTGGTGGCCGCGGGCGTCGACGCCACGGTGTGGGATGTCCGGGTGGCCTCCCCGCTGGATCCGGACATGATCACCGACGCCCGCCGTCACAAGGTGGTGCTCACCGCGGAGGACGGCGTGGTCGAAGGAGGCGTGGGCGCGCTGGTGGCCAGTGCGGTGGCCCAGCACCGCGGCAGGGACGGCTCTCCGCTCCTCGTGTCCTGCGGGGTGCCGGTGGCCTACGTGCCTCATGGCCGTCCGGCCGACATCTTGGCCCACCTGGGTCTGGACGCTCGAGGCCTGTGCGCCACCGCCATCGAGGCGTTGGCGCGGGTCGGCCGACCCGAGCCGGTGCTGTTGCAGGTGGTACCGGGCACCTAGCCGACCGGAGGGAACCCGGGCTGGCCGCCCTGCTCACTCGACGGTGACGCTCTTGGCCAGGTTCCGGGGCTGGTCGACGTCGACGCCCCGGGCCAAGGCCACGTGGTAGGCCAGGAGCTGGAGGGGGATGCCCAGGAGCAGGGGGTCGAGCTCGGGTTCGGACTTGGGCACGAGCAGCACCTCGTCGGCCACGTCGTGGAGCGCCTCGGTATGCCCGACCGCGATCACCGGCCCTCGCCGCGACCGGATCTCGCTCACGGTGGACAGGTTCTTGTCGAACAGCTCGTCGTCGGGCACGATGGCCACCGACGGCACATCCGGACCGATCAGGGCCAAGGGCCCGTGCTTCAGCTCGGCCGAGGGGTAGGCCTCGGCGTGGATATAGGAGACCTCCTTCAGCTTCTGGGATCCCTCGAGTGCAACGGGATAGCCGCCGACCCGGCCCACGAACATGGCGCTGGTGGCGCCGACGAATCGCTCGGCCACTTTGGCGATGTGATCCTCGGTCTTCAGGATCTCGGCGATCTGGTCGGGCAGGGCGTTGAGCCCGGCGATGAGGCGGTCGCCGTCAGCCGCACCCAGATCCCGCACCCGCCCCAGGTGCAGGGCCAGGACGGCCAGCCCGGCCACCGTGCAGGTGAACGCCTTGGTCGATGCCACCGAGACCTCGGGCCCGGCATGGAGGTAGATGCCGATGCCGGACTCCCGGGCGATGCTGCTCCCCACCACGTTGACCACCCCGAGGACACGTCCGCCCTTCCGCTTGATCTCCTGGACGGCCCGCAGGGTGTCGAGCGTCTCACCCGACTGGCTGACCACGACATAGAGGGTGTCGGACTCGATGATCGGATTACGGTAACGGAACTCCGACGCCGGCTCGGCCTCGGTCGGGATCCGGGCCAACCGCTCGATGAGGTTGGCGCCGGCCAGGCCGGCGTAGAAGGCCGACCCGCAACCCAGGATCTTCACCCGCCGGAGGCGCAGCACGTCCCGGGGCTCGAGATCGATGCCCCCCAGGTGGGCCGAGGAGGACTGGGGATCGAGCCTTCCCGACAGCGTCCGCTGCACGGCCTCGGGCTGCTCGAAGATCTCCTTGTGCATGTAGTGGGCGTGGTCGCCCTTGTCGTAGGTGTCGAGGCCCCAGTTGATGGTCTCGGCCCGCTTCGTCGTCTCGGTGGAGTCGAGGCGGGAGGTCTGGAAGCCGTCGGCTCGGATCACGGCCAGGTCGCCGTCCTCCAAGAAGACGGCCTGCTGGGTGTAGCGGACGATGGCCGCGGTATCGGAAGCGACGAAGTTCTCGCCGTTGCCCACGCCGATCACCACCGGGCTCCCATTGCGAGCGACCACGATGCATCCGGGATCGCCGGTGTCGAGCACGGCGATCCCGTACGTCCCTTCGATGACGGCCAGGGCCTGGCGCACCGCTTCGGCCAGGTCGTCGGCGTCCACCGCGGCTGCGGCGATGAGGTGGGGCAGTACCTCGGAATCGGTGTCGGAGGTGAAGACCACCCCCTGGCCCATCAGGCGCTCCCGGATCAGCGAAGCGTTCTCGATGATCCCGTTGTGCACCACGGCAATCCGACCGGTCTGGTCGACATGGGGATGGGCATTGCCGTCACTGGGCTCACCGTGGGTGGCCCACCGGGTATGTCCGATCCCTGGTCCGAGCACGCCGTAGGGGAGTTCCAGAGCCTGGAGGGCCGACACCTTGCCCTTGGCCTTGCGCACGGTCAGAGTGTCGCCGTGCTGGACGGCTATACCGGCCGAGTCGTAACCGCGGTACTCCAGACGCTCCAGGCCCTCGAGCAAGATCGGAATCGACTCCCGCGTGCCGACATAACCGACGATTCCGCACATGCGGCACACCTCATCCGTTGTTGTTCATCCGTTGTTGTTCGTGCCCGGGTGTCGGCCCGAGGCGGCCTCGCTTCTCGGTCCAGGGTACGAGGTTTTCGGTTACCCGACACACGGCGGTACCCATGACGGCTGGCCGTGAGCCATCACTCGCTGGTCGGCCCGTCGAAGTTGGGCGCTCGCCGCTCCCGGTGGGAGGCGAGGCCCTCGGCCGCGTCCGGACCCCCGAATCCGTAGAACTCGTAAGCCAACGAGGCATCGAAGACGGGCCCGAGCATCCGGTACCAGTTGTTCATGACGTGCTTGGTCCAGCGGATGCCGCTCTGGCCGCCGTCGGCCAGGGTCCGAGCCACCGAAAGGGCTCGGGGGAGGAGCTCCTCGTCGTCCACGCACATCGACACCAGCCCGATCCGCTCGGCCTCCTCGCCAGTCAGGGCCTCGCAGGTGAGGAGGTAGTACTTGGCCTTGGCCATGCCACACAGGAGGGGCCAGCAGATGGCGGCGTGGTCACCGGCGGCGACGCCCAGCCGGGTATGCCCGTCGATGATGGTGGCCGAGCGGGACACGATGGAGATATCGGCCAGGATGCCGACGGCCAGCCCGGCCCCAACCGCAGGTCCGTGCATGGCCGAGATGATGGGCTTGGAGCAATTGATGACATTGAGCACGATGTCGCGCGCCTCGCGCATCACCCGGGTGCGGACGGCGTAGTCGGTGGTCAGCTGGTCGAGGAGCTCGAAGCTCCCGCCGGCCGAGAAGCCGCGACCGACGGCCCGGATGACCGCCACCCGCACGTCGGGGTCCCGGTCGACGGCCAACCAGACATCGGCCAGCTCCTGGTGGGTTTGGGGGCCGACGGCATTGAGGTTCGGCCCGTCGAGCACGATCTGCAGGACACCGGGCTCGGACCGGTCGAAGGTCAAGGTCTCGAAG
>DASZLD010000212.1:0-1901 GCA_035552655.1 Acidimicrobiales bacterium
CAAGTCAGCCGCCCGACTGAAAGGTAGCGCCCGACCCCATGAGCCCCACCTATGCCGCCACACCGTTCGATGATTGGCTCGGTGACGACCCGGAAGTGGCCCGTCTGCTCGACGAGGAGATGGATCGTCAATCGACCACCCTCCAGCTCATCGCGTCAGAGAACTTCACGTCGACCGCAGTGCTGGCCGCGTCGGGGTCCGTCCTCACCAATAAATATGCGGAGGGCTATCCGGGCCGGCGCTACTACGGCGGGAACCAGATCATCGACGAGGTGGAGAACCTGGCCCGGGACCGGGCCACGGCTCTCTTCGGGGCGGAGCATGCGAACGTCCAGCCCCACGCCGGCGCCAACGCCAACCTGGCCGTGTACCAGGCGTTGCTGGAGCCGGGAGACACCATCTTGGCCATGCGTCTCGACCATGGCGGCCACCTCACCCACGGCTCGCCGGCCAGCATCACGTCGAAGATCTGGCGCTTCGTCTCCTACGGGGTGTCCCCGGCCAGCTCGGATCCGGACAAGCCGGGCGAGATCATCGACTTCGACCAGGTGTCCGATGTGGCCCGGCGTGAGCGGCCCAAGCTGATCGTGGCCGGTTCCACGGCGTACTCACGGATCATCGATCCCCTTCCGTTCCGGGAGATCGCCGATTCCGTCGATGCGCTCTTCATGTTCGACGCCGCCCATCCCGCCGGGCTTATCGCCGGCAAGGCCCATCCCTCGCCGGTGGGTGTGGCCGACGTCGTGACCCTGACCACGCACAAGACGCTGCGCGGGCCTCGTGGTGGGGCCATCCTCACCAGCGCGGAACATGCCAAGGCCATCGACAGCGCGGTGTTTCCCGGGCTGCAGGGCGGCCCCCTCGAGCACGTGATCGCAGCCAAGGCGGTGGCCTTTGCCGAAGCGGCCCGGCCCGAATTCGCCGACTATGCCCGACAGGTGGTGGTCAACGCGGCCGCCCTCGGGAGCTCCCTGACCGGCGTCGGGTTCCGCCTGGTCTCCGGTGGCACCGAGAACCATCAGGTGCTGGTGGACCTGCGCACCTTCGACTCCGAGCTCACCGGAAAGGTGGCCCAAGAGGTGCTCGACCGAGCCGGGATCACCTGCAACCGAAATACCATCCCCGATGATCCCCGGTCACCCTTCGTGACCTCGGGCCTCCGTCTGGGATCAGCGGCCCAGACCACCGCGGGCATGGGCGTCGACGAGATGAAGACGGTGGGACAGCTGATCGGGAAAGCCCTGTCCAACCGGGATGACGAGGCGACCCTGACCAAGGTGCGCGACGAGGTGCGTGCCCTCTGCGCCGCCTTCCCGCCATACCCGACCCTGGCCAGGACGTGATCGGAGGGTCGCTCCGGTGATAGCCGGCGTACCCCTCGTGTGGTACGGGGTGGTGTTCGCGGTGGCCATGCTCGTCTCCTACCTGGGCACCTTCCCGGTCCGGCGGCTGGCCTCCCGGATCGGGTACGTAGCCCAGCCCGACGATCGCAAGGTCCACCAGCGGGTCACGCCCCAGGCCGGTGGGGTAGCCATGTTCGTGGCCCTCTTGGTGGCCTTTTCGGTGGCCGCCCTGATCCCCAAGCTCCGTTCGGAGTTCCAGGGGTCCTCGGAGCCATTGGGCCTGATTCTCGGTGCGGCGGCGATCTTCGTGGTGGGTGTCATCGACGACATCCGGGACATGTCGGCCCCGGCCAAGATGGCCGGACAGGTCCTGGCTGCCTCCATCCTGTACTTCCTGGGGGTCGACTGGTTCCAGTTCAAGGTGCCATTGGCCGGGTTCGTCGTGCTCTCCCCGGATGTGACGCCACTGTTGACCGCCCTCTGGGTCATCGGCATCACCAACGCCGTGAACCTGATCGACGGTCTCGACGGGCTGGCCGCCGGGGTGGTGGCCATCGC
>DASZLD010000213.1:0-13598 GCA_035552655.1 Acidimicrobiales bacterium
GACTCCGAGATGCCGGCGGGGTCGATCTCCAAGATGTCGGCGAGCAGGTCCCTGATCATCTCGAATACCTGCTGACGGTCGAGCGGACCCTTCTCCACGTGGGTCTCTGCTGGCACGGCATCTCCTGGGTCTGGTCGGGCAGCATGCCCGTTCGGCAGCCCTGATGATACCGGACATGGCCCTAACTTCTTGACATATCAAGCATTCGGCCTGGTCAGAGGGGCCGCGTCGTTGCTGGCCCTCAACGCGTGCTGGCACAGGATGGGGTGTTCCATGTCATATAGAGATGTTTGGTGATGGTCAGTACCGTAAGCTGCTGGTTGGTACGCCGAGCTGCTGGTTGCTCCGGGTATTCCTAAATGCTCCCCGGCTTGTCGCCGGTGTTGCTCCCGGTGATGCTCCCCGTCTTGTCGCCGGTCTTGCTCCCGGTCTTGCTTCCTGTCGAGGTGTGGGCGGCACTGTCTGTGCTCTCGTTGGCCAGAACGGTGCGGACCAGGTTGACCACGTCAGGACCCGCCTTGGCCACCGAGCCACAGTCGAATGGCGGCTGGGGGTCGTATTCGATGGCCAGCTGGATGGCCTTGGCCACGTCCTCACCGGCGATCAACCCGGCCAGGGTGAGGCCCATGTCGATACCCGCCGATACGCCGGCCGCGGTGATGACCTTCCCGCGCACCACCACCCGGTCGTTGCTATAGCGAGCGCCGAACGATTCCAGGAGGTCGGTGGCGCTCCAGTGGGTGGTGGCATCGAGCCCGTCCAGCAATCCGGCGCCCCCGAGCAACAGCGAGCCGGTACACACCGACGTCGTCCACTGTGTGGTCTCGTGGATCTGCTGGATCCAACCCGTCAGCTCCGGGCGGTGCATCAGCGACCGGGTCCCGGGACCACCAGGGACGACCAGCACGTCACAGCCATCCACCTCATCGAGGCGGGCATCGGCCGTCAGCGCCAGCGCGCCGGTGTCGGCTCGCACCGGCCCGGTCTCGGCCGCCACGAAGACGAGATCGGCGCCGGGCAGGCGGGAGAGGACCTCGTAGGGTCCGACCGCGTCGAGGGTGGTAAATCGGTCGAACAGGGGGATGACGATGCGCATGGGATCTCCTTGTTGTGGGGTCGGATTCGTCCCCGTCGGGCGATGTGGTCGTGGTGGTGGTCGTGGTGGTGGTCGTGCGGGTCGGTTCGTGCGGGTCAGTTCGTGCCCAGGCTGAGAAGCCGGGGGGCGGGACCGGGCCGATCCGACACTCGACCAGCTCGAAGCCCAGCAACGGGAGCGGCCATGACGCCCTCGGGATTGACGGGGCTGAAGTGGCGGCGGTACTCCCCGGGCGTGACTCGCACCGTCCGCTTGAACACCCGGTGCATCGTCTCGACCGTGCCGAACCCGCACACCCGTGCAACCTCGGCCATGCCGCGCCGGGTGGTCTCGAGCAGCCTCCGGGCGGCCTCCACTCGCATCCCCTCCACGTATGCGGCTGGCGTCACGCCCAGCTCCTGACGGAAGACGCGAGCAAAGGTTCGGTTGCTCATCCCGATGTGGTCGGCCATGACCGTTACCGAGAGGTCGTCGGCGATGTGGTCGGCAATCCAGCCCTCCAGGTCGCGCAGGGACGACCGTTGCGGTCGTTGGGCGGACAGCTGGGCGCTGAACTGGGCTTGACCACCGGGACGCTGCACGAACAGAACCAGCCACCGAGCTACCAGGCGGGCCACGTCAGGGCCGAGGTCGTCTTCCACCAGGGCGAGCGCCAGGTCCATGCCTGTCGTGACGCCGGCGGACGTCCACACGTTGCCGTCCCGAACGAAGATCGAGTCCGGGTCGACGGTGACGGTTGGGAACGATTCGGCCAGGAGGGAGCATGAGTCCCAATGGGTCGTGGCCCGTCGTCCGTCGAGCAAGCCGGCCCGAGCAAGCAGGAATGCGCCGCTGCACACCGAGGCCACCCGCCTCGACCGGTGCGCCGCCGAGCCGATCCAGGCCACCAGCCGTTCGTCCCGGACCGCTTCGAGGGTGCCGGTTCCCCCCACCACCACCAGGGTGTCGAGCGAGCCAACGGACTCCTCGACCGAGCGGTCGGGCGCGATCTCGAGGCCACCCGACGACCGAACCGGCTTGCCATCTACGGACACCACCTCGAGCTCGTAGACGGGGCTGCGCGAGCTACCGGGCAGATCCTTCGGACCCTGCCCCGAGGCCAGTCGGTTGGCCAGGGCGAAGACCTCGAAGGGCCCGGTCAGGTCCAGGATCTGCAAGTCGGGGTAGACGAGGAAGACGACGCGTTTGGGCACATGACGATCCTGCGCCCATCTCCTGCTGGCTGCAATAACAGATATATGACGATTTCTGCCATGGAGACGCCCGACGCGCATCGATCGCCGGTCGCCAGTCGCCAGCCCGTGCGTCAGTCGCCGAGCGGATTTACCGGTTGCACGGCCCTTTAGCTGGTCGCAGAGCCCACTACCGGGCCGTCTTGATCGCTACCTCCATCTGGTCGAGACCGGCCAGGATGGCCTGTTGTCCGGCCTCATCCACGACCCCGTAGGCGGCGGCAACCAGGCGATCCGTGATCCTGTCCGCCGCGGCCAGCTTCTCTCGCTCAGTGTCACCGATCTCGGGAGCATCGTCGTCGGTCCAGCCGAACGTGCCGATGTCATTGGGGCGTCGCATGAAGTGCGCTGTCTTCGCATCGAGTCCGTAGCCACGAACGGCGATCAGGTGGGCGCTCCCTCGGAATTCGCGCAAGACGGAGACCAGCTGCATGGCCCGACCGGGTAGGTCGTCGACCATCGGCGCGGCCCGAAACCCCGAGTAGAGGGCGAGCCCGATCGGGTCGGCGGCGTTGTTGATGGCATCGGGCGGCGGCACAGAACTCTGCCAGACCGTCCAGGCCGGAGAAGTGTCGGCGACCGAGCTCGGCGCTGCAGGCAAAGTGGGAGCGGGCCGCTTGACGAGGAGCGAGGATCGCCCTTCCCGAGTCCCACATGTCGGCAACCAGTGCTGGATTGAAGTAGCCGAACGCGCTGGCTACAACGGGAGCCTCCACGTCGCCCAGCACCCCGCCCCGACCCAGAAAGTAGAACCGGAATCCATCGAGCCCGAGTGCCTCCCCCTTCGCCAGGGTCTCGGGTACGAAGTAATAGGCCCAGCCCAGGTCGTTGATCCTGGCGCTGACATCGGTGACGAACGCGTTGGAAGTCATTCGAACACCGTAGGCGGCTCGATGCCGCGGGGCTCGGTCGATCCGGCCGGGCTCGCTCCATCCGGCCGGGCTCGCTCCATCTGGCCGGTCCGGGCTCGATCCCGACCGGGCTCGCTCGACTGGCCCCGAGAACCTATGTCCGGGCGTTGACCAAGCTCCCAGCGGCCATGGCCAAGTACTCCAGGAGCTGCTGTTCGTCGTCAGGTTGCATTCCGGCGGCCCGGACCGACGCCGTCATGTGCCGCAGCCATGCTTCGGCCTCTCCCTGGCCTATGACGAAGGGCACGTGCCGCATCCGCAGGCGGGGGGCGCCCCGCTGCTCGTTGTACGTGCTGGGTCCGCCCCAGTACTGCATCAAGAACAGCGCCAGATGCTCCTTGGATTCGGTCACATCCTCGGGGTACATGTGGGCCAGCAAGGGGTCATGCACTACCTCGGCGTAGAAGCGCTCGACGAGATCGACGAAGAATTGCGCTCCACCCCACCGTTCGAATGGGGTCGGCTCGGGATCTCCTCCTCGTCTGCGAATTTGCACCTGACGACTGTACGTCCCCGGCGGTTAGCCTTGGATCCGGCCGGGGGGCGACTTCGCGCTCACCAAGCAACGTGGGAGGTCCTTCGTGTTCGAATGGTCCGAGGAACAGCTGGCAATCCGAGATGCCGTCCGTCGGTTCGTCGAGTCCGAGGTAGTGCCCAACATCGACGCCCTCGAGTACGGCGACCTGCCGCCCTACGACGTCATGCGGAAGCTGTATGCCACCTTCGGCATGGACCAGATGGCCCGGGACCGGTTCAAGAAACAGCTGGAACGAAAGACCAGCAGCACGCCAACGGGCGCCGGCGCGACAGGGGCTGGCGGCGACGCGGCCCGCTCCGGCGACGCGGCCCGCTCCGCCGACGCGGCCCGCAGCGGCGATTCGACCCCCACGGACGAAAGAGGCGACGGGGGTGCCGCCGCCCTGGCCTTGATCCCCATCATCGAGCTCTGCCACTACTGCCCCGGCATCGTCACGGCCATGGGCGTGAGCGTGGGGCTGGCCGCAGGCACGGTCATGAAGCGGGGTACCCCCGCGCAAATGGAACGCTGGGGGCTCGACCTTCTCACCCTGGACAAGATCGGGGCCTGGGCCATCACCGAGCCTGACTCGGGATCCGACGCCCTCGGGGGCATGAAGTCCTCGGCTCGACGGGACGGTGACGAGTACATCCTCAACGGGAACAAGACGTTCATCACCAACGGTCCCTTCGCCGACACCATGGTCTTCTACGCCAAGCTCGACGACGGAGGCGATACCCCGATCCGGGACCGCCAGGTCCTCACCTTCGTCCTGGACAAGGGGATGGAAGGCCTGGAGCAGTCCAAGCCCTTCCGCAAGATGGGTCTGCACTCCTCCCCCACCGGCGAGCTCTTCCTGTCCGACGTGCGAGTCAACAAGGACCGCCTCCTGGGCGAGACCGAGGACGAAGGCGATGGTGGTGGGCGCGAGTCGGCCAAGGACAACTTCGTCCAGGAGCGGGCCGGATTGGCGGCCATGTCCCTCGGTCTGATCGAGGAGTGCCTGAAGCTGTCGGTGGAGTACGCCAAGGACCGCAAGCTCTGGGGCACCCGGATCGGCGACCGGCAGCTGATCCAGCTGAAGCTGGCCAAGATGGAAGTGGCCCGGCTCAACGTGCAGAACCTGGTCTTCCGCCACATCGAGATGTCGGCGGCAGGCAAGAGCCTGTCGCTGGCTGAGGCGTCGGCCATGAAGCTGTACGCAGCCCAGTCCGCTTCCGAGGTGGCCATGGAGGCCGTGCAGCTCTTCGGCGGCAACGGGTACATGTCCGAGTTCCGGGTGGAGCAGCTGGCCCGCGACGCCAAGGTGTTCCAGATCTATGCCGGGACCGATGAGATCCAGGTCACCCACATCGCCCGGGACTTGCTCAACCGGTAGAGCGGACTGGCCCTCGAGGAACCGGTCGATCAGCCCTCGGGGATCGGCACCTCGGTGACCGCGCCGGCTACGTGCTCCACCAGACCAGCCACGGCCAGGTCGTGGGCCACGGTGATGGCATTGACCATGGCTACGGCCGAGGATGATCCGTGGCTGATGACACACACCCCGTTCACCCCGAGCAACATGGCGCCCCCGGTTCCCTCCGGATCCAGCTCGGCCGCCAGCGGCAAAAGGTGCGGGTAGAGCACGTCCGCCGCTTCTTTCACGTCGTCACGGGCCAGGATCTCGGTGAGGGCGCCGATCAGGAACTTCATGGAACCCTCCATCGTCTTCAGGGCCACGTTGCCGGTGAAGCCGTCGGTGACGATGACGTCGGCCGCGCCGTGGAAGAAGTCCCGACCCTCGACGTTGCCGATGAACTTCAGGCCGGGCCCGCCGGCTCCGGCGCTCAACAGGGAGTGGGTGTCCTTCTCCAGGGGAGTGCCCTTCGACTTCTCCTCCCCGATCGACAACAGGGCCACCGTCGGCGTCTTCACCCCGTAGCGCTCGGTGACGAACGCCGCCCCCATCTGGGCAAACTGCACCAGCATCTGCGGGTTGCACTCGGCATTGGCCCCCGAGTCCAGCAGCACGCTGGGCGGTCGATCGGTTCCCGGATTGGGGATGGGGGTGGCGATGGCCGGGCGGATCACTCCGGGCAGCCTCCCCATGCGCAAGAGGGCCGACGCCATCGCGGCCCCGGTATTGCCGGCGGACACCATGGCCATCGCCTTGCCGTCGCGGACGGCCTCGGCCGCCCGCACCAGCGAGGAGTCCTTCTTGCGGCGAACTCCCTGGCCCGGGTCGTCGTCCATGCCGATGACCTCGGAGGCATGCAGTTGGGCCAGGCCGCCGGTGTCCACCAGCGCGTCAGGTCGGCCGACCAGGAGCACGGGTATGCCGGACTCCTCGGAGACCCGACGCGCACCGGCGATGATCTCGCCCGGGGCACGATCGCCCCCCATGGCATCGACTGCGACCGGGAGAGCGGCGAACGCCTCACCGGTGGGTCGCTCGCCGCCGCGAGGCACTAGTCGACTTCGATCGCCTGGCGACCCTTGTACCACCCGCAATTCGGGCATACGACGTGGGGGAGCTTGGCGTGGCTGCACTGGGGGCACACCGAGCGCGCCGGGGCACGCAACACCCAGTTGGATGCTCGGCGGCTGCGACTCTTCGACTTGGAGGTCTTCTTCTTGGGGACGGCCATAGGAGCGGTATTCTACGCCTCTCCGACCGACCCCTCGTCACGCAGGGCATCGAGCGCCGACCACCTCGGGTCGACGGGCTGCTCGCAGGTGCACGCTTCCTCGTTGCGGTTGATCCCACACTGGGGACAGAGACCCAGGCAGTCCGGGGTGCACAATGGCGCCAGGGGCAGCTCCAGCAACACTGCATCCCTGGCCAGGGGCTCCAAATCGAGCTCGTCGTCGGCCAGCGGGTAGGCCTCGTCGTCAACCTCGGTCTCGCTCTGGGCCACGTAGCGTTCCCGCACCTCGGCGCGGACCTCCCCACCGACCGGACCACCGCAGCGACGACACTCACCGGTCCATGGGGCGGCAACCGTGCCTGATGCCATCACCCCGCCCGGATACGAGGAGAGCGTGACCTCCACGCTGACCTCCGCACCGTCGGGGACTGCTGACCCCATGGTGACCAGATCATCGATGGGAGCCTGCCGCAGCTCACGCCGGACCGTTCCCGCCACCCGGCGGAGCTTGGCCGCGGGGACGATGAAGGGCCTGGCGTTCGACCGGTTCACGTCCCGTCCTGCCTTGGCCCCGGCCTGAGGGCCAGAGCGGCCCTCCTGGCGCCCACCGGCACGATCCGAGTCGGAAGCCATGGCGACTGGGTGTCGATGGGGCGCAGACCGCACCGAATCCACCCCGCTCAGTCGAGGTCCTGGTCGAAGAATCCTTCGGGATCCTCCACCGAGCCGATACCGACACCGGATCCGTCGGCTGCACCCAAGGCACCGGGCGTCCCGGCGACTCCGGCAGGCGAGGCCAGCGACGTATCTCCTTGCTCACCGATCTCCACCGGAGGAATCGGGGAGACCTGCAGCTTCTCGCGACCGGCCCGAACCGTCTTCATGGTCCGGTCCAAGACAATCTCGAAGCTGGCCAGCTTCTGGTCGGCATAGTCCTCGACCTCGTGGCGAAGGCGCCGCGCCTCCTCGTTGGCATCGTCCAAGATGCGCTGGGCCACATGGTTGGCCTGACGCACGATCTCGGTGCGCTGGACCATTCGCTCAGCCTGGACCCGCACCTCCTCCAAGAGGACATCGGCCTCACGGGACTTCTCGGCAATGAAGTCCTCCCGCTCCTTCAACAGCCAGCGGGCCTGCCTGAGCTCGTCGGGCATCCGCTGCAAGGCGTTCTGCAACAGGTCGGCCACCTCCTCTTTGGAGATGAGCACCGATGCCGACAACGGCATCTGCTTGGCGTTCACAATGAGGTCCAGCGCCTGGCGAACCAGGGTTTCCGCGTCGCGCTCCTCGCCTGCCGCCCGTTGCTGGTCGAGGTCCTCGAACAACTCACTCACCAGCGAACTTCTCCTGGAGCCGGAGGGCTACCACCTTGGGAACGAAGGCATTCACATCACCGCCGAAGCGGGCCACCTCGCGCAAGAGCCGCGAGGCGATGAAGGAGTGCGCCGAGCTGGTGGGGATGAACAGCGTCTCCACCCCGGACAGCTGCTTGTTCATCTGGGCCATCTGCAGCTCGTTCTCGAAGTCGGACACGGCGCGAAGACCTTTCACGATGGCGCTGGCGCCTACGTCGTGAGCCACGTTCACCACCAGGCTCGACACCGACACGATCCGCACATTGGCCAGATGGGTCAGCGACTCCTCGAGCATGTCCTTGCGCTCCTCGAGGTCGAAGAGCACCTGGCTCTTCTGGGGGTTTCGGAGCGCGGCCACGACGACTTCGTCGAAGAGGCGAGCGGCCCGCTCGATCACCTCGAGGTGACCGTTGTGCACGGGGTCGAACGATCCTGGAATGAGCGCGATCCTCACAAAACACCTTTCTCCGTGACCCGATCGGGCCGAGCCACTGTTACGAGCGTACTGCCATACCGTCTGGTTTTGATGACCTTCCACCCCTCTGGAGGAACAATTTCCGCTCCCGATTCCAAGATGGCGAGATCGGCGGGGAGGCGACCGACGAGCCCGGGCCATCCCTCGAAGGCGTAGGGGGGGTCACACAGGATCAGGTCGTATCGAGCCACCGTCGTCGATACCCACGCGTCCACATCGGCACGGACCAGGGTGGCGTCGCCGGCCCGCTCGGCATCAGCCAGACCCACCCCGGCCAGGTTCTCGCGGATAGTGGTGAGCGCCGACGGGTCATTGTCCACGAAGGTCACCGAGGCCGCCCCACGCGACAGGGCCTCGATCCCCAGCCCACCCGAGCCGGCGAAGAGGTCGGCCACCAACAAGCCGTCAACGCCGCCCAGGCTGTAGAGGATGTCGAAGATGGCCTCTCGCACCCGGTCGGATGTCGGCCGCACAGTCTTCGACGGCGGGGCATGGAGCCGCCTCCCCCGCAGCTCACCACCGATGACGCGCACGGAAACAGACTACCGGCGGGACCCCGGTATCCCTGTCATCAGGGCTTGATCGGGAACGCTCGTCGCCGTCATCAGGGCTTGAACAGCAACGCTCGCCGCCGCCGTCAGCTCTTGAACAGGAATTCGGCCTCGTCTTCGTCGATGAAGAGGCGCAACTCATCCTCGAGCAGCTGGTTGACACCGAGCAGGGGGTCGTCGGCCACGATGGCAACGGCCGCTTCACGGGCCTGGAGGACCAGGTCCCGGTCCCGCAGCAGCGAGGCCAGCTTCAGGTCACTCCTGCCCTTCTGCCGGGCACCCAGGATCGTGCCCTCGCCCCGGAGCTCGAGGTCTACGTCGGCCAGCTCGAACCCGTCCGTGGTGCGTTCCATGGCCCCCAAACGGGCCTCGGCCTCGGGGGCCTCGCTCTCGGACAGCAGATAGCACCACGACGGGTCGCGCCCCCGCCCCACCCGGCCCCGCAACTGGTGGAGCTGGGCGATCCCGAACCGGTCCGCGTCCTCGATGACCATGACCGTCGCCTCGGGCACGTCGACCCCGACCTCGATGACGGTGGTGGCGACCAACACGTCGAGCGCGCCGGCTCGAAAGTCGGCCATCACCGACTCCTTCTCGGACGGGCGCATCTGTCCGTGCAGGAGCCCGAGACGCAGACCCTTGAGCTCCTCTGCCTGCAGGCGGATGAACTCCTCAGTGGCCGATGTGGCCTCGACTCGCTCCGACCCATCGACCAGGGGGCAGACCACGAAGGCCCGGTGCCCGGCCGCCACCTCGGTCCGCACCCGCTCCCACGCGCCCGCTTCGTCCATGGCCGTACGGGCCCACTGCGTGGTGATGGGCGTCCGACCCGGTGGCAGCTCGTCGATGGTGGTCATGTCCAGGTCGCCGAACACGACCATGGCCGCCGTGCGCGGAATGGGGGTGGCCGTCATCACCAACAGGTCGGGATCGGCCCCTTCGCCGTCGTCACCTCTGCCCTTCGCTTTGAGGGCGGCCCGCTGTTCCACCCCGAAGCGGTGCTGCTCGTCGATGACCACGGCACCCAACGAGTGGAACCGGACCTCGTCAGTCAGGAGCGCATGGGTCCCGATCAGGAGGTCGACGCCGCCGTCCCGGAGTCCCTGGTGCAGTCGGGTTCGTTCAGCCGCCGGCGTCTTGGAGGTCAAGAGGGCGACGCGGAGGGGGCGTAGCCCTTCCAGCGTGGTCGGATCGGGAACGGACAGCCCGTCGAGCAGGGATCGGACCCCGAAGAAGTGCTGTTCGGCCAGGACCTCGGTGGGAGCCATCAGGGCCCCCTGGTGGCCACCCTGGACGGCGACCAACAAGGCGGCCACCGCCACCACGGTCTTGCCCGCGCCCACATCGCCTTGGAGCAACCGGTGCATGGGAAGCGGCCCGGCCAGATCGTCGGCGATGGCGGCAACCGCGGCGCGCTGGGCATTGGTCGGCTCGAAGGGCAGGCCGGTCAGAAACTGATCCAGCAGTGAGGGCTCTCCCTCGACGGTGCTGTCCAGCACATGGCGGATGCCGCGGGCATCCGACTCGAGCCGGCGCTGTCGCAACACCAACGCCAGCTGCAGCCGGAACAACTCGTCGAAGGCCAGCCGCCGCCGGGCCGGTTCCCGCTCGGCCATGGTGGCCGGTTGATGAATGTCGCGAAAGGCCTGGGTCCGGTCGATGAGCTCGAAACGGCTTCGCCAGCGGGCGTGGAGCGGCTCGGCGAAATCCCCGGCCCGTTTGAGCGCTTCGGCCATGAACTTCGTGATGCGGGACGAGGTGAGGTCGGCCTTCTCGGACAGCGGGTAGACCGGGTAGATCCGCCCCCTGGCATCGTCGTCAGCACCGCTGCCGTTGCCAGATTCGTCCTCCACGTCGTCGACGCCGCCGGCGGCGCGCACGACCTCGACGGTCGGGTTCACCATCTGGCGGCTGTCCCGGTAGCTGCCCAGCTTTCCGAAGAACAACGCCAGCGTGCCCACCGGGAGCTGCTTGGCCCGCCAGGTCTGGTTGAAGAACACCACCTTGGACCCGCCGGTGCCGTCGTTGATGTCGAGCTCCACCCGGCTCGGGCCCCGTCGGTAGCGGCCACTCGGCGGCCGGTTCACCCGGCGCACGGTGGCCAGGACCGATGCCGTGTCGCCCTCGGCCAGCTCGCTCAGAGGCGCCAGCCGGGTCCCGTCGATGTAACGCCGAGGGTAGTGGGTGAGCAGGTCGAGAACGGTCTCGATCCCCAGCTCGGCCAGCTCCCGGGCCGATGCCGCGCCCACCTTGTCCAAGACCGTGACCGGGAGCTCGGCCAGCTGCCGGAGCTTCCGACCGGGAATGGCCGCGGTGCCCGAAGCGGCCGCGGAGCCCGCGGTAGCCGAAGTAGCCGAACCGGCCGCGGTGCCCGGGGCGGCCGGTTCGCGCTCTTTGGCTCCGCGTTTTCGCGCTCCTGGATCTTTGCCCCCGAGCCCGGGAGCGGCCTTGCCCGACGAGTCCGCCACCGGTTCGGTCACTCGGGTCACTCGATGGAGAAGAGGTAGGGGTACAGCGGCTGGCCGCCCTGGTGGACCTCCGATTCGACGCCCGGACGATTGTCGCGGAGCCATTCGGTGATCCGTCGGGTTTCAGCTGCGCCGGACCCTTCCCCTTCGATGATGGTGACCAGTTCGTGTTCGTCGGTGACCAGCACGTCCAGCAGGGCCACCGATGCCGCAGCCAGGGTGTCGGCCACCGCCTCGATCCCTTGTCTCGACAGTCCCAGCCAGTCATTGGCCTTGACCGGGCCGACGTCGCTCTCAGTGTCTCGCACCGCTTGGGTCACCTCGCCGGCTACCACCCGTTCGGCGGACGCCTCCATGGCCCGGACGTTGGCGTCGATATGGGACCCTGGGTCGTAGGCCAGCAGGGCGGCAAACCCTTCGGCGATGGTGTTGGTGGGGATCACCCGAACCGTCTTCGACGTGAGGGCGTCGACGCTCTCGGCCACCGGGCGGATGTTCTTGTTGTTCGGCAAGATGACCACTTCATCGGACCCGAGGGCTTGCACCGCTTCGAGGATCTGCGCGGTGGATGGGTTCATCGACTGGCCACCGGCGATCAATCGGTGGACGCCCAACGAACGGAAGATCCGTCCGATCCCTACGCCGGTGGCGACCGCCACCGCCCCGGTGGTAGGCGGAGGGCCTGGTGGCACGTCCGAGGGACCCCACTCGGCATTGTCCGCCCCCTCACGAACCCACCGCTCCTCTTCCACCTGCTCCAGCAGATCGGTGACCCGGATCCTCCGGGGGCGCCCGGCATCGAGAGCAGCCTCGACGGAGGCACCGATGTCATCGGTATGGATGTGACAATTCCAGAGGCCGTCGCCACCCACCACCACGATGGAGTCCCCGATGCCGGCCCAGACCTCCTTGAACGAGGGGATGGTCTCATCCGCCGCCTCGAGCAGGTACATCACCTCGTAGCGCAACCCAGCCAGCACCGCGGCCTGGATGTCCTCGGCTGACTCGCCGTCCGCACCATGGGTGGCAGCGATGGCCGTGTCGAAATTGTCGGGGAGCTCGGGTGGCTCGGGAATCGGTCGACTATCGACCACGAAGAGCAGGGCGTCGAAGAGGAGCAGGTAGCCAGTGCCACCGGCGTCGACGACTCCGGCTTGCGCAAGGACCGGCAAGAGCTCCGGCGTCCGAGCCAACGCCTCCGCCGCACCGCCGCGGGCGGCATCGAGGACGTCGACCAGTGACTTTCCCTGTTCTGCGGCCGCAGTCGCCCCTTCACTGGCCCCGGTGGCCACGGTCAGGATCGTCCCTTCCACCGGACGCATGACCGCCTGACGGGCCAGTTCACTGGCCCTGGTCAGTGCTCGGGCCACCTCCGTAGGCCCCGCCTCTCCCGACAGGGCGCCCAGCTCGTCGCTGATGCCCCTGAGGAGCTGGGACAGGATCACCCCCGAGTTTCCCCGGGCGCCCATCAGGGAACCGTGGGCAATGGCCTTGCACGTGGTGGGGAGATCGGGTCCGTCGGCATCCGAGAGGATGCTGGCCTGATTGCTGTCTGCCTGGTCGCTGGTCGAGCCACCGCACAGCTCGGCCAGGTCGGAAACCACGCTTTCCAGGGTCAATGCCATGTTGGTGCCGGTGTCGCCGTCAGGCACCGGGTAGACATTGAGGCGGTTGATGACTTCCTGGTGGGAGCGGAGGGCATCGCGAAAGGCGCTGATCGACCTCCGCAGGTCCGATGCGCTGAGCGTCTCCAGGGCCCCCATGAGCAGGATGCTAACCTTATCGCCGTTCCCCGAGGAGTTGGAAGGAAGTCGACGCGTCATGGCAGCGGTGTGTGAGGTCTGCGGCAAGAAGCCGTCGTTCGGTATGAGCATCAGTCACTCCCATCGTCGTACCAAGCGTCGGTGGAATCCGAACATCCAGCGGGTTCGTGCCCTGGTCGACGGCTCCCCCCGTCGCCTGCACGTGTGCACGTCCTGCATCCGGTCCGGCAAGGTCACCAAGCCGCCGGTTCGCGACATCCCTGCCTGAGCGGGTTCTCGGCACCCGGCCCGAGCCGGAATCCCTGAGCGACTAGGGCGTCTCCAACCAACTGCCGAGTTCGACTCAATGGCCGAGTTCGACCTGTTGGCGGAGCGGTTCCGCGAAAGCGTCGGTCCCGCTAAAAGAGCGACGGCGACTCACCAGGATCGGGATGCGGCCCAGGATCGGGACGCTGCCGCGACCCGGCCTTGCGCCGAGATCCAGCGGTTCGGTCCGATCGACCCGGGCCTGATCGACCCGGCCCCGAACGGGCACTTCGTTTCGACTTCTCGTCGGGTGGGTCGGCCCCTGATGTCGTCGTCGAAATGGTGGTCTCGTCG
>DASZLD010000214.1:0-19069 GCA_035552655.1 Acidimicrobiales bacterium
GTCGGCATTGCTCGTACCCCCATCACCGGCTGTCTCCCGAACATAGGAGTTAAAGGCTTCTTGCTGGCGCTTGACCTGCTGCGCCGCCCGCTCGTGCATGCCGCCGCCGCGAGCAATGAGGTAGATCAGTGCGCCGAACAAGGGGAGGATGATGATCACGATGACCCAAATTGCCTTGGACAATCCGCCCATATCGTGACTACGGAAGATGTCCGCGAAGATCAGGAAGATCAAGTAGATCCACACGAAGAAGGCAAAGAACTCCAACATCGACCAGAAGATGTCGAGCAGTGGATATGACGATGCGAACATTCTTTGCTCCCCGAGTTTCGATCGCCGACGTTGTGCCGGCCGGATCCGCACTGATAGTAGACCGGTTGCCCGATGCGCGCCTGAGCGTGACCGTGCTCGAATCACCCCTCGTTTCACCGGACTCGTCGGACCCAACGACGTACCCACGAGTCGCAGGCATTTGCACGCTGCTAGGATGCTAGTGTCCTAGTGTGGGAGACGACGAGGTCAAGCAGTTCAACGTGTACCTGCCGCTCGGGCTGATCAAACAGGTCAAGCACCACGCCATCGAGTCGGGGCTGTCCCTCTCGGCGCTCGTTGCTGACGCGCTACGCGCCTACCTCGACGACGCCCACGGACAACGACAGCAATCGTCTCGGAAGGAGACCTGACATGGCGACCGAAGGTATCGAGGCGGTGTTCCTGGAGACCCATAACTGGGGGAAGGCGGCCAAGTTCTTCCAGGCGTTGGGCTTCGAGTTGGAGTTCTCCACCGACCACAACTCGGGACAGCTGACCAACGGCGACGGCCCCTACGTGTTCATCGCCGAGATCCCGGAGGCTCAAGAGCCCCATATGCAGGTCGTCTTGAAGATGGCCCATGCATTCACACCGGACCCCGCCCTCGAGGTGGTCACGCCGCTGGAGGACACCCACTACGGAACCAAGGAAATGACTGTCCGTGACCCCGATGGTCGCCTCTGGACCCTCCAAGCTCCAGCCGAGGATGAGCACGGAGAGGCCGAGGGGCGTGGCTGACGAGCAGATCGAGGAGCCGGACAGCACCGCGGTCCGGACTGCCCTGTGGCGGGCCATGCACGTCCAGGTCGACCCGCCGCCCCATGTGATCGACGACCAGGTCGGTCTCCGGCTGGTGGCACCGGACGACGGGTGGCGCAGCCGGCCGGACATGGACCCGGTCTTCACCAGCGGGTTTCGGGGAGCCATGGTGGCCCGTGCCCGCTTCATCGAGGATTTGATCGCAGAGCAGGCTGACCGAGGCGTCGGTCAATACGTCGTCCTGGGAGCCGGCCTCGACAGTTTCGCCCAGCGCCGACCCGAGCTCGCCTCCCGCCTCCGGATCTTCGAGGTCGACCGCCCCGGTCCTCAGGCCTGGAAGCGCCAGCGCCTCATCGAGCTCGGTTTCGGCGTGCCCGAGTGGTTGCGGCTGGTGCCGGTCGACTTCGAGGCGGATTCCTGGTGGGAGGAGCTAGCCACCGCAGGCTTCGAGGCCGACGTACCGGCGGTCGTGGCCTCCGCCGGCGTCTCCATGTACCTCACCAGGGAGGCGAACGCGGCCACGCTGGGCCAGATCGCGTCGTTCGTCCCGGGCTCGACGTTGGCCATGACCTTCCTGGTGCCCATGGAGCTCCTCGACGAGGAGGACCGTCCCGGGCTGCAGATGGCCATGAACGGCGCTCGAGCATCGGGGACGCCCTTCGTCAGCTTCTTCGAGCCGCCCGAAATGTTGGCCCTGGCCCGCGACGCCGGTTTCCGAGACGCCTGGCACGTGCCCGTCTCGGATCTGGCCGAACGGTATTTCGCCGGACGGACCGACGGCTTCCGACCGTCGAGCGGCGAGGATCTACTGGTGGCCACCACCTGACCCACTTCGTATGCCGGATGCTCAACCGGCCGGGATGAACAGGTGGACCAGGAACCACCGGGTGTGCTGGGTGGCGGTGTAGCCCAGTAGCCTGCCCAGCCATGGCCAAGAGCGCGCTGACCACCCGGGCCGAGGATTTCCCCCGCTGGTATCAGGAGGTCGTCGCCCTGGCCGAGATGGCCGAGAACGGTCCGGTACGCGGCACCATGGTCATCCGTCCCTGGGGCTACGGCATCTGGGAGCTGCTCCAGTCCGAGCTGGACCGGCGGATCAAGGCGGCCGGGGCGGAGAATGCCTACTTCCCGCTCTTCATCCCCGAGTCCTTCCTCAAGCTCGAGGCTGAGCACGTGGAGGGCTTCAGCCCCGAGCTGGCCGTGGTCACCCAAGCCGGAGGCAAGGAACTGGAGGAGCCGGTGGTGGTCCGCCCCACCAGCGAAACCGTCATCAACCATTACTTCGCCAAGTGGGTCCAGAGCCACCGCGACCTCCCCCTGCTCATCAACCAGTGGGCCAACGTGGTGCGCTGGGAGCTGCGTCCCCGCCTCTTCCTGCGGACCAGTGAGTTCCTGTGGCAGGAGGGCCATACTGCCCATGCCAGTGAGGCCGAAGCCCGGGCCTACGCGCTGGAGATCCTGCACGATGTGTACGAGGCCACCATGGTCGACGTGGCCGCCATCCCCGTCTTGACCGGGCACAAGACGGCCCGGGAGCGCTTCGCCGGTGCCACCACCACCTGGACCTGCGAGGGGATGATGGGTGACGGCAAGGCCCTGCAGATGGGCACCAGCCACGAGCTGGGGCAGAACTTCGCCAAGGCTTTCGGGATCACCTACTCGACGCGTGACGGCGGGAACGAATTCGCCTGGCAGACCTCCTGGGGCGTGTCGACCAGACTGATCGGAGCCCTGGTCATGGCCCACGGGGACGACTTCGGGCTCCGCCTGCCCCCGGCCCTGGCCCCCACCGAAGTGGTGGTGCTCATGATCAAAGACGAGCCGGACGTGCGGGCCGCAGCCGAGGCCTTGGTGGCCGAGTTGCAAGCCGGTGGCCGTCGGGTCCGCCTGGACGACCGCACCGAGACCAGCTTCGGGCGGCGCAGCGTGGGCTGGGAGCTCAAGGGTGTCCCCGTCCGGGTGGAGATCGGCCCCCGGGATCTGGCCGAGGGCAACGTCACCGTGGTCACCCGGCACACCCGGGAGAAGGACACGGTGGCGGCTGCGGCGGCGGGGGCCGCAGTGACCGAGGTCCTGGCCCGGGTCGGCCCCGAGCTGGCGGCCGAGGCCGCGGCGTCCCGCACGGCACGCACGGTGGACGCCGGTTCGCTGGAAGAGGCCATCGAGGCCGGTGCCACCGGTTTTGCCCGTATTCGCCTGGACGCCCTCGGGGTGGACGGCGAGGACCGCCTGGGTCAACAGGCACTCTCGATCCGCTGCTTGCAGCGGCCGGACGGCAGCCTGGCCGAGCCCGGAGACACAGAAGGCGATCTGGTGGCGGTGGTGGGCCGGTCGTACTGAGGCAGGGACAACCGGGGCCAGCCAGGGCCTCAGTACTCGGACGGCTGGTTGAAGATGACGGCCAGGCTGACGATCTTGTCGTTGCGGACGCTGAAGTAGCTGGACATGATCAGCTCGTCGGGGAGGTTGGTCTTGTCGTAGGTGCCGTCGTACTTGGCCCGCACGATGGTATCGCCGTGGTGGTCGATGACCTCCTGCACCTCCATGGTGACCCGGTCGCCGACGAACTCTTTGGCCACGAACCGCCGGATGGCATCGATCCCGACGATCTCCCGGCGGTTGTCGTTCACGTAGGCGTCGGGGGCGAAGGTGGCCACAATGGCGTCGGTGTCGAAGGCGTTCACCGCGGCGATGTGGTCGGCGATCACGCTGGGAAGCTCGGTAACAGACATGGTTGGTTCCTTTCGGTTCAGCCGCCGGATTGGCCGCTGTAATCAGCTTCGGGCGTCCACCCGCGGGAGGGTCAAGGGATCAATCCGGGCTTGTTTCTCCCCTGAGGGGAGATTGCATACTGGAGAGATGCGGCCCTCCCTGGCCATCGGCGACTTTTCCCGCGCCACCCACCTGAGTGTCAAGACGCTGCGTCACTACCATCGGGTCGGGCTGCTGGAGCCGGCCGATGTCGATCCGGCCACCGGCCATCGGCGGTACTCCACAGATCAGATCCCAACCGCTCAGGTCATCCGGCGCTTTCGCTCTCTGGCGATGCCGCTGGAGGAGATCCGGGCGGTCATCGCCACCCCGGACATCGCCACCCGTAACGAGTTGATCGCCGGCCATCTGGACCGACTCGAAGCCAGCCTGGCCCGGACCCAGGACGCCGCCGCGTCGTTGCGCGATCTGCTCCAGCCTTCGGATCTGGCCCCGGCGGCCATCCAGCACCGCCGGATCGAGCCAACGCCGGCCGTAGCGATCCGCGATGTCATCGACCTGGATGATGCGTCGCCGTGGTACCAGGGCGCCTTTGGCGAGCTGTACGCCACCCTGGCGGCCCAACGGCTGGTGCCGGCCGGGACTGCGGGCGGCATCTACGCCACCGACCTGTTCGCCTACGACCGGGGCGAGGCGACGGTGTTCGTCCCCTGCACCACGCCGGTCCGGTCAACCGGGCGGGTCGAGTCCCTGGTCGTGCCCGGGGTGGAGATGGCGCTCATCGAGCACGCCGGCGCCCATACCGACATCGACCGGGCCTACGGCGCGCTGGCCACGTACGTGACCGATCATGCCTTGGCCGTCGAGGGACCGATCCGCGAGTACTACCTCGTCGGCCGGCACGACTCACCCGACGAAGCATTGTGGCGCACGGAGATCGGATGGCCCATCTTCACTGTGGCGACCACGCAATGAGAGCAGGGCCGCTTTGTGGCCCGATTACGAACCAGCAGTTGCGGTGCTGGGAGAGCAACCGGTGGGGGGAGCGGAGCTGGCCGCCGGCACCGCCGGTGGGGCATTGTTCGGCGCCACGAAGTCGCCGATCATCCGGAAGACGGTGTCGCTCGAGTTCGCCTCGACGCCCGAGCAGTCGAACGCACCGGGCTTGAAGGTGACCACCACGGCGATGGCGATCTTCTGGTTGGGCTGGTACGCCTCGGTGGCGCTGTAGCCAGGTTGGGGTCGGTCATGGTGTGGAAGCTGGACTTCGACAGCAGCTTGCCCGTACCGACGGCCACGGCCGTGGGTGGCCATGTCATCGATGTCCGACGTCTCGGACGCTCCGAGGGTCACGGATTGTGGAAGTAGTGGCCCTCGTCGAGGTCGTCGATGAGTCCGGGATGGGTGGGCTCCCATCCCAGTAGCTCACGGGTCAGCTCGCTCGAGGCCGGGCAATCGGCCGCCAGGAAGTGGGCCAGCCAGGTGAAGTGCTCGCCCGCATCTTCGGGGGCGATGGAGACCACCGGCACCTCGAGGTGTCGGCCGATGACCTCGGCGATGTCGCCGATGGGCACCCCCTGGTCGGCCACCGCGTGCAGCGTCGATCCTGCCGGCGCCTCCTCCAGGGCCATGCGGAAGAGGGGAGCAGTATCGAGGCGATGCACGGCCGGCCAGCGGTTGGAGCCGTCGCCGATAGAGCCGGAGACCCCCTTGTCCTTGGCTATGGCGACCAGGGTGGCCATGAAGCCGTTGTCGCCGTCGCCATGACAGGTCGGAGGCAATCGGAGAACGGACGAGCGCACGCCGCGAGAGGCGAGGGAGAGCGTGAGCTCCGCCGTGGCCAACCGAGTTTGCGGACCGGCGCCCATGCCAGCCGCTTCGAGGTCGAGTTCGTGGCCGTCGCGTTCGGTGGCCACCTCCCCCCCGGTAAATCCGAGCAGTCCCGAGGCGATCACGAACGGTCGATCGGATCCGGCCAGCGCGTCGCCGAATGTCTCGACGGCGTGGCGATCCGCATCGGCGGCACCTTGGAAGTCCCCCGAGAATGCGATGTCGTGCTTGAACGCCAGGTGGATCACACCATCCGACGCTGCAGCGGCTGCTCGCAGGCCGTCGAGATCATCGAGCGTGCCCCGATGGACCTCGGCTCCGGCGACAGTGAGGGCCGTGGCCGCGGCATCGGAACGGGCCAGTCCGATGACCTGATGGCCTGCGCCGATGAGCTCGGGGACGACGGCGGAGCCGATCCAGCCGGACGCGCCGGTGACGAAGATACGCATGAGAAGAACCTCCAGTGATGGACTGCCCGTCCTCGGCACCGCTCGCTGCCGGGGGCACAGGCTGATGTCAGTTGCTGCCATCACTATAGCAACTATGTCAGCCGCTGTCATCACTAGGATGGGGTCATGGTGCGATGGGAGCCGGATAGCCGTGGGCGGCTTGAGGAGGCAGCCATGGCGCTGTACGGCGAGCGGGGGTACGACAACACCACCGTGGCCGAGATCGCGGCGCGGGCCGGATTGACCGAGCGAACGTTCTTCCGGCACTTCACCGATAAGCGCGAAGTCCTGTTCTGGGGATCGAGCAGGTTGCAGGCGCTCATGGTCGAAGCCGTGGCCAGCGAACCTGAATCCGCCTCGCCTCTCGACGCCGTGGCCGCGGCCATTGAGGCCGCAGGCGTTCTCCTTCAGGAGCGCCGGGATTTTGCCCGACAACGCCAGGCCATCATCGCCGCCAGCCCCGAGCTCCGAGAGCGTGAGCTGATCAAGCTCGCCTCCCTCGCCTCGGCGCTGGCCGACACATTGCGACAGCGGGGAATCGAAGAGCCGGTCGCCAGTCTGGCCGCCGAGGTGGGGATTGCCGTCTTCAAGATTGCCTTTGCCCGCTGGGTCGAGGAATCCAACCAGAAAGCCCTGCCCGAAGTCATGCGAGAGTCGCTCGACGAGCTGCGAGCGGTGACTGCACTGGGTTGATGTACCTGGGCAGAGCCCAAGCCACGTCGTGCTGATCGCCGGTCTGCCCGGTTCTCCGGGGCGGATAACCGTCGATCGATTTCGGTAGCATCGACTATGGCCCCAACCAGCATTCCTGCGACCCATCAAGACCTTCTCGGCTCCGACACGGCCATCCTGGCCACGGTGGGACCCGACGGGCGACCCCAGCTCAGCGCGGTGTGGTTCTTGGCCGATGGGGACACGATCAGAATCTCGCTCAATACGTCGCGGCAAAAGGTCAAGAACCTTCGCGCCAATCCTGCTGTCACCTTCTTCATCCTCGATCGAGCGGTGCCGAGCCGATACCTCGAGGTCCGCGGTGACGCCGAGATGGTCGAGGACCCGGGCTATGAATTCGCCAATCAGGTGGGGCAGAAGCACGGTGCGGATCTTCGAAGCTTCGATGGCGAGAACCAGCATCGCGTCGTCGTGACAATCCACCCCGTCAGGATCAACGCCGTGGACATGGCCGCGGGGAGCTGAGCACCTCTTCCCACTGCGCCCACTGACCGGTTCTCGGCCGCGGCCAGCTCTTTTGTTCTCGTGTGGCAGCACACGTTTGTCTCCCGGCAATTGGGGTAGATAACATGCATGCGTCAGTCATCTATGTGAGGAGGATGGGACATGTCGATCAAAGTCGAGGGATCGTTCGAGGTCACGTCGTGGTCCGAGGAGCAGGCCGACGGCCTGGAGGAGACAGGAAAGGTGTCGAGAGCCACCATCGGTCAACACTTCGACGGGGGCATCGAGGCGGAGACCATCGCCGACATGGTGATGACCTATCGGGAGGACGGAACGGCCGAGTTCGTAGGCTTTCACCGGGTGCAAGGTCGGGTGGAGGACAAGGCGGGCAGCTTCGTGCTCCAGGCCACCGGGAACTACGACGGCTCCGATGCCCGGACCAACTTCGAGGTGGTCGGCGGTTCTGCCCGGGGCGAGCTGGCCGGGCTGCAGGGCACGGGCACCGGATCGGCGGCGCACGGATCAACCGGTGTGTACAGCTTCAACTTCGATCTGTGACCTCGGCGCCCGCTGGCCACGCCGCCAATGTGCTCGGTGCGTTGATGTTGGCCACCTCCGACCGGATGGTCGAGTCCGTCCAAGCCGAGCTGGGTCTGTCCGAGACGGCAGCGGCGGCGTTGTCGGCGCTCGACCAATTCCTCGACCGTCCGGCGGTGGACCACCTGGCCCAGGTGGTCGGCCTGACCCAGTCCGGGGGAGTGCGACTGGTTGATCGATTGGAGCGAGACGGCCTGGTGCGTCGGGGTGCGGGGACCGACCGGCGTACTGCTTCTGTCTCGCTCACCGAGGCGGGACGGCGGTTGGCCCAGAAGGTCGAGACATCTCGTTTGCAGCTGCTCGATGACGTCATGGTCCCGCTCAGCGCCGAGGAGCGCGACACTCTGGCTGGCTGGGCCGGTCGCATGCTGGTCGGCATGATGCGGGAACCTGGAGCTACCCGGTGGATCTGTCGCCTGTGCGATCTCGCTGCGTGCGGCCGGCCCGCAGGAACCTGCCCCCTCGAACAGGAGGCTCGGGCTCGTTACGGCACTGGGAGCGAGGAATGACGCAGTAGGGCCCTGGCCTACGGCGCGGCCGGGATCTGTCCGGCGATGGCCTGGTCGACCGTCTCGTCGCCTAAGCGGAGCCGGGCGATCTTCTCGAGCGAGGGGGCCTTGCGGAGCTCGTTGCCTCCTTCGATGGCCAGGCTCTGGCCGGTGATCCAGGCTGACTCGGGCCCGGCCAGGAAACGCACGCCGGCGGCAATGTCCTCGGGGGTACCGGTCCGTCCCAGTGGCTTCTGGCTCCGGAACTCCGCCAGGATCTCGGGATCCGAGAACAGCGCCGAGACGTTGTTGCTGGCCGTCTTGGTCAAGCCGGGACGGACGGCGTTGACCCGGATGGCATGGTGGCCGAACTCGTCGGCCGCCACCCGCACCATGGCGTCGAGACCGGCCTTCCCCGCGCAGTAGCCAGCCATGAACGGCCACGACATAGTGGCGGCATCGGAGGAGATGCACACGATCGCCCCGCCCCCGGTGGTGACCATGACCGGAACGGTGTACTTGATGGCCAAGAAGGCGCCGACGATATTTCGACGCAGGTCCTCCAAGAGGCCGTTCTCGTCGACGGCCAGGAATGGCGCGATGGTGCCGCCCCCCACGGTGGCCACACAGATGTGCAGACCCCCCAGTGGCGCTGCCGCTTGGTCGACGGCTCCCTGGACGTCTTCGGCCACCATGGCGTCGCCGGCGAACCAACCCAGTGGTGCGTCGTCTCCCAGCTCTGCTCGAAGGGTGCCCACGGTGGCTTCGAGTGCGCTCTTCGTTCGGCCCATGAGGGTCACCGCCGCGCCGTCTGTGGCCAGAGACCGGGCGCACGCGCTTCCGATCCCACCGGCGCCCCCGGTGACCAGGGCGGCCATGCCTGCGAGCGGAAGTTCTGTGGTCATGCTGGCTCTCCTTGATTGGGCGGAACGGCTGAGCACGCGGTGGTGGACCGGGTCAGCTGGATTCGGAGCGATAAGGGTCGATGAGTCGAACCAGGTGCTCGAGCTGTTCGACCACGGCGCCCTCGTCGCCGGGATCGACACGAAATGTCACCCGGTCCAAGCCCATGTCCAGGTACTCCTCGATGGCCACGGCGGTCGGTGTGCCCTGTTGGAGCATCACCGGAACCGGCGCCCGGTCCTGTTGGGCCGCCATCGACTGCAACTCGTCGATCCGCACTTTCAGCTCGGGACCGTCGAGGTGGCGACCACTGGCCATCCAGCCATCACCAAAGCGCAGGACCCGCTGAGCGGTCGTCGGTCCGCTCCCGCCGACCAGGACGGGAGGATGGGGAGTCTGCACCGGCTTCGGCCATTGCTTCATGGGGTTGATCCGAACGCAGGTGCCCTCGTAGGAGGCGACCTCGTGGGTCCAGATGACTTTCATGGCCTCGACCCGCTCGCGGAAGATCGTCCACCGGAGATGAGGGTCGGATCCGTGGTTGGCCAACTCCTCGAGATTCCAGCCGGCTCCGACACCGAGCACCACCCGACCTTCGGACAGGTGGTCGAGGGTCGACACTCGCTTGGCCAGCATGATCGGATCATGGTCGGGAATGACCAGCGTGCTGGTGCCGAGGCGGATCCGAGAGGTGACGGCGGCGACGGCAGCCAGCGACTCGAGGGGATCGTAGAACCGATAGAAGTCCTCCGGCAGCTCGCCACCACTGGGATACAGGCTGATCCGATCGACGGGTACGTGGCTGTGCTCGGGCAGGAACAACGACTCGAACCCCATGCTCTCGACCAACAATCCCAGCCGGATCGGACTGAGGGCTCGATCAGTGGGGAACGTCGTGACGCCGAAGTGCATGGCTCTCCTGTCTCGTCGACCGGGCGGGGCCAGAGTAGGTGCGCAGAGGATCGGATTCCAATGGTGCCTGTGGGCCCTTGGGCGTAGGCGTCGCATTCCCTCACCGACCCTGAACCCTGCACCCGGGCCGGCTGTTTGTCAGAATCGGCCACCGGTCAGGTCCGGTTGATCGACCCCGAATTCGCCCTAGCGTTACCGGGGACGGAAGTGTCGAACGGGTGGGGACGCGTGCCAATGGGGACTGGGACGGGGTACAGACGGAAGAACTTGAGCGCTCGGGAGGCAAGCCGGTCGATCAACGTGTGGGGTAGGTCCTGATCCGATGGTCTACCTCCTCGCCCTGGCCTCGGCCTTGGCCAATGCGCTGACGAGCATTCTCCAACGCATGGGGGTCGAGGACGCGCCGAAGGACTCGACCCTCAAGCTCAGCCTCCTGACCCACGCCTTGAAGCGAGGCGTGTGGCTCCTGGGATTCGCGTTCATGGTGGGTTCCACGGTGACCCAGGTGATAGCGCTCCATATCGGCGATCTCACCCAAGTCCAGCCCATCTTGACCCTGGAGCTGCCATTCCTGGTGCTGTTGTTGGCCACGTGGTTCCGGTTCCGGATCGGGGTACGAGAGTGGCTCGGCTGTCTGGCCGCCGCCGGAGGGCTCGCCGGCTTTCTGGTCTTTGCTCACCCCGTTGGAGGGGACCGGGTTCCTACTTCGACCGAGTGGATTGTGGCCAGCTCCATCTGTGGCGGAGTCGTCATCGTGGCCGTGCTGTTGGCTCTGCGCGGGCCCCGATGGTGGCGGGCGGCCATGTTCGGAACGGCCGGAGCCATCGGATTCGCGTTCTCGGCGTCCCTGATGAAGGCCGTGGGGAACGATGTCGCCTCTGACTGGACGCGGCTGTTCTTTCACTGGCAGACCTACGCGCTGGCCGTGGTCGGGGTGGTCTCGTTGTTCCTGGCCCAGAACGCCTTTCACGCCGGCCCCATCGCTGCCTCGCAGACTGCGCTGGTGCTGGTCGATCCCCTGGCCAGCATCGCACTTGGGCTCGGGCTCTATGGAGACAACCTCCGTACCGCGGGACTCTATGGACCGGGTGAGGCGGTGGCCCTTCTCATCATGTTCATCGGAGTGGCGTCCATCGCCCACTCGCCTCTCGTCTCGGGGACCAAGGGGGATGATGAGCAGTACTCGCAGATGCTGTCCTTGCGGTCGCGTTCCAAGCGCTTGATGGGAGCGGTGCAGGATCAGATGTCTCCTGAGCAGGCCAAACTGCTTCCGCCCGAAGTGGTCAAGCATCTACCTCCCGAGCGAACCGGAAATAGCGGTGGACGGACCTGAACGCCATCACGTCGAGGCGACGGCGACGCGGTCCGATGATTCCCGCATACCGAGTCCGTCTCAACCGGTGACAGGATCTACTGGATCGAAGGAGGACCACCGTGGCACGTGTGAGTACGTATCTGAACTTCATGGGCAATGCCGAGGAAGCGTTCGAGTTCTATCGGACCGTGTTCGGTACCGACTATGTCGAGCCGATCCAGCGAATGGGGGACGTGCCCCCGGCCCCTGATGGCCCGACGTTGTCCGAGGCCGAGAAGCGGATGGTGATGCACGTCGAGCTCCCGATTTTGGGCGGACACGTGCTCATGGCCACCGACATGCTGGAGTCGATGGGCCACGATCTGCGCATCGGCAACAACACCACCATCAACCTCGAGCCGGACACTCTGGAGGAGACGCAGCGCCTGTTCGACGCGTTGTCGGCCGGTTCCAGCGACCTCGCACCGTTGACCGAGATGTTCTGGGGCGCCACCTGGGGCACCTGTCTCGACCGCTACGGCGTCCGATGGATGTTCAACTTTGCTCCCGTCGCCGCCTAGCGAGACTGGCAACGCACGGCGGCCCGCTACGTGAGACAACCCGGCTCACGCAGCCAGAGCCAGGGTGGCTCTACCGGTCAGGCTTCTTGGCCGGAGGGGCCGACCTTGCTTTGGGCCGGGCCCGGACATGCATGCGCTCTCCCTGTGGCCCGAACAGGCTGAGGAATTCCACGGGTTCGGATCCGGCGTTGGCGAACCAGTGTGGGACCCGGGTGTCGAACTCGGCGGCCTCACCGGCAGTCAGGACCAGATCGTGCTCGCCCAGTACCAGTCGAAGCCGGCCCTGCAGGACGTACAGCCATTCGTAGCCCTCATGGGACTGCGGGTCGGGTGTCTGCCGGCCCTTGCGGGGCGGGATGGTGTGTTTGTACGCCTGCAGACCGCCGGCTCGGCGGGTGAGCGGGGCGATGGTCATCCCATGACGGGTGATGGGCCGTGGATGGATGCGGGGGTCGCCGGTAGGTGGTGCCCCGATGAGGTCGTCGAGGGGTACCTGGTAGGCCTGGGCCAGGGGCAAGAGGAGCTCGAGGTTCGCTCGGCGCTGGCCGGACTCCAGTCGCGACAGCGTGCTGGAAGAGATTCCGGTGACGGCAGCCAGCTCGGCCAGGGTGGTGTCCCGCTCCCGGCGCAGAGCTCGTAGCCGAGGTCCCACTGCGCTGAGGACGTGTTGCACGTCGGTGGTCACCACTCCATGTTGCCATATCAGCAAGGGAACTTGCCAGAGAGTCGAGATGGGGCCAAGGTGGCCGGAGGGGGAGGCCTTACCAATCGAAGGAGACCATCGTGTCCGATCAGTTCGACCAGGCTTTCTGGGACGACCGCTACCGCTCGCAGGCCGCACTCTGGAGCGGGAACCCCAATGGACATCTGGTTTCCGAGGTCGAGAACCTCACCCCGGCCACCGCACTTGAAGTCGCGGCCGGGGAAGGTGCCGATGCGATCTGGCTGGCTCGGCGCGGTTGGCACGTGACCGCCGTCGAGATCTCGACCGTCGCCCTCGAGCGGGCGGCTGGCCATGCCGCGGAGGCCGGCTCGGCTATTGCCGAACGCATTCAGTGGCTCCACCAGGATGTGTTGGATTGGGACCCACCTCGGGAACGATACGACTTGGTGACCTCGCAGTACCTGCACCTGCCGACGGAACTGCGCCGGGCATTGTTCGACCGATTGGCGGCGGCCGTCGCGCCCGGCGGCACCCTGCTCATCGTCGGACATCACCCCTCCGACCTGGTGACGGTCCCTCGTCCGCAGCCGCCCGAGCTGTTCTTCACCGGTGATGACATCGCTCGTGACCTCGATGCCGCCCACTGGGAGGTGGTGACGAACATGGCCGCCGAGCGAACCGGCACCCATGACGGCCGAACCGTCGTGCTCCATGACGCCGTGCTGCGGGCCCAGCGCCAACCACGGCACCCATGAGCAGGGGTGAGGCTCCGATGGTGACTACGCAGCCACCAATGGCCTGAACCAGCGAGCGCGGTTTGGTGTTCACCTGATTACCAGGACGGTCTCGAAAGGCGGAGTTCCACACCACTTCCGCCACTATCAATGTACCGCGCCTCGGTCGCTTGCTTCAAGGTCCTGGTCGGTGCGCAAAATCTCTCTCCGAACCGGAACCAAGAGAAAGAGGGGGATGCGCATGGCCGATCATGCAGTGGTGATTGCCGGAGGGGGTCCGACGGGAATGATGCTGGCGGCAGAGTTGACGTTGGCGGGGATCGATGTGGCAATCGTCGAGCGGCGCGCCACCCAGGAGCTCGACAGCTCGCGCTCCCGCGGTCTGCACTCGCGCACCATCGAGGTGCTCGATCAGCGCGGCGTCGCCGATCGGTTCCTGGCCGAGGGGCAGGCGATGCAGGTCCAGGCGTTCGCCGGGATCCCGTTGGACATCAGCGACTTCCCCACCCGCCACAACTACGGGCTTGCGCTGTTGCAGAGCCACTTCGAGCGGATACTGGCCGCCTGGGTCGGCGAGCTGGGGGTGCCGATCGTTCGCCAACGTGAGGTCACGGGCTTGGCCCAGGAGGACACCGGCGTCAACGTCGAGCTGTCCGACGGCCAGTCGCTCCGGGCGGACTACCTCGTTGGGTGCGACGGAGGACGCAGTGTGATCCGAAAGGCCGCTGGCATCGAGTTCCCTGGCTGGGATCCGTCGACCAGCTGGCTGATCGCAGAGGTCGAGACGGAAGAGGTGCCGGAGTTCGGTGTGCGCGGCGGGGGTGGCATCGGCCCTGCGGAGGGAGGGCGGGTTGGGATCGTACTGACCGAACCGCAGCTCGAACACACCAGCGAGCCCACCCTGCAGGAGGTCAGCCAGGCACTCATCGCCGTCGACGGGACGGACTACGGGGTGCACAGCCCAATCTGGATCTCCCGTTTCACCGACATGACCCGGCAGGCGGCCTCTTACCGCAAGGGACGGGTACTGCTCGCCGGCGACGCCGCACACGTGCATTCCCCCCAAGGCGGACAGGGCCTCAATGTCGGTGTGCAGGATGCCGTGAACCTCGGATGGAAGCTGGCCCGGGTGGTCAACGGGACATCACCAGAGGGCCTCCTGGACACCTACCAGGCCGAGCGGCACCCGGTCGGAGCCCGCGTGCTGCACAACACCATGGCGCAGGGCGCGCTCCGGGGCACGGACGAGCGCACTGATGCGTTGCGCGACACCGTGACCGAGCTGCTGGGCATGGACGAGCCTCGCAAGCGGTTCGCCGGGATGATGTCCGGTCTCGACGTTCGATACGACCTCGGCGAGGGCCACCCCCTACTCGGACGGCGCATGCCCGATCTGGACCTGGTGACCGCCGACGGCCCGCTGCGGGTCTTCACCTTGCTGCACCAGGCCAAGCCGGTGCTGGTCAACCTGGATGAGCCCGGCGCCTGTGACATCACGCCATGGGTTGACCGGGTCCCGATCATCGATGCTGCCTATGACGGCCGTTGGGAGCTTCCGGTCGTTGGCCAGGTGACGGCCCCTACGGCCGTGTTGATCCGGCCCGACGGACATGTCGCCTGGGTGGGGGACGGGACCCAACTGGGGCTCCCTGAGGCCCTTACCACCTGGTTCGGACCGCCCACTGCGGCGTAGCCCGGCTGGGCGACAGGTGGGGCCCCGCACCGGCTCAGCGGATCAGGAGGATCTGGAAGGCTGGCGGCATGGGCGTGGCCGGATTCGTGGTTGGGGCAGGACAGGTCCTCCTGGTCACGTTCGCCACCCTTGAGGCGTCATAGCTGTGACAGCTGGGGCCGAGGAAGTGTGACGAGATGGACGAACAGGACTGGCTGGCGGCCCGCTTTGACGAGCATCGGGGACATCTCATCGCCGTTGCCTACCGGATGCTCGGCTCGCTGGCCGAGGCCGAGGACGCGGTACAGGACACCTGGCTACGGCTCAGCCGGAGCGACGCCAACGCCATCGAGAACCTGGGGGGATGGCTGATGACGGTGGTGAGCCGGGTCTGCTTGAACGTGCTCCGGTCACGCGTCCGGCGGGGTGAGACCCAACTCGACGCCCAGTCCCCAGAGTCGGCCGGCGGTCATGAGAGCAGGCTGGATCCTCAGGAAGAGGCGGTTCTGGCCGATGCCGTGGGGCTGGCCCTGCTCGTGGTGCTCGACACGCTCAACCCGGCCGAGAGGCTGGCGTTCGTGCTCCACGATATGTTCGCCGTCCCTTTCGAGGAGATCGGCGCCGTCGTCGGCCGCAGTCCCGCCGCGGCGCGACAGTTGGCCAGCCGGGCTCGCCGGCGGGTCCGGGGAACCCCCGCAGTTCCCCCATCGGACCTCGAACGGCAGCGTGAGGTCGTCGAAGCATTCCTGGCTGCCTCGCGCCACGGCGACTTTGATGCGTTGGTCGCTGTCCTCGATCCCGAAGTCGAGCTCCGAGCGGACAAAACGGCGATCGCTCGCGGCACCGCCGGCCTGCTTCGGGGGCCGGCGGCCGTGGCCGAGGCATCGCTGATCCACCGGGCCCGGCTGGCCCGAACTGCGCTGGTGAACGGCGAGATGGGAGTAGTCGTGGCCCCACGCGGCCGCCTCTACCTCGTGCTGCGCCCGGTGGTTCGTGGACAGCGGATCGCGTCCATCGAGGTAGTGGCCGACCCCGATTCGCTGCGCCAGCTCGAGATCGCCGTGCCCGAGGACTGACCGGAAGGCAGGAAACCCGGCGACGATCGGACAAAAGCCCACCATGGAGTGGGTTTTCGCCCGCGCCTCGCTTCGCCCACCCGGCCCCGCAGCTCGTGTGACCCCGCTCGTGTGGCACCATCAGCGCACACCAGGGGGTACATATGACCGACGGGCGTCCCGCTCCGCTTCGCAACCGGCTTACCGATCTCTTGGGCGTCGACTATCCCATCGTCCAAGCGCCGATGGGATACATCGCCCGTGCCCCACTGGCCTCAGCCGTATCCAACGCCGGCGCCCTGGGGATCGTCGAGACGTCGTCGGGCCGCCTGGACCAGGTGCGTGACGAGATGCTGGCCATGCGGGAGCTGACGGACAAGCCCTGGGGAGTCAACATCGCCCAGATGTTCGTGGTCGACGACGACATCGTGGCCTTCGTGGCCGGCCTCGGCGTCTCGTTCGTCACCACCTCGGCCGGCGACCCGGCGCGTTTCACCGGACCATTGCACGACGCCGGCATCACCGTGTTCCACGTGGTGCCCTCGCTTCGGGCCGCAGCCAAGGCGGTGGCGGCCGGGGTCGACGGGTTGGTGGTCGAAGGGGGCGAGGGCGGTGGGTTCAAGAACACCAAGCCGGTGGCCACCATCGTCCTGGTTCCCCAGATCCGACGGCACTTCGACCTGCCGGTGATCGCCGCCGGTGGCATCTCCGACGGCCCGGCCATGGCCGCCGCCTTCGCCCTGGGGGCCGATGGGGTGCAGATGGGCACCCGCATGGTCTCGGCGGCCGAGTCCCCGGTGCACGCCAACTACAAGCAACTGGTGGTCGACGCCGACGCCACCGACACGGTGGTTCTGAGTGCCCACTCCAGCCCGGCCTATCGGGTCATGCGCACCCCGCTTACCGAGTCCCTGGAGCAGGAGCCGGCGGTGCGCATGCACGAGAGGGTCGGCATGGACGGTGTCCTCGAGCTCTACTTTCAGGGCAACCTGGACGCCGGCTTTGCTTTCGGTGGCCAGGTGGCCGGCCTGGTCAGCTCGGTGATGCCGGTACAGGAGATCATCGAGAGCACCATGTCCGGTTTCTATGCGACCGTGGACCGTCTGAGCGACGTTGCCGGTGCCGATCGGAGCCCGCAACGCTAGAGCCCGACCAGGGCGCCGCCCGCCGCCACAGACCTCCTCGGAGCCAGGCGCGATGATCTCGAGTGGCAAGAGCGGCTCGAACGGCACAAGCGAAGGGGGACCAGTGGGCACGAACTTCAAGGTGGCGGTCCTGGACGACTATCAGCACGTCGCCGAGACCTCGGGGCCTTGGCACCTCCTCCCCAACGAGGTGGAGGTCGAGTACTTCCACGATCATCTATCGGACGAGGGAGCCGTGGCCGAACGGCTTTCGCCCTTCCAGGCCGTGGTGGCCATGCGGGAACGGACGCCGTTCCCGGCATCGCTCCTCAGCCAGCTGACCAATCTGCACCTGCTCATCACCACCGGGCCGTTCAACGCGGTGATCGACGTGGCCGACGCCTCCAGCCGCGGTGTCATCGTCTGCGGCACGGGCGGCAAGCGGCTCCCAGGCTCCGACCCGACGGCCGAGCTCACCTGGGGGCTCATCCTGGCCACGGCCCGCCACATCCCGCTGGAGGACCGGGGCGTGCGCACCGGCCACTGGCAGCAGACGGTGGGCACCTACCTCTACGGCAAGACGCTGGCGCTTTTGGGACTCGGTCACATGGGCTCGGCCGTCGCCCGGGTGGGCCAGGCTTTCGGCATGAAGACGATCGCCTGGAGCCCGAACTTGACTGAGGAACGAGCCCAGCAGGGGGGTGCCGAGCTGGTGTCCAAAGAGGACCTGTTCCGGATGGCCGACGTCCTGTCCGTCCATCTCGTGTTGAGCGATCGCACCCGGGGCATCGTGGGGGAGCACGAGCTCTCGCTCATGAAGCCGACCGCCTACCTCATCAACACCTCGCGGGGACCGCTCGTCTCCGAGGAGGCCCTGGTCGCCGCGCTTCAGGCCGGTCGGATGGCCGGGGCTGGCCTCGACGTCTTCGATCCCGAGCCCCTCCCGCCCAGCCATCCGCTGTGCTCGATGGACAACGTGGTGCTCACCCCTCACCTCGGCTATGTCACCGAAGGGACGTACGCGTCCTTTTTCACCCAGATCGTCGAGGACATCAGCGCGTACCTGGAGGGAGCACCGATCCGGGTCATCGCCGGCTAGCCGACGCCGGCCCTACCCCATGAACGGCGCTCGGCCGGCGGGCGACCACAAGCCGTCCCAGGCCGCAGCGATGTCGGCCAGCGGATCGGCACCCAGCGAGCAGGGGGTGTCCAGCAGCACGGTCTGGCGTTCCGGGATGACGTAGCGGGGCCACTCGCCCACCTCGGCGATCTCCGGGGTGCCGTCACGACTGAACGTGCTCCAGGCGTGGACGTGCTGGCGGGCCAGCTCGCTGGCCCCCGACCCGGCGCGCAGAAACTCGCTCCAGCCGGCCCGGTCCAGGGTGTCGAAGGTGAAGGGCAGGTCGATGGCGTGGAATGCCCCCGGGTCCCACTGGCCAGGGACGGGCGGTCCGCTCCAACCGAACTGGGCCATGTAGGTGCGCCCACCGTTGGCCGCATGGCTGTCGACCACACGGCGAGCCGGCAGCCGCATCACCCCGTCGGTCTGGATGGCCGCCCACAGGTCCGATGGCTGGGTGCGCCCTTGCCGGCCGAGCAGATCGCCATAGAAGTCAACCAACTGGCGGGCTCGCTCCGGGCCGGGGTCCGAGCCCAGGCGCACGGTCAGGTATCGGCGGGTCGAGGCGGCCAAGCTGTCCAGGCCGGCGGCATCGGCTGCCGGGTTGGGATAGAGACGCATCTCGTCGGTCGTCGAGCTCACCAGCAGATCCACCTCGGCCCCGGCGCCGGCAGCCATGGCCGCAGA
>DASZLD010000215.1:0-8203 GCA_035552655.1 Acidimicrobiales bacterium
CTCCGCCAACGCAACGGGCGCGTCCAAGTGCAGCGCATGGCCGCCATCGAGCATCGCAAAACGGCTCTGATGCGACCGCAACCGACGAGCCAACGACTCGACCTCGTTCCGGAACGGCGATGCCGATCCCAACGTGCACAGCAAGGGGATATCCAGCTCGGCCAACGCCGTCGTGTCGAGCTGGGAGTCACGGCGCAAATCACTCAGCACCGTGGTCCCACCCAAGAGGATCTGCTCTCGACTAGCCCGACGGCGACGGCGGCCTCTCCTACCCGAAGAGGCCGAAGGGCCCGAAGGTCCCGACTGCCCTGAGGGCGCCGTGAGCTCCCTCGACCGGCGCCGGTCGTGCTCCCATGCCCGCATGGCTTCGAGGTCGATTCCGCCCGAATCGGCTTCCCTGGGACCGTTGGCGCCCGACCCTGTCCCCGACCCCGATCCCGACCCTGCCTGGGCGGGCGGAGCCGGGATGAACGAGTCCACCAGCGCCAGTCCGGTGACGCGGTCGGGATGGTCCATGGCATGGCGCAGAGCCACCAGACCGCCGAAGCTGTGGCCGACGAGAGCGCACGGCCCGAGACCCTCGGTGACGGCGTCGAGATCGGCGGCCAACTCGGTCAGGGTGTAGCCGCGCAACGGACGCTCGCTGAGTCCGTGCCCGCGCTGGTCGTACAGCACGACGTGACGGGACTCGGCCAGAACGGGGGCCAGGCCGAAGTACCACGAGGCCAGGCTCCCGCTCAGGATCCCGTGGACCATCACCACCGGCGGTGCTGCCGGTTCGCCCAGGTGCTGGACGTGGAGGCGGAGCCCGTTGGCGATCACGAACGGCATGTGACGATGAACTCCACGAGTTGTCCGACGGTCAGCAGGATGATCTGCTCCAGCTCCATCCCGGCCACCCAGTCGACGAAGTCGACTGACTCGCCATAGTGATCCCGCAGCTTCTCGGCCAGGGCCACGAACTCGATGCTCTCCAGCTCGAGGTCCTCGGTGATCATCGACTCCATGGTGACCTCTATGTCGGCCATGTAATCCTCGCCGATGATCTCGCCGATCAGCTCGGTGACCGTGGCCAGGACCGACTCCTCGGTCACCTTCGTCGTCAGTGCATCAGTTGTCGGGGCATCAGTAGGCATGGTCGTCCTTTCGCTCGCTTGGATATGACGTTGACCCGTCGCCTGATGGGCGATGGTCCTGGACTGGGTTGGTCGCGTCCGGTCTACCGATGGTGGTGGCGATGACGAACTCACCCTCTCGGCTCGAGGCCACCGTCCACCGCCGGCCGTCGGGGTCGCGAACCCACAGGGTCAGGCCGGACGGGCTCAGGGGGTCAGTCACCGCTTCGACTTCGAAGGACCGGGGGCGGCCCTGCAGTCCAGTGCCCATGGCCTTGGCCACCGCTTCCTTCGCCGTCCATGTCAGCGCCACCCACTCGTCAGTGCCGACGCCATCGGGACACAGCCCCTGCTCGCCGGGAGTCAAAGCGATGTCCACGAAGGCGTCGCTCCTGGGGGCCCGCGGGGTAAGCGGCTCGATGTCCACACCGATGGGATCGGTGTCGGAGACCACCGCCACTCCCAACCACTCGGTATGGGAGATGGACACCGACAGCGCAGACGCACCTGGATGGACCCCTGCCACATCCCGGGGTAGCGACGCCATGGGTCGGCCCTGCTCGTCGTTGGTGATGTGCACCTCGACCGGGTGCATCGCCCGGGCGCCGTGCGCCCAGAGCCACCGGCGTACGGCGTCCTTGGCCGCGATCCGCCCGAGCAACCACGTCCGTTGGGCGCGGGGGGTATGCCGCTCGTAGTCGACCCGCTCGTCCTCGCCCAGGTAGCGGCGCATCATCAGGCCACGGCTGGCCGAGTCGGTCCAACGCTCTCGGGCCACCTCCACGCATACGCCCGCGGCGGCCGGGTCGGCCGTTGCCCCACCGGCGGCCGCGTCGGCTGGTGCCCCACCGGCGGCAGAGTCGGCTGTTGCCCCGCCGGCGGCGAGCTCATGCTGATGGGTGAGCACGTTGGACTCCGGGTAGATGAGCACGGGCCAGACCACGGGATCGCTCTCGAATCGGCGGTCTTGCCAGCTTTCGATCCGCGACCACAGTCGGCCATCGGCACACAGATCCATGTCCGACTGGACCAGCTTCTCCGTGTACTGGGTGATCCGGACGGTGCACGACACCGGCAACGCGGGGCCCGGCCTCGGACCGAAGAAGCGGACCCGGCGGATCGAGGTGGGAAGGGCCAGACGATCGATCTCGGTGCGCCGCATGGCCCAGTACCCCATGAGCTGACCGGCGCAATCGAGCAGCGCCCCGGGAGCGGGCAGATCGGCCAGCTGGCCGCGGATACCGTCCTCGGCGATGGCGGTGAGCTCGGTCACACCTTGGTACGCGGGCCCGTGGAACATCCAGCGGTCGTCGTACATGGTGCGGGCCGAGATGTCCGGCACCCGCTCCCCGGTGAGCGGCGTCGGATCCGGATCGGGTGCGGTCGGATAGCCCCCACCGAGCACCACCGTGGTCTTGGCGTACCCGTCGATGCTCACTTGCACCCGCCAGAGCGAGCCGGGAACCGTCCCCTCGTCGTCCGCTTCCCCTTGCACCAGCTTGGATCGGATGGTGGCGTCGACGGGCGGAGCCGCAGCCAGCCACCGGAGGGCTCGCACATCGTCGAATCCGACGATCGTCGTCCCCGGAACCAGCTCCTGGGCCGCTCGACCCATGATCTCGAGCAGCATGGTCATGGGCACCACGGGGAAGAGGTCCTCGACCGACTGCCATCCAGCGGGCTGTCGGTAGAAGCAGTGGTCGAGAAGTTCGGGATGGGTCTCCACCGAGACCGTCCAGGGCGTGACTCGCGTCGAGCGGTCGGCGTCGGCCGGCGGAGGCTCGGTGGGAGTGGGGGCGCTGGTCGGCGGAGGCGCGGTGGGCGCCAGGGTGGTGGACGGCGGCGGCTCGGCGGGTGCCACGGTGCTGGTGGGCGGCGGCGGCTCGGCGGGTGCCACGGTGCTGGTGGGGGGAGCCAAGGTCGTGGTGGCGCTGGGCGTCGCGGCCATCGGCGGTCCGGACTGCAACCACATCTCCATCACCTGTTGGCCGGCCTCCACCGTCTCGGCCATCACTTGCTGGTACGCGGCCACGACCGGGTGGGCGGCGGCGGACCCGACCGGATCGAGGTCGGGGACCGAGACGGACGTCGGTTGAGCGTCGACCGGAGCGACCGCCGAAGCGACCGCCGAAGCGACGACGGCAGCGGCGACACCGCCCCTCGAACCAGTCAGCGGCCCTGACGTTCCCACCGTCGGCCAGCCCAGGGAGACGGCTCCGGCATCGACACGCACCAGCTGAACCCCGAGTTGTAGTGGTTGCCCGGGCGGTGGCGGCTTCCCTGCGAAGGGCTCCGTGCGGCCGAGTCGCCTCCTGGCAGCACCAGTGTCGCCCGGAGCAGCCAGCTCCTCGAAGCGGACGGGTGCGCCCTCGCTCCACAGCCCGGCGGCCAGGCGAAGCACTTGAGCCATACCCGGATGCTTGGCCGACCCGGCGCTGAGCGTGGACAGCTCTCGATCGTGCAGCGTGTCCTCCAAGAAGGCGCCCACCGATCCGAACCCCATCTGCACGAACACCCGGAACCCGTCGTCGTGCATGGCCTCGGCCAACTGCCGGAAGCGCACCGGCTCGACCAGATGGCGGAGGCAGAGCTCCCGCACGCCCTCGGCCTCATCCGGATAGGGAGCCACGGCGGTGGCCGACCACAAGGGGACCTCCGGCCGGGCAAATTCAATGCGCGCATACGTATCTTCGAAGGGCCCGAGGTAGGGAGCAAAGGCCGGGGAATGGAATCCCGACTTGATGGGCAGCTCCTGGCAGATGACGCCGGCGTCGCGCAACCTCCGGGCCGCTTCGGCGCATCCGGCAGCGTCGCCGCACAGGACCGACTGGTGATGGCAGTTGTCATGGGACACCGCCATGGAGGCAATCCCGCTGATGGCGGCGGTGGCCTTGGTCACGTCCGCTCCCACCATCAGGTAGGTCACGTCGGGCACCTGGAGCCGCGACGGCAACAGGCCGTTGCTCAGCTCGTCGACGATGGCCCGGGGCACCATGCCGGTGGCGATCAGCCCGCTCCACTCCCCCAGGCTGTGGCCGGCCATCCCATCGGGAGCCACCCCCAAACGACGCAAGGCTGCGTCCAGGATCCTCCCGGTCCAGAGGATGGACCGAGACTGGCGCTCAAGATCAGTCTCCCCTAATCGCTCCGGCGGCTTCCAGCCGAAGTGCTGGGCCACCGCACTGGCATCGGAATCCTGGTTGGGCTCCACCCCGGGAAAGACGAAGGCCAGTTTGCCGCCGCGCTCCAGCAGGCCGCCGGGGCTGAACCAGACGTCGTTGCGGCCCCGCCACGGCTTGGCTCCGGCCACCACCCGACGGGCCAGGTCCAGGCGAGCCGGTTTGGGGTCGACCAGGGCGAGCCGGAAGGGTCCCGCCGTCGACGGAGGGGGGCACAGCCGGTCGTCCCGCTCGAGCAGATCAGGGGCGTCGAGCTGGGCGCGCAAGCCGGCCGAGTCGTGAGCGGCCAGCAGGACCACCCGACCACCAGGGAGCTGTCCCTGTTCGGCGCCTCCGTTGCGGCTCGGCTGGGCGGCTGGGGTGCTGGTCGTCTCCGGGTGCTGGCGACCGGGCGCCTGTCGATGCGTTCGGCGCCGTCCGATGGCGTCGGCGTGGGCGCGGAGGACCACGTGGGTGTTGATCCCGCCGAAGCCAAAGGCATTCACGGCCGCCACCCGCAGGCTCGGGTCGACGTCCCAGTCGACCACGGTCGGAGCGGTGCGGAACCGGGTCCCCTCGAGTCCGGGATCCGGTTCGTCGCAGTGCAGCGTGGGCGGGGCCATCCCGTGATGGACAGCCAGCACTGCCTTGATGAGACCGGCAGCACCGGCGGCGGGCATGGCGTGCCCGATCATCGACTTCACCGAGCCGACCACGGCGCGGCCGCCGTCGGGATACCGATCAGCGCCACTGGCACGTCCCGCGGCACCGCCGCCGGCGCTCACCGGTCTCCCGGCACCCCTACTGCCACTGCTCCCGGGATCGGGGCCGAAGAACCGGGCCAGCGTCTCGAGCTCGGCGGCGTCGCCGGTGGGGGTGGCCGTGCCGTGGGCCTCGATCAGTCCGCACGATGCCGGATCGAGACCCGACTCCGCCCACGCCCGCTCGAGGGCCAGGAGCTGGCCGGCGGCGCTCGGCTTCATGAGGCTGACATCCCGTCCATCGGACGAGACGCCCAACCCGCACAGCACGGCGTAGACCCGGTCGCCGTCGCGCTCGGCGTCCTCGATCCGCTTGAGGGCGACCATCCCCGCACCCTCGCCGATGAGCAGCCCGTCGGCCCGCCGGTCGAACGGCCGGATCTGTTGGCTCGGGCTCAGGGCGCGCAGCTGGGTAAAGACGCTCCACAACGTCACGTCGTGACAGAGATGGACGCCACCGGCCAGCACCAGGTCGCAGCGCCCGCTGCGGAGCTCACGCATACCTGCGTCCACGGCCAACAACGAGCTGGCGCAGGCCCCGTCGACCGTGTACGCCGGTCCGTGGAGATCGAGCCGATTGGCGATGCGGGAGGCGACCAGGTTGGGCACCAGGTCGATGGCCGACTCGGGTCGATCCGGTCCCAGCTGGCCCACGAAGGCACTCTTCACCTCGGCCAGCCGCTGATCGTCGATCTCGGGAACCAGCGAGCGCACGCTCTCCACCAACTGCTGGGCCGTCCGCACCCGCTGATCGAGCCGAGCGACCCCAGGGGTGAGGTACCCGCCTCGACCGACGATCACCCCGGTGCGCTCGGCCGGTGCGACGCCATCGCCGCCAGCATCGTCGAGGGCGGCTCGGGCGACCCGGAGGGCGACCAGCTGGTCCGGCTCCACCCCGTCGACGGCGTTGGGCATGACCCCGAACGGCCGTGGATCGAAGGTGGCCAAGTCGCCCAGGAATCCTCCGCGACGGCAGTAGAAGCGATCGGGGCCCGAACCATCCGGGTCGTAGTAGACGGGGTCCAACCGATCGGGCGGTGCCTCGGTGATGGCGTCGCGGCCCTCGACCAGGTTCTGCCAGAACGCGTCGAGGTCAGCCGCACCGGGGAACAGTGCGGCCATGCCCACGACGGCGATGCCCTGACCAGGCTGATCGGGAGGGGCCACAGCCTACGGATCTCCCATCGGCCCAGAGGGCGCTTCGAACGTCGACACCCGGGCCCGGGCCAGGACGATCTCCGGTTCGGGCAACGACAGGCGGAGCTCGTCGAGCAGGCGGGCCACGCCGTCATCGGGGTGGACCAGTCCCACGCCCCGTCGGGCATACTCCCGATCCAGCTGGGGGGTGACCATGCCGCTCCCCGCCCACGGTCCCCAGTCGACGGCCACCACCGGACCGAACTGCTGGGCGTCCAGCGACCAGGCCAGCGTGGCCAAGGCGTCGTTGGCCGCGGCGTAGTCGACCTGTCCCTTGTTGCCAAAGGCGCCCGAGACGCTGGTGAACAGAACGAGGAACGGGTGGGGATCCCGAACGGAGCTGACCAAGGTGTGGGCCGCCCCCACCTTCGTATCGAAGACCCGACGGAAGGACTCGGGCGTCTTGTCGGCCAACAGTCGGTCCTCGATGACACCGGCGCCGTGGACGATGCCATCCAGCCGACCGTGGCGGTCATACACCGAGTCGACCACCCCACCCAGCGCGTCCGCGTCGCGCACGTCGACGGCGTGGTACGAGACCTTCACCCCGGCGTTGTCGAGGGCGGTCAGGTTGGCCCTGATCTCGCGAGCGGCCAACAGGCGCGCCACCGACGACTCGACGGCCGCCGGTTCCCGTTCGCCCCGAGCGATGAGGACCCGTCGGAGGTCGGTGGCATCGGCGGCGGCGGCGAACTCTGGGTCCTCGGGGTCACCGGGCAACGGCGAGCGCCCCACGAGCTCGAGCGAGCAGCCGTAGGTCGAAGCCAGCCCGACGGCCAGGCGCGCCGTGATCCCCCGGGCCCCCCCGGTCAGCAGGACGACCGAGTCGGGGCCCAGGTCGGTTCCCGGCCCATGCCCACGGCCAGCGGGTGGTGAGGAGTGACTGTCGTGGCCGGCGTCGCGGGCGCGGCTCTGGCCGTCGCGGCTCTGGCCGTCGCGGCTCTGGCCGTCGCTACTCTGGCCGTCGCGGTCGGGGTCGAGTGCCTCCTCGGCGGCGACCACCGTGCACCGCACGCCCTGGCGGTAGCCGACGGCCACCGGTCCTCCTGAGGCCAGGATCTCGGCCACGATGTGACCGGCGAGCACCACGGGATCGTCGGCGGGGTCGAGGTCGACCGCTCGTACGTGCGCATCGGGCCGTTCGCGGGCCAGCGCTCGCCACAACCCGGCCACCCCCGCACCGTTGTACGGGCTCACCTGGCCCTCGGCTCCCCCCGCTCGGCCTTCTGCCCGCCTCGCTCCGTTGGAACCATCCGGACGGGTTTCGGCCGCGGAACGAACGGACCCTCGGTCGTCCCCCGTGCCCCGGCCATGGGTGCCCCCGAGACCGGTGACGGCCACCAAGGTGCCGGCGCCGGCAACCGCGGCGGGGTGTACCTGTTCGAAGACGTCGGCCGCGGTCTGGGACCCCGGAAAGAGCAGACCCATGTGGACGACGCCGCCCGAGTTGCCCGGGATGGCATGAGACTCGACGACGCGGGCGGCTACACCATGGGACCCGAGCAGGGACACCACCAACGGTGCTATCCCGCGACCGTCGTCGACCACGGTGAGGCCATGACCGTTGGCCACATGGGCGTCACGCTGGCTCACGGCAGGCGGGGCGGCGACGGTACGAAAGACAGCTCGCACCGTCGAGTGAGGGACATCGGACGGCGGGGACGACGATGCGGCGGCCTCGGGACTTAGCGAGTCGGTATTGGCGTCCCCAGGGCCGTCGAGGTCAGGGTCGGTTCTGCCCGCATCGGCCTGAGGGCCAGGCTCTGCCTCATCGGCAGCCGAGGGCGTCCCCTCGATCCCCAGATGGGAACGGACCCAGGCCACGATGGCACTGAGCGACTTCTGGGCGACGAGCTCTTCCACGATGGACTCATCGAGCGCCTGGCCCGGGCCGCCGGCGCCAGGAAGGCCGGCTCGTTCGGTCAGCTCGCCCAGGATCTCCAGCCGCTTGATCGAATCGATGCTGAGGTCG
>DASZLD010000216.1:0-6706 GCA_035552655.1 Acidimicrobiales bacterium
GTTCTTCTGTGACCCGAAGTGGTAGCGGCGGCCGGACTCGAACCGGCGACCCCACGATTATGAGCCGTGTGCTCTGACCAACTGAGCTACGCCGCCACGGGCGAGCCCCCTGTCGGAATCGAACCGACGACACCAGCCTTACCATGGCTGTGCTCTGCCGACTGAGCTAAGGGGGCAGTGCGGCTCGACGAGCTGCGACGGGCCATCATAGCCACGGAACCAGGGTACCGGCAGTGCCGGCGAGGTCATCGCTACCATCGGCAGATGCAAGTCCGACTGGCCAACCTCGGCGACGCCGAAGCAATTCGCACCATCTACAACGCCGAGGTTACCGGTGGCACCTCCACCTTCGACCTCAGGCCACGTACCCCAGAGGACCAGGTGGCGTGGCTCCGCCGCCACGAAGGGGCCCATCCCGCGGTGGTGGCCACCGACCCTGACGGCACCGTCTTGGGGTTCGGATCGCTCTCCTCCTTCCGCGAGCGACCGGCTTATTCGACCACCGTCGAGAACTCCGTCTACGTCGACCCAGCCAGGCAGGGCACTGGCGTGGGACGGGCGTTGCTCGAGGAGCTGATCGCCCAAGCCACCCACATGGGCTTCCACACCATGATCGCTCGCGTCGTGGGGGACAACGAAGCCTCGCTGGGCCTCCATAAGGCCTGCGGGTTCGAACTGATCGGGGTGGAACGGGAGATCGGTCGGAAGTTCGGCCACTGGCTCGATTGTTGGGTGCTCCAGCGCATGCTCTGAGGCGCTGCCCGTGAGCCCCGCGGATGAACCCTGCTCGTTCGCTGCTCTCCGGGAGCCACCCGTGAGCGCTCTCCGGGGACCACACTCGTGAGCTCGCTCCGGCGACCCCGAGGGTCGCTTCGAGCTAGGCGCCGCTGGCCACCGGGGCCATGAGGAGATCCGACGTGGCGCTGGCCGGGACGCGTCGCTCCCAGGTGGCCAGGGGAATGGTGAGGACGACCAGCAACCACAGCAAGGTCAGCACGATCGAAAGCGGATCACCGTGGATGAGCAGATTGCCCAGCTGGGCGGCCCCCGGGAGCTCCAGGAAGGCGGTCACCATGGCCAGCCCGATGACCCAGGAGCGCAGGCGGCCCACCGCCACCGGTGCCAGCAACACGAGGGCCCACGACAGATACCAGGGCTGATCGACCGGTCCGAGCACGACGAACAGCAGCAGCGTCAGACCCATGGCCTTCAGGTGTCCGATCCGATCGCTGTTCCACAGCAGCCACACCCCGGCCACGCCGGCAATGAGGAGCCCGAGGAACCGGGTCACCGTGAGAAAACCGCCGAGCCCGACTCCGACGTGCACGAGATGAGCCAGGCTGGTGCCGATGAAGGCGATGGCAGTGGTCGGGGCCATCCAGGAACGGACGACACCGGGTGTGGCCAGGTTCTGCACCCAACCCCATCCCAGCCCGCTCTCATAGGAGAAGAAGGCGAGGACGATGAGACCGAGCAGACCGGCGGTGATGACCGGTCGAATCCGGTCGCGTTTGGGCGCGGCGGTGCCCAACCATCCCCAGCCGATATAGAGAATGCCGATGGCGGCGGGTGCCTTGATGGACGTGGCCAGTGCGCACAGGATGATGCCGAGTACCGGTCGCTTCTCCTTGGCCAGGGTGAACCCCGCCACCAGCAGCCCGAGCATCAGGGCATCGTTGTGGGCACTCCCGATCAAGTAGAGGATGACCACGGGATTGAGCACGGTCAGGGTGAAGAGCTCGGCCCCGTCGCGGTGATAGAGCTTGGCCAGGCGAGGGATGCACACGGCGATGAGGATCACCCCAGCCAGGGACAAGAGCCGCAAGAGCACGATGGTGGCCAGCTCGTTGTGGAAGGTGATCCGGGCGAAGAAGCCGTCGATCTGCAAGAACAGCGGCCCATAGGGTGCCGGCGTGTTGCCCCACAGCGGGTCGACCGGCGCCGAGAAGGCGTTGTTGCCCAGCTGGAAGGGGCCGTAGAGATACGGGTTCATGTGGCGGCTGACCATCTCGCCCTGAGCCGCGTAGGAGTACACGTCCCGGCTGAAGATCGGGGCGATCACCATCATCGGCAGCGACCACAGGACGAAGACCCACTTCATCTGCCGGATCGGGATGCCGGGGCGCCGGGCATAGAGGCGGGTCATCCCCCACCACACCCGCATCAACAACAGCAGGCCCCCGTAGACGGCGGCTAGGCCGAAGTACACGCCCCAGGTGCTCGCACCACCGGACTGGGGTTCACCGAAGAACCAGACACCGGGCATCTCGAGCTTGAACGGCGAGCTCGGCATGGATGCGCCGATGCTGATGGCCATGAGGGCGACGAAGCCCAACAGCGCGGGTCGCAGCACCAGACCCCGGGGCTCGACGAGATCTTCGGGGTTGGTCGTCTGGCCCGCCGGCGTGGCCATCCGGTCCCTGATCCGTGTCACTTCGAGGACCTGATGGGAGGCGGTGGCCAGGGCCGCCTTCAACCGCTCCACGGCGTTGGTCGAGGCGCGGCCCAACCGGCCGCCTTCCTCTTCCAGCGTGTCCGCCACGTGGAACTCGGACGACATGGGGGTGAATCTCCTCACTCGAATAATCAGCCCTGCTCCGACGACTTTTCTACCAGCCCGCTGGCCCTAGAGCCCGTAGCGCCGAAGACGCTGCTCAGGCCCCAAAACCACGGCACTACATCACGGCACTGCGCTGATCCCAAGACTGACCTACCCGGGCGCCTGGGATCCGTAACGTTATTGTAACTATCACAGGAGCTCAGGCAATGGCACCTGGTGGTCATGGGCCAAGAGTCCTGGCCGGACGCCATCTCCGAGCGCCGGATTCCGGTCACCGGGCGTCGGGCTGGAGCCTTCCCGCTCGTATGGAGAGCCTCGGCCGGGGGTGCGCCTTGGCCCACAGCGCCCATTCCGATGCCGTCCAGACGACCAAGACGGCCGCCCCCATCAGCACGAGGGCGTTGCCGGCCACATACGAGGCCGGCCCGTGCTGGAGCCACAGGTAGGGAGCAACCACGGCCAGGCCCACGAGGACCAACAACAGCCATGCCACCGCCCGGTGCACCCGCCACAGGGAGACTGCGGCGATAGGGGCGATGGCCACCCAGGACCAATGGTGGGTCCAGGACACCGGACTGACCAAGAGTTCGGTCAGCCCCAGGGCCATCACCGTCTCCGCCGTCCGGTGCGCCGCCGTCAGCCGAGCGGCCAGAAACACGCCGCAGGCCACGGTGGCGATGACCAGAATCACCCAGAGGACCGCGGTCAGGTTGCCCCAGTGAAAGGGCGGGCGGCGGAGGAGACCGTTCCACGACTGGTTGGACACGATGGCGATGGGACCGGTGCGCTGAGCATCGGTGGCCTGATGGAACCAGTACAGATTGGAGTCCGAAGGCAAGATGAGCCAGCTGACCGCGGTGGCGACGACAAAGGTGCCCACCCCCCGAGCTAGCGAGCGCCAGTCCCTGCGCACCACGAACGCAGCCAGATACAAGAGGGGCGTGAGCTTGATGGCACCGGCCACCCCGACCAGGCACCCCCGCCACCAGGTGCGCGTGGTCTGCTGGTTGGTCAGGTCGACCACCACCAACAGCATCAGCAGCACATTGATCTGGGCGTAGTCCATGTTGCTTCTGACCGGCTCGAGGGCCAGGGTGGCGGCCGCGCCCCAGAGCGCGGCCACGGCCAGAGCCCTCGGCTTGTCCATTCGCAGGCCTGACGGTGGCATGGCCGTCCCCGGGCCTGACGGCGGCTTCGCCATCCCGGGGCCTGACGGCGGCGCCCCGGGCTCTGTAGGGACTTCGCCGGGGTTGGCCGTCAACTGGCGTTCGCCGGCGTTGGCCGTCAAGAGGCGATAGAGGGTGAACACCAGGGCGGCCGAGCTGGCCAGCCACCACAGCGCTTCGATCAAGCCCAGCGGGCCCAGCGACAACGGGCTGAGGACGAGCAGGGCGAACGGGGGGTAAGTGAACGGAAGGTGGCTCTCGGTGTAGAAGCCGGTGAACGGACTTCCACCGTGGAAGAGCGCGTGGCCCGCCGATCGATAGACCCGGAGGTCGAGATGCCAGTGCGTCCCGAAGTGGACCATGTACCCAGCAGAGGCGAGCCACACCACGGCGGCGGCCGTCGCCACTACCCACGTCGGCGTGGCTCGGATCCGTGCGAGTGACATGACGCTCCCGGTTCTGACGATCGGGTGATCCGGCAACCACGCCCGAAACAACCTCTGTAGCCCACCTCCCGGTGGAGCCCCCCCGCCAACCGGCTGGACGACAGCCGGTTGGCGGAGCCTGTGCGGTGGGCCGGGAAGGATTCGAACCTTCGAAGGCAGAACCGGCAGATTTACAGTCTGCTCCCTTTGGCCACTTGGGTACCGACCCGCAGACGGGGAAGGATACTGCCAAGCGCGGCGCTACTGTTTCCTCATGCCAACCTTCGACATTGTCTCCGAGGTCGACATGCAGGAAGTCCGCAACGCGGTGGATCAGGCCAATCGCGAGGCGACGACCCGGTTCGACTTCAAGGGCACCGATTCGACCATCGAGCTGAACGACAAGGAGCTGATCCTCAACTCCAACACCGAGGACAGGCTCCGGGCCCTGTACCAGGTGCTCCAGGAAAAGCTGGTCAAGCGATCGGTGTCGCTGAAGTCTCTGGATCTCGGAAAGATCGAGGAGGCCTCGCGCGGCGCCGCCCGCCAACGGATCGGGATCCAGGCGGGGATCTCGTCGGATCACGCCCGGAAGTTGAACAAGTTCATCAAGGACCTGGGTCGCAAGGGCGTGAGCTCGCAGACCCAGGGCGAGCAACTCCGGGTGTCGGGCAAGAAGCGCGACGACCTCCAAGCAGTCATCGCCGCCTGCAAGGAGGAGGACTTCGGTATCCCCCTCCAGTTCAACAACTTCCGGGACTGACCCTTCGAGGTCGTGCGGTTCGTGCGGCTCGGGTTCGGGCGGCCTGGAGTCGGGCGGCTCGGGGTCGGGCGGGCCCCTACTGGGGGTCGGACCGGCCTACTGGGGGTCGGACCGGGCTACTGGGAGTCGGACCGGCCTACTGGGAGTCGGACACGCCGGCCGATTCGAAGGTGGCCATGTCCCGCAGCACCTTGGCCGCCGCCTGCAGGATGGGCAGGGCCAGACAGGCGCCGGTGCCCTCCCCCAGCCGAAGCTCCAAGTCGAGGAGCGGCTGCAGCCCGAGATGGTCCAAAGCCATGCTCGCTCCCGGTTCCGAGGATCGGTGCCCGGCCACCAGGTAGCCACCCACCGCAGGCACCAGGGCGACGGCCACCACGGCGGCGGAAGCGGCAATCACCCCGTCGATCACCATGGGCACGCCCAGGGCAGACCCGGCCACCAGGTACCCAACCAGTGCGGCAATCTCCAGCCCACCCAACGAGGCCAGCACGGTGAGTGGGTCCTGCAGGTCTCCCGATCCACCCGGCTCGGCCGCGTGCCGGGCCAGGGCCCGTTCGACCACAGCCACCTTGGCCTCCCACCGGTCGTCGTCGATGCCGGTCCCCCTCCCGGTCACCGCCCGGGCCGGCTGACCGGTCACCGCCGCGATCAGAGCTGCCGACGGCGTCGTGTTCCCAATTCCCATGTCACCGGTCAGCAGACAGCGCGCCCCGGTGGCCACCGCATCCGTGGCCACGGTGGCACCGACCTCGAGGGCGCGCCGCGCATCGTCGACGCTCATGGCCACCACAGTCGAGAGATCGGCGGTGCCCCGCCGGACCTTCCTGCGCAACAGTCCCGGGGCGTCGGCCACATCGGCGGCCACGCCCACGTCGACCACGACCACTTCGGCCCCGACGTGGGCAGCCAGGACGTTCACCGCCGCACCACCGGCGCAGAAGTTGGCCACCATCTGAGCGGTGACCTCGGCCGGCCAGGGCGAGACCCCTTGGGCCAGGACCCCGTGGTCCCCGGCGAAGACGGCGACCACGGCGGGATCGGGAACCGGCGGCGGCGAGAAACGGGCAATGGCGGCCAACTGGGCTCCGGCCGCCTCGAGCCGGCCGAGCGATCCCGGTGGCTTAGTCAGCTGGTTCTGGTGGGCTTGGGCCTTGGCGGCAGCGGCCTCGTCGACCGGACGGACGCTGGTCACCGCGTCGTCGAAGACAGGTGCCTGCTCGGACACGGAGGAGTTCGCCGACCTCAGAGAGATTCGACGAGGTCGTCGAGCTCTTCAACCGGGTGGCCCACATGGAACAGCCGGTTGAAGACAATGAACTTCAGGACCCAGAAGATGGCGAAGGACAAGACGTTGGCCGCCAGCACCAGCACGGTCTGCTCCAGGTGGGCGAGGTTGTAGGTCTTGCCGATGTGGGTAGCCAGAGCGGCGCCGAAGATGGAGACCACGATCCCGAGGGCCGACATCGTCCAGAAGGGCAGGATCTCCTTGGTCAGGTGGGAACGTCCGTTCTTCCCCCATACCCAGCTGCGGTTCAGATAGTACGAGGGGATGGTGGCCGCGGCGTTGGCCAGCACCGTGCTCCACACCTCGGAGAAGGCCCGGAAGACGCCGTAGACGATGAGCAGGACACCGAAGGAGACAGCGGTGGAGATGACCGACACCATGGTGTAGCGGAACAGCTGCTTGGCCTGAGGCGTGTCCCGCCGCTCCCACAGGTGGACCAGCCGCAGTAAAAGGTTGTGCACCGGTGAAACCTTACTCTTGACGATTGTGTTACGACCGGCACTCGTC
>DASZLD010000217.1:0-50020 GCA_035552655.1 Acidimicrobiales bacterium
TCGGCCACCGACCGGGAGGCGATGGATCGCCAGGTGTAGGACGTAGCCTCGTCGGCCACCCCCGGCTCGAAGAACCACCGGGTCGACGAACCGTACAGCCGGGTCTGGTCGATGGTCTGGGGCGCGCCGACCTGGTGTAGCTCCGGCGGGCGATCGGCCGTGCAGGCCAGCAAGGGGACTCCCCCGAGGTCGGCCTCCACCACGGCAGGATGCAGCTCCACCGCCGCCGTCCCGCTGGTGGTCAGGAGCACCGCCGGCCTCCCAGTGCTCAAGCCCAGCCCCAAGGCGACGAACGCCGCCGATCGCTCATCCAGGCGCATGTGGATGGTGATACCCGGGTGGGCGGCCAGGGCGAAGGCCAGGGGGGTGGAGCGGGATCCCGGGCACACGACGGCGTGGGCGATGCCGGCCCGGACCCACTCGTCGACCAGGGTGGCGGCGTAGGCCGCCTGCACATCGGCAAAGCTCCGCCGCTCGTCTTCGTGGCCGGTGGTCCCGCTCGGTACGCTCATCGCCAGGTCCCCACATGACTCCGCCCGACATCCACGACACCCATCCGGGACCGAGCCCGGCCCTCCGGCTGCATGCCGAGACGACGGGCAGCGGAGCGCGCCTGGTCCTGGCCCACGGTTTCACCCAGACCGGCAGGATCTGGGGGCCCATGGCCGACGACCTGGCCCGCGATCATCAGGTCGTCTCGCTCGACCTGCCCGGTCACGGCGGTTCGTCGGACGTGCGGGCCGATCTCCCCACCGGAGCCCGGCTGCTGGTCGACGTGGGTGGGTCCGGCACCTACCTCGGCTACTCCCTTGGGGCGCGGTTCTGCCTCCATGCCGCCCTGTTGTTCCCGGACCGGGTCCGGTCGCTCGTCCTCATCTCCGGTACCGCAGGGATCGAGGACGAGGGCCTCCGGCGGGAACGCATGGTCGACGACGAGGCCCTCGCTTCCCAGCTCGACCCTCCGCCCGAGGCCGGTCCGGGCCACGACGACCAGGAGCGCCTCGACACCTTCTTGCTCCGGTGGCTCGATCGCCCGCTCTTTGCCGGCATCCCCGAGGATCAGGTCGGCCTGGCCCATCGGCGAACCAACACACCGACGGGCTTGGCCTCGAGCTTGCGGCTGGCCGGGACGGGCACGCAGCAGCCCCTGTGGGAGCAGTTGCCCCTGCTCGAGATGCCGGTGCTGGTCATCACCGGCGAACGAGACTCCAAGTTCACGGCCCTCGGAGCGCGCATGGCGCAGACCATCGGAGACAACGCCCTCCATGCCGTGGTGCCCGGCGTGGGCCACACCGCCCACCTGGAGGACCCGGACCGAGTGACGGCGTTGGTCCGGGCCCATCTCGCCCCCGCTCCCGGCTAGGGGCCCGGTCCCCGGGTCGTCGGGTGGCTGGGTCCCCGAGTCACCGGGCGGCCGGATCCGAGCGCTCAGCGCCGGGCCGGTCAGATCCACAAGCCCACGGCCAACAGGACCCCGAAGGCCAGCTGCAGGCGTCCGGTGTCGGCCAGGACGGGCAGCAGTGCCCGCCCCTCCGCTCCGTCCATGACCACCTGCATCGGCCGGTAGGCCAGGGGCAGCGCGGCCAGGGCCAGCAATGACCACGGACGCCAGGCGGCCACGACCAGCGCTCCGACGAAGGCCAGGACCAGGCAGCCGAGGTACAGCCGTCCGCCCCACCGCCGCCCGATGCGCACGGCCAGCGTGCGCTTGCCCGACTGGCGGTCGGAGCCGATGTCTCGCAGGTTGTTGGCCAACAGCAACGCCGTGGCCAGCAGGCCGACGGGGACCGACACGACCAGCGGGAGGAGAGCCAGACGCCCGGTCTGCACGAACGCCGATCCCGCCGTGGCCACCACGCCGAAGAACACGAAGACGAACGCTTCGCCATAACCGGCATACCCGTAGGGGCGGGGGCCACCGGTATAGAGCCATCCGGCGGCCAGACAGGCTGCGCCCACGGCCAGTACCCACCATGAGGTGACCGCGGCCAGACCCAGCCCGACCACACCGGCGACGGCAAACGAGGTCAGCGCGGCCAACTTCACCCGTCCCGGCGGGGCCAGCCCGGTGGCCACCAGCCGAACCGGGCCCACCCGCGCGTCGTCGGTCCCCCGGATCCCATCGGAATAGTCGTTGGCGTAGTTGGTGCCGATCTGGATGGCCAGGGCCACGACCAGCGCGCCGACCGCCCGCCACCACAACAGGCCCGGGTGGAGCGGGCTGGATGTGGCGGCCCGGTGGAGGAAACCGGACTGACCGGCAAATCCGCAGGCGGCAACCGCCGTTCCCACCACCACCGGGACCACGGCGGCGGGCAGCGTCCTCGGCCGGGCGCCCAGCACCCAGCGCTTGATCGGACCCGGCTCGCGTGCCGGGGTTGGTTCGGGCACAGCCGGTCAGGGGCGGCGGGGGAAGGGTGAGAAGTCCGGTTGCCGGCGCTGCTGGTAGGCGTTGCGTCCCTCCTGGCCCTCCTCGCTCATATAGAAGAGCATGGTGGCGTCGCCGGCCAACTGTTGCAGCCCGGCCAGGCCGTCATCGGCGGCGTGCAGGCCCCCCTTGATCATCCGCAGGGCCATGGGGGACAGCGAGAGCATCCGCCGGCACCAGGCCACGGTCTCGCGCTCCAGATCACCGAGGGGCACGACCTCGTTGACCAGACCCCAGTCGAGGGCGGTGGCCGCGTCGTACTGCCGGCACAGGAACCACACCTCCTTGGCTCGCTTCAGCCCGATGGTGCGGGCCAACAAGCTCGAGCCGTAGCCCCCGTCGAAGCTGCCCACCTTGGGCCCGGTCTGGCCGAACCGGGCATTGTCGGCGGCAATGGTGAGATCGCACACCAGATGCAAGATGTGCCCCCCGCCGATGGCATAGCCGGCCACCATGGCGATGACCGGCTTGGGCAGGCGCCGGATCTGGATCTGGAGGTCGAGGACGTTCAGCCGCCCGATGCCCTGCTGGGCCACGGCATCGTCACCGATGTACCCGTCATCGCCCCGGATCGACTGGTCGCCACCCGAGCAGAAGGCGTCGGGCCCCTCGCCGGTCAGGATGATGGCTCCCACCGTGGAGTCGTCCCGGGCCAGGTTGAACGCCTCGGCCAGCTCGAACAGGGTCTGGGGTCGGAAGGCGTTGCGAACCTCGGGCCGAGCGATGGTGATCTTGGCTATGCCCTCGGCCACGTCGTAGTGGATGTCCCGGTAGGCGCCCCTGCGCTCCCAGGCCGGCAACGGCACTCCACGAAAGGCTTCTACCGGGTCCTCCGGCGCTCCGCTGATCACCGTGGCAGGAGCGGCATCGACCCGCCCCGGCGTCCCATCTCCATCCCCAGCAACCATGTGACCATTCACTCCTAGAGTCATCACTCGTACGATCCCTTAGGCTAACCCCATGCCCGAGCTGTTGGCACTCGACCTCCCTCCCGGACCCCGGTTCGTGCAGGCACTGTGCTCGGCTTGGGAGTCGGGGCACGCCGTGCTCCCCCTCGACCCCCGGCTGCCCGGACCGGCCGTCGAGCGGCTGATCGGCGCCCTTCGGCCCGCCCGAGTGGTCTCGGCTCAGGGAACCCAGGCGCTGCCCGGAGGGGGCATCCCCACCGAGGCGGGCGATGCCCTGGTCGTGGCGACCAGTGGCACCACCGGGGAGCCCAAGGGTGTGGTCTTGACCGGAGACGCCGTGCAGGCGTCGGCGGTGGCCACCTCGCGACGGCTCTCGGTCGATCCCGAGCGAGACCGCTGGCTGGCCTGCCTCCCCTTCGCCCATATCGGCGGCCTCTCGGTGGTCACCCGGGCCCTGGAGACGGGCACGCCCTATCGGATCCACGAGCGGTTCGACGCCCGACGGGTGGAGGACGAAGCCCGGTCGGGCACCACCATGGTCTCCCTGGTGGCCACGGCCCTGGGCCGGACCGACACATCGCGCTACCGGGTGGTCCTGCTGGGCGGCGCCGCTCCACCTCGCGCCCTACCCGAGAACGTCGTCACCACCTACGGGATGACCGAGACCGGTTCGGGGCTGGTCTACGACGGAGTTCCCCTCGACGGGGTCGAGGTCAGGCTGGGGGACGGCTCGCTCGGATCGAGCGGGGAGATCCTGGTCCGCGGACCGATGCTGGCCCGGGCCTATCGCGACGGGCACGATCCCAAGTTGGCCGGCGGATGGCTGCCCACCGGAGACGGTGGGTCCTTCGGGCCCGATGGCCGACTGGTCGTGCACGGTCGCATGGCCGAGGTCATCGTGACCGGGGCGGAGAAGGTGTGGCCGGTGGCGGTGGAGCACGCCCTGTCCGGCCAACCCGGGGTGGCCGAGGTGGCCGTGTGGAAACGGCCCGATCCCGAATGGGGCGAACGGGTGGTGGCCTGGGTCGTCCCCGCCGACCCGACCGCGCCGCCGGCCCTGGGCGCGCTCAGAGAAGCAGTGGCCGCCCAGGTGGCACCGTGGGCTGCACCCAAGGAGCTCGTGGTGGTGGCCGAGCTGCCCCGGACGGCCAGCGGGAAGGTACGCCGAGCCGACCTGGCCTGATCCCGTTCAGCCCACGCCCCCACTGGGCATGCTGAGCGCACCCCCGTCGATGACCAGCGTGTCGCCGGTGATCCACGACGCGGCATCCGAACACAGGAAGAGGGCGGCCTTGGCGATGTCGTCGGGCAGGCCCAGACGCTTGAGGGGCAGACGGCGGGCGATGAGGTCCTCGGCCGGCTCCCACAGCGCCTTGGCGAAGTCGGTCTTCACCAGTCCCGGGGCCAGGGCATTGACCCGCACGTTCGGCCCCATCTCACTGGCCAGCTGGCTGGTCAGGTGGACCACGGCCGCTTTGGTCACGTTGTACCAGCCGATGCCGCTCTCGACGGCCAGACCGCCCACCGAGGCCAGGTTCAACACCGCTCCGCCGTGCTCGGCCATGGCTGCCCGCCAGGCGGCGCGGGTCCAAGCCAGGACGCCCAGCTGGTTGACCTGGACCGTCTTGGTGGCCCGGCTCTCGTCGATATCCAGGGTCGGCCCGAAGTGCGGGTTGGTGGCGGCGTTGTTGACCAGGATGTCCAGCCCCCCGAACCGCTCCAGGGTGGCGGCCACGCACGCCTCGGCCTGGGCCTCGTCTCCGGCATTGGCCACGAACCAGGCCGTCTCGCCGTAGGGGCGGTCGGCCGGCGCCCCGGCTGCAGCGCGGTGCTCGGCGATGAGCCCCACCGCGGCCTCCAACGCCTCTGCCTTTCGCGAGGAAAGCATCACCGAGGCCCCCGCTTCGGCAAAGCGGGTGGCGATGGCCAGGCCGATGCCGCGGGAGGCCCCGGTGACCAGGGCCACTTTTCCGTCGAGTCGGAGTTCCATGGGCGCCACCATAGACAGCGGCGTCGACATGGTGGCCGGTCCGCACGCCTCCGCCGCTGGTGTGGCCACTCGATCCGGGGGCCGTAGGCTGAACGATCGTGAACCGCCTCGCCAACGAGACGAGCCCGTACCTTCGTCAGCACGCCGACAACCCGGTCGAGTGGTATCCCTGGGGTGCCGAGGCCTTCGCCCGGGCCCAGGAGGCCGATCGACCCATCTTCTTATCCATCGGGTACTCGGCCTGTCACTGGTGCCACGTCATGGCCCACGAGTCGTTCGAGGACACGGACACGGCGGCCACCCTCAACCGATCGTTCGTCTCCATCAAGGTCGACCGGGAGGAACGGCCCGATGTGGATGCCGTCTACATGGAGGCGGTCCAGGCCATGATCGGGTCGGGGGGCTGGCCCATGAGCATGTTCCTCACCCCCGACGGACGACCCTTCTTCGGTGGGACCTACTTTCCCCCGCAGGACCGCCAGGGCACGCCGTCGTTCACCACCGTCCTCAACGCCCTCACCGATGTGTGGACCGACCGGCGGGCCGAGGTGGAGCAGCAGGCCGACGAGTTGTCCCGGGCGGTGGCCGAGCGGTCGGTGATCAAGCGACCGACCGTGTCCGGTGCGACGGCATCCCCGCCCCCCGGGGACCGCCATCTCCTCGATGCCGCTGTGGCCGAACTGGCCGAGCGGTTCGATGCCGAGTGGGGTGGCTTCGGTCCGGCGCCCAAGTTCCCCCCTCCCACACTGATCGACACCGCGCTCCGACACGCCAGCCGGACCGGCGCGGCGCTGTCCGGCCAGATGGCCACCACCACGCTCGACGCCATGGCCGCCGGTGGGATCCACGATCACCTGGGTGGTGGCTTCGCCCGCTACTCGACCGACGGCCAGTGGCTGGTGCCCCACTTCGAGAAGATGCTCTACGACCAGGCGGGGTTGCTGCGGTCCTACATCCACGGCTGGCAGGTGACGGGATACCCGGACTACCTCACTGTGGCCGAGCGCATCGTCGACTATGTGGGCACCCAGCTGGCGTCGCCGTCAGGCGGCCTCTACTCCGCCGAGGATGCCGACTCGGAGGGAGTGGAGGGCAAGTTCTACGTCTGGACGCCCGCAGCGGTGGCGGCGGCAACAGGGCCTGCAGCCGGCGAGGTCTCCGACTTTTTCGGGGTGACGCCGGAGGGCAACTTCGAGGGGTCGACCATCCTGCGGCGGCCGCTCGGCGCCCCCCTCACCGGCTCCCCCGCAGTGGAGGAGGGCCGGCGGCTGCTGTTCGAGCATCGGAGCCATCGGGTGCGCCCGGGTCTGGACGACAAGGTCCTGACCGAGTGGAACGCCATGTTCTGCTCGGCCCTGGTCGAAGCGGCGATGGCCACGGGCCGAACGGACTGGCGGGAGCGGGCCGTGGCCGTGGGTGAGTTCTTGTGGCGGGAGCTCCGGCGACCCGAAGATGGCCGGTGGCTGCGCTCCTGGCAGTCCGACGGTGGGGCCCGGCACCTGGCCTACGCGGCCGACTACGCCTGGCTGGTCGACTGCTTCACCCGCCTGGGCGAGCTCACCGGCACCGCCGTGTGGACCGAACGGGCCGTCGACACCGCCGACGGGCTGTTCGAACTGTTCCACGACGATACCGACGGAGGGTTCTTCACCACGGGGCGGGATGCCGAGACCCTGATCGTCCGGACCAAGGACGTCTTCGACGGGGCCACTCCCGCCGCCAACTCGGTCGCCGCCCTGTCGTTTGCCCGCCTGGCCGCCCTCACCGGCTCGGACCGGTACCGGTCCGGAGCCACCGAGGTCGTCGACCTCCTGGGGGACCTACTGGCCAGCCATCCCACCGCCTTCGCCACCACGGTGCTGGCCGCCGAGCTCCTGGCCCAGGGGACCACGGAGGTCGTGGTGGCCGGGGAACGACCCGACCTGGTCGACGCCGTCCATCGTCGGTGGCTGCCCGATGCCGTCCTGTCGTGGGGAGAGCCCACACCTTCGCCGCTGTGGGAGGGCCGCCAGGCGGGACAGGCCTACGTCTGCCATAACTACGCCTGCCAGCTCCCCGCCGGGGACCTCGACACGCTGGTGGCCCAGCTCGACGGTGGGCCGCAGTGAGCGACGGCGGCGGTCCGTGGCTCGAGGGCGACGACCCGCGCCCCACCCCTCCGTCGGGGAGCGCGGCGGTCGGCCCCGACCGACGGGTCGGCCAACGGAGCGCGTCGGGCGACCGGCCACTGCTCGACGACGAGTACCAGGCGGGCCCCTACCCCCCGTCTGACGGCGAGACCGAGTGGGACGAGCTGTTCGAGTCGGGCCAAGGCCTCGAGTCGCAGAGGGATGTCGAGCCAGGGAGCGAACCGGACCCGTTGCCCCCGCCGCCCAGGGAGGCGGGACTCGATCCCGATCGGCGGCCGGCACCGGAGCGGACCACCAAGAGCAGGCGGCCGGGTACTCCGGCGCCCGAGTCGCGGGGCCGGGCCCGTCGCAACGCACGAAGTGGCACGGCCCGAGACCTGGTCCGCTCGATCACTCATCGAGACCGGGTGGCCATCGATGGGGGCTCTGCGCTCACCCTCTTGGTCCTGGCCTGCAACGAGGAGGACACTGCGGGCATCGACCTGGCCTCGGGGGCACTGGTTCGGGCTCGAGTGCCGTGGCCGGCAGGGCACCGACCCGACCTGGCCCCCTTCGATGTCGTCGAGGCCGTCCTGGCCAACGAGCCCGAACGCGATGACCTGGCCCAGCCCGAAGCAGTCAGCGCCCAGGGGCTGCCGCGTCATCTCGGGACCCTGCACGGCCGGCGAGTCCGCCATCTCCTCCACCCCCTGTCCGCGCCGATGGAAGAGCACGTCCTCGGATTTCCGGGGACGTCGGCCCCCTATTGGGAATTCCGTGGCTTTCGCCCCTCATTGGCTCTCCTGGTGCCCACGAAGGGCCCGGTGCTCTTTCGCCGGGCCGGTGACCGGTCGGTGTGGATCCGGTTCGGTTGGGGACGAAGTGACAACTGGCTGCCCGTCGAGGATTTCGGCGCCATCCGGGCACTGGACGCGGCCCGACGGGACCGGTTGCAGGGGAAAGACCTCGCGTCTGCGCTGGGGTTCAAGCCGCACTATCTGGTGGCATCGGTGAGTCGTCCCCGGGACGGGCACTGCTACAAGACCATCCGCGCCCTCGTTCCCCGAGGTTGATCCGACTTCGGTCCTGAGGTCGCAGGGCCCGGGGGCGAGGGCCACACGAGCGCCGGGCCCGGGGCAAGGGCAACCTGAGCACCAGGCCGGGCCGCGGTGAGCTCATCACCGAAGGTCGCCTACAGTCCAAGCGTGCACGATCCGGCCACGACCGACACCGGTCACCTGACCACCAACCGGCAAGCCCAGCCGGTCCTGCCCGACTACGCCGGCCCCTGTCTGACCAACCTGGTGCCTGCCCTCCTGGCCGGCGCTGATCACTCTCCCGAGTGGCTCCCCGAGATGGCCCGTCGAGCAGACCAGGTCGTCCTGTTGGTCGTCGACGGCCTGGGCTGGGAGCAGCTCCACGACCGGTCGGCCATCGCCCCCACCATGGTGGGTGCGGCGAAATCGGGCCGGGCCATCACCTCGGTCGCCCCCACCACGACGGCCACCGCGCTCACGTCGATCGTGACCGGCCGCACCCCGGCCCAACACGGCGTGCTCGGCTACCGGCTGGGCGTGGCCAACGACGAGGTGTTGAACGTGCTCCGCTGGCAGGTGGGTTCGGGTGCGGCCAGGGATGCCCGAGCGAGCATCCCCCCGGCCCAGTTTCAGCCCTTCCCCCCCTTTCCCGGCGCGTCGGCGCCGGTACCGATCGTGTCCCGCGCCGAGTTCGGCAGTACCGGGTTCACCGCCGTCCACCTCGGCGACTCGCCCCTGCACGGGTATCGGGTCCTGTCCACCATGGTGGTCGAGACGCGCCGGCTCCTGGCTCAGGGCGCGCCGTTCGTCTACGGGTACTACGACGGGATCGACAAGGTGGCCCATGCTCACGGGCTGGGTGAGCACTACGACGCCGAGCTGCACGCGGTGGATCAGCTGGTGGCCGACCTGGCCGCATCGCTCCCCGATGGCGCCGTCCTGGTCGTGACGGCCGACCACGGCCAAGTCGACGTGGGATCGCACGTGGTGCTGCCAGGCAGGGACCTCATGTCCGCTGTCCGCTTCATCTCCGGGGAGGGCCGGTTCCGGTGGCTGCACGCCAAGCCGGGGGCGGCCAAGGACCTGCTGGCCGATTCCGAAGAGCTCTATGGCGAGACCACGTGGGTGCGCAGCCGTGACCAGCTGCTCGAAGACGGATGGTTCGGCGGACCGCTCCGCGACGGGGTGGTGTCGAGACTGGGAGACGTGGCCCTGGTTCCCCATGCTCCCGTGGCCTACCTCGATCCGGCCGACACGGGCGAGACCCGGTTGGCGGCCCGGCACGGGTCGCTCACCTCGGCCGAGATGTTGGTCCCGCTCCTTTGTCTCGCCGGGGATGGCAACATCAACCCATGAGCATTTCCAACGAAGGCACCAGCCCGCTCCGACCCGAGGTGGTCGGGGTCGATCCCCAGGCCGGGCCGCCCGGTGAGGACGACACCGGCGGTCAGACCGACGGGGAGGGCGCCAGCGAGGACGCCGCGGTGGAGCGCACCGAATCCATCGAGCAACCGGCCAAGCTCTTGCGCATCGGCTCCATGGTCAAGCAGTTGCTCGAGGAAGTGCGCCAAGCGCCGCTGGACGAGGCCGGTCGCGCCCGGCTCCGTGAGATCCACGAGCAGTCGATCCGGGAACTGGCCGACGGCCTCTCCCCCGACCTGGTGGCCGAGCTGGAGCGGGTCACCATCCCCTTCGACTCCTCGGTTCCCTCCGAGGCCGAGCTCCGCATCGCCCAGGCCCAGCTGGTGGGGTGGCTCGAAGGTCTCTTCCACGGCATCCAGGCCACGCTGGTGGCCCAGCAGATGGCGGCCCGGGCCCAGTTGGACGAGATGCGCCAGCAAGCCCTGCCCCCGGGGGCCGACCCCTCGACCGGGCGCCCCGGCACCTACCTGTAGCGAGCCCGGGTACCGCGGCCCTGCCCATCCCGGGTGCCGCGGCGCGGCGCGGTCCACCGCGCTATCGTCGGAATCACACCGCTGTAACTCGTCCACAGGGTGTGGAGAACCCGCCGGTGGACGACAGAAGGAAGGTCGCCACCGTTGGCCACACGGTCGTTCACACACCTGCACACCCACACCGAGTTCTCCATGCTGGACGGAGCCGCCCGGGTGAAGGACCTGGTGCAGGCGGCGGTCGAGGACGGGATGCCGGCACTGGGCATCACCGACCACGGCAACATGTACGGGGTCCTCGACTTCTATGCGGCCTGCCGAGACGCCGGCATCAACCCGGTGATCGGCACCGAGGCCTACATGGCGGCCGAGTCGCGCCACGACCGGCCGGTCCGGCGGGGCAAGGTCGATGACACCGGCGGCGACGTCGACGGGGGCGAGAAGCTCTACTACCACCTGACCCTGCTGGCCGAGACCACGGCCGGGTACCGGAATCTGTTGAAGCTCTCCTCCGCCGCCTATCTGGAGGGCTACTACTACAAGCCCCGCCTCGACTGGGAGCTGCTCGAGCGCCACCATGACGGGCTCATCGCCACCACCGGATGTCTGGGTGGGGTCGTGCTCCAGGCCCTGCTGGCCGACGATCAGGTCCGAGCGGAGCACCTGGCCGCCCGGCTCCAGGACATCTTCGGCAAGGACAACCTGTTCGTCGAGCTCCAGGACCACGGGTTGGCCGCCCAGCACAAGACCAACCCGGCCCTGGTGGAGATCGCCCATCGCATCGGTGCCCCGTTGCTGGCCACCAACGACAGTCATTACACCCACCGGGAAGACCACGTCGCTCACGATGCGCTCCTGTGCGTGCAGACCGGGGCCACCATCGATGACCCCAAGCGGTTCAAGTTCGAGGGCGAGGAGCATTACCTGAAGTCGGCGGCGGAGATGCGCCACCTGTTCACCGAGCTCCCCGAGGCGTGCGACAACACGCTGCTCATCGCCGAGCGGGCCAACGTGGAGATCGACTTCGGCCGGGTCAGCCTGCCCAAGTTCCCCGTGCCCGAGGAGTTCGTGGGCGAGGTCTACGAGGACAGGGCCGCCCAGTTCCTGCGGCATCTCAGCATCGAGGGGGCCAAGGAGCGCTACGGCCAGCCCATTCCCGCCCCCGTGCTCGAACGGCTGGACTACGAGCTGGGCGTGATCGGCTCCATGGGCTTCTCCGCCTACTTCCTGGTGGTGTGGGACCTCATCCGCTTCGCCCGCTCCCACGGCATCAGGGTGGGGCCGGGCCGGGGCTCGGCCGCCGGATGCTGCGTGGCCTACTGCCTCCAGATCGTCGACCTCGACCCGATCAAGTACGACCTCCTCTTCGAGCGGTTCCTCAATCCGGGCCGCACCCAGATGCCCGACATCGACATGGACTTCGACGAGCGCTACCGCGGCGACATGATCCGCTACGCCTCCGAGCGCTACGGCGCCGACCACGTGGCCCAGATCGTCACCTTCTCCACCATCAAGGCCCGGGCCGCGGTACGCGACGGTGCCCGGGTGCTGGGCTACCCCTACATCGTGGGCGACAAGATCGCCAAGGCCATGCCCCCCTTGCTCATGGGCCGCGACACCCCCCTGGCCGCCTGCCTGGACAAGACGGAAGGCTACGAGGACGGCTACGCGGCGGCGGGCGAGCTGCGAGCCATGTACGAGGCCGACCCCGAGGCCAAGCGGGTCATCGACGTGGCCAAGGGGCTCGAGGGCCTCCGGCGCCAGGACGGCATCCATGCCGCCGCCGTGGTCATCACCGACGAGCCACTGACCGAGTACGTACCCATCCAGCGCAAGCCGGACGGGAGCTCCGATCCGGCCAACGCCCCGGTGGTCACCCAGTACGAGATGCACGGGGTGGAGGACCTGGGCCTGTTGAAGATGGACTTCCTGGGCTTGCGGAACCTCTCGGTGATCGAGCGGGCCCTCGACCTGATCCAGACCTCGACGGGCGAGCGACCCGACATCGATGCCATCCCCCTCGACGACGACACCACCTTCGCCATGCTCCGTAAGGGCGACTCCATGGGGGTCTTCCAGCTCGAGGGCGGCCCCATGCGCTCGCTCATGCGCTCGCTCGCCCCCACCAGCTTCGACGACGTGGCCGCCCTGGTGGCCCTGTACCGCCCGGGTCCGATGGCGGCCAACATGCACAAGGACTACGCCGATCGGAAGAACGGCCGGAAACCGGTCACCTACGTGCACCCCGACCTGGAGGAGCTCCTGGCCGACACCCAGGGGCTCATGATCTACCAGGAGTCGGTCATGCGGGTGGCCCAGAAGTTCGCCGGCTACTCGCTGGCCGAGGCGGACAATCTCCGCAAGGCCTGTGGCAAGAAGATCCGCGCCGTCATGGCCGTCGAGCGGGAGAAGTTCGTGGCCGGGTGCGAGAGCCAGGGCTACGGGGCGGCCATCGGCACCACGCTGTTCGACATCATCGAGCCCTTCGCTGACTACGCCTTCAACAAGTCGCACTCCTACGGCTATGGCCTGATCGCCTATCAGACGGCATGGCTGAAGGCCCACCACCCGGTGGAGTATCTGGCCGCCCTGCTCACGTCGGTCAAGGACAACAAGGACAAAACGGCCGTGTACCTGGCCGAGTGCCGGGCCCAGGGCATCCAGGTCCTGGTGCCCAGCGTCAACCGCTCGCTCTCCGATTTCGCCGCCGACTTCACCGGTGACGAGACCGGCACCGGGCACGAGTCCGACCACGCCAACGGAAACGGTTCGGACGGTTCGGCCCAGAACCCGGGGGCCATCACGTTCGGATTGGCCGCAGTACGAAACGTGGGCGAGGGACTGGTCGGGCACATCGTGGCCGAGCGGGAGAAGAACGGGCCCTTCGTCGACTTCTACGATTTCTGCCAGCGGGTCGACCCCCAGGTCCTGAACAAGCGAACCATCGAATCGCTGATCAAAGCGGGCGGCTTCGACTGTCTCGGCCACCCTCGCCGCGGGCTGTGCCTGGCCTTCGAGGAGATCGTCGACCGAACGCTGGAGCGCCGGCGAGAGCACGACGCCGGCGTGATGTCCCTGTTCGCCTCCCTCGAGCCCGAGGCGGACGGCCAGACCATCGGGTTCGGCGACACCCGCATCCCCATCCCCGACACCGAATTCGACAAGAGCCAGCGGTTGGCCTTCGAGAAGGAGATGCTGGGTCTCTACATCAGCGATCACCCGTTGATGGGGTTGGAGGGGTCCCTGGGGCGACTCACCGACTGCACCCTGGCCGAGCTGCGGGACATCGACGCCGACGGGCTGGGCGTGGGCGGTGGGGCCGGCGGCTTCAACAATGAGGGTCAGATCCGCCTGGCCGGGGGCGTGATCACCGACCTTTCCCGCCGCTACACCAAAAAAGGCGATCTGATGGCCACCTTCGTCCTGGAGGACCTCCAGGCCTCCATCGACGTCTTCGTCTTCCCCAAGACGATGGCCGAGTACGGCGCCCTGCTGGACGACGACGCCATCGTGGTGCTGAAGGGCCGGGTGGACATGCGCGACGACCGGGTGAAGCTGGTGTGCATGGAGATCCAGCGGCCGGACCTGGCCACCGACGTACGGTCTGAGCTGCGCATTGTCCTCTCGCCCAATGCCCTGACCGACTCGACGGTCAACCAGCTCAAACACCTCTTGTCCGAGCACCCCGGCGCCTCACCGGTCCTGCTCCACGTGGGTGAAAAGGTGCTGAAGCTCCCCACTGAATTCAACGTGGACAGCCACCGGGGGCTGGTGGGAGAGCTCCGGGTTCTGCTCGGCCCCAAGGCCATTTTGAGCTGATTCCAGCCTCGAACATCGTTCGAAATCACCCCGGATAGGACAGCCACCCTCAAATCCCGGTAAAATTGCCCCACGGCTCGCACGGAGGGGACCTGGAACCGACCAATCGGGACTGGGTGTCCGCGTCAGACGAGCCCCTGCAGGCGACTGAGGAGCATGGAACCAGCTATGTCCATCCAGGTGGAAACCAAGGACTGCACGGCGATCAACGACACCGAATTGGCCGAGATGGCCGATCTCTGTGCCGAGCGAGAGCCACACTTCGACATCGGATTCCTGTCGAAACAGCGAGAGGAATGGGTGCTGGTCACCCGAGCCCGGGAAGGCAACAAGCTGCGGGGGTACTCGTTCTCGACCCTGGAGCGGATCGGGGGGACGCCGTCGCTGCTCATCGGCCTGGCCACCGTCGACCGGACCGCCCGCGCCGATACCGTCCTGCGGGCCATGATGGGCGACAAGTACCGGCGGGCCCTTCTGGCCTTTCCCGACGAGGACGTGCTGGTCGGGACCAGGCTGGTGTCGGCCGAGGGGTTCCGGGTCTTCGCCGGTCTCACCGACGTGGTGCCCGGCCCCGACCACAAGGCGACGGGCGAGGAACGGGCGTGGGGCCGGCGCCTGGCCAAGCGGTTCGGCTGCGAAGGGCGCATCGACGACCGGACCTTCGTCTTGAACGGCGACGGGTGCGAATCCGGTGGCTTCGACTTCGGCGGGCCCAAGGTCAAGACGTCCGAAGAGGTGGTGCCGCTGTTCGAGACGGTGGATCCCTCGACCGGCGGTCGCCTGGTCGCCTTCGGGTGGGCCATGGCCGAAGACCTGGCCGGATCCAAGCTCGGTGGACACTGAACCGCCTGGTCCTGGCCCTCGGGGAGGCCGTCTGTACCCGGGAAAGCAGCAGATCTTCGTCTCCAGGCTCTAGCATGGGCCTGTGAAGGTCTCCACCCGGGGTGATTATGCGAGCAGGGCACTGTTGTCCCTGGCCCTGCACACCACGACCGATGGGCCCACCGCGGTCCGAGATATAGCCGAGCGCACCGGTCTCCCCCAGCCCTACCTGGAGCAGATCCTGTTGGCCCTGAAGGGCGCCGGCCTGGTCCGGTCCAAGCGGGGCGTGGGCGGCGGCTATGTCCTGGCCCGGCCGCCGGATGAGATCACCCTCAGCCAGATCGTCAGCGCCGTCGACGGCCCCATCGTTGCCGGCGACTTCGGGGAGCCCCACGCCAACGGGGCCTGCGATCACGAAGGCCAGTGCGTGCTGCTGAGCGTGTGGGCCGATGTCGGCGAGCACATGCGAACCCATCTGGACTCGTTCAATCTCGCCGACATGGTGGCTCGGGCCCAGGGTCGGGCCCCCGCCCTCCGCCAGACCGCCGGTTGAACGCCGGCACGGCGCCGGCTTCGCAGGGGGAACCATGACCGCAGGCCGGTCCCTGGTGCTGATCGTCGGCATCGTGATCCTGATGGGCAACGCGGCCAGCGTCATCCGCGTGCTCATCGTCCCCCGACCCGCAACCGGGGGTCCGACCACCTGGTCAGCCCGCGTCATCCGGTTCGGGTTTCGCCAGGTCGCCGGTCTGACCCGCACGTACGTGGCCAAGGACCGGGTCCTGGCCCTCAGCGAGCCCGTCGCCGTCCTGAGTCTCCTGGTCTCCTGGCTGGTGATCACCGTGCTCGGCTTCGGACTCGTCGTCTGGGGGCTGAACGACCTGTCGATCGGTGCCGCCTTCGCCCAGTCGGGGTCTTCGGTGTTCACGTTGGGATTCGACACCGACCGCCACACCGGGGGCCGGGCGGTGGACTTCGCCGCCGCGGGGACGGGCATGGTCCTGATCGCCCTGCAGATCGCCTACCTCCCCACCCTGTACGGCGCCTACAACCGCAGGGAGACCCTGGTCACCCTGCTCGAGAGCCGGGCCGGAGCACCGGCCTGGGGGCCAGAGGTGCTCATCCGCCACCAGCTGGTCGGCCTCATCGGCAACCTCCCCGCCCTGTTCGCCGACTGGGAGCAGTGGGCCGCAGACGTGACCGAGAGCCACACCAGTTACACCTCGCTCCTGTACTTCCGTTCCCCCCGGTCGCAGAACTCCTGGGTGGTCAGCATGATCGCGGTGATGGATGCGGCCGCGCTGTCCTTGGCCCTCGATCCCGACGGAGCGCCCAAGGAAGCCCGGATGTGCATCCGCATGGGGTTCACCTGTCTCCGCGACATCGCCCAGGTCAGCCGGATCAGTTATGACGCCGATCCCAATCCCGACAGCGACATCGCGCTGCCCCGCTCCGAGTTCGACGCGGCCGTGGACCGGCTGGACGAGATCGGCTATCCCATCACCCGCGCACCCGACGAAGCATGGGCCCATTTCAAGGGGTGGCGGATCAACTACGAATCAACCGGTTACGCCCTGGCCCAGCTGGTGGACGCCCCGCCCGCCCTGTGGACGGGACCCCGCCGGCTGTTCCACGGGGAGACGCTCCCCCCGTCCCGACCGGTCGACCGCCAGCCCCAGGGTGCACCGCCGGGGGTCTTCGCCCGCAAAGCACGAACCACGCTGCCGAGCGGCGATCCCCCCTGGACGGGGCGGGTCGGCCCGGGCAACAGGCACCCCGGAGATGCCGACCAGCCGGGCGACCCGGGCGACCCGGGCGACCCGGGCCCGCCGGCATGACACCCCGGTCCCCTCAGGTCCTATTCCACACGTTGACCACCGGTCGCCCGTGCTCCCAGGCCAGAATGCTGAGCGACGCCGGGTCCAGCGTGAAGTACTTGCCCCCGTCGACGGGCAGGCCCACCCACCGGGCACCGAGGGCGCGCAGGAGATGGGAGTGGGCCACGCAGGCCACGTCGCCGGGGGCCGACCGGACCGTGGCGATGACACGGTCGACCCGGGCCCCCACCTGGGACGGAGACTCGCCACCGGGACAACCGTCCCGCCACAGGTCCCAACCGGGGTTCTGCTCGAGGATCTCCGGGGTGGTCAGCCCCTCGTATCTCCCGTAGTCCCACTCGGCCAGGTCGGGATCGGCCACCCCACCCGCGGCCAGGCCGGCCAGCCGGCAGGTCTCGGTGGCCCGGGCCAGCGGACTGTGGAGTACCAACCGGAACGAATACCCAGCCAGGGAGGTACGGAGGGATTCGGCCTGCTTGCGCCCCTCGGGAAGCAGCGGGAGGTCGGTGCGACCGGTGTGGCGACGAGAGAGGCTCCACTCGGTCTCACCGTGACGGATCAGGATGCAGCGGCTGCCGGTGGGGTCCATCGGCCCAGCCGAGCACCCCGAACCTGGGCCACGCAAGCCGGAAGGCCACCGAACCAGGCACATCGGTCCAGCTGAACGGGTCGGAATGGCTGCGTGGGCAAGCAAACCCGGTGGGCCGGAATGCCGACCGCCCCCTGTGCGTTGATACCTACGAACAGGAAATTGACCAGGTGAGGATGGAAATGGCGACTCGCACCGCAACGAACACTGCAGAGCGTATTCGGAGGGCCACGTCGAGCGGGCACGCCCGCGGATCGGACGCGGACAGCCTCGGCCTCTTCCTGCGCGATCTGGACCACCATCCGTTGCCTGACCACGAGGCCCAGACGGCCCTGGCCAAGCGGGTGGCCGCCGGCGACCAAGAGGCGAGGCGCGAGATGATCGCGGCCAACCTCCGCCTGGTCGTCCACTGGGCCCGGCGCTACCAGGACCGGGGGGTCGACCTTCCCGATCTCATCCAAGAGGGCACGTTCGGCCTGATGCGGGCGGTCGACAAGTTCGACTACGAGCGTGGTTTCCGGTTCTCGACATATGCCACCTGGTGGATCCGTCAGGCGCTCCAGCGTGCCGTCCAGCAGCACGGCCGGACCATCCGGCTGCCCATGGAAGTAGCCGAACGGAACCAACAGGTCGACGCGGCGAACTGGGAACTGACCCACCTCCTCCAGCGCGCCCCGACGGCGGAAGAGCTGGACGAGGCCACCGGCCTGACCGCCGAGGCCAGGGGCAACCTGTCGGGCCTGGCCCGCGTGGTGGCCAGCCTGGACCAGCCGGCCACGACCGAGTCCTCGGCCACCTTGGGTGACCTGGTGTCGGCCGACTCGAACGACTTCGAGAACGAGGTGGCCACCGACATGAGCCTCGAACTGGTCCGCAAGGCGGTCGAGCGGCTGACCGAGCTGCAGCGGGCTGTCATCGTCAACCGCTTCGGCTTCGGCGGATCCGATCCGGCCTCGCTCCAGACCACCGCCGAACGGCTGGGCGTGGGCGTGCGCAAGGTGCGTCAGGCCGAGGCCGAGGCGCTCGAGGCCCTGGGCGGCAGCGAAGCCCTCGAGGCGGTGTACGAAGCGGCCTGACCGGGCTCGACCGTTCGAACCCGATCCGCCCGGTTCAGTCCTCCAGGACGGCCAGCACCGACTGCAGCTCGGCGGGAAGCTCGGAGTCCCACGACACGTGGTCCCCGGTGCCGGGGTGCACGAAGCCCAATGACCGGGCATGGAGAAATGGACGGCGGAGATCGGCACCCGGTAGCGAGCGACGAGGTCCGTAGAGGTCGTCGGCCACGACCGGGTGCCCGATGGCGGCCAGGTGGACCCGGATCTGGTGGGTTCGACCCGTCTCCAAGGTGGCCACCACCAGGGTCACGGGGATGGGATGTTCATAGCGCCCCTCGACCTGGTACCTGGTTCTCGCCGGCTTGCCCCGCTGGGTGACGGCCATGCGGGTGGGCGAGGTCTCCGACCGACCGATGGGGGCATCGACGATCCCGGCGGGAGACTCCACCGTGCCGTGGACCAGGGACACGTACTCACGCACCACCGTGCGGTCGGTGAGCTGACCGACCAGCGACACGGTGGCCGATGGCGTCCTGGCCACCACCAGCAGCCCCGAGGTACCCCGATCGAGCCGGTGCACGATCCCCGGCCGATCGATGTCATTGGCTCGGAACTCGGCTTCGTCGTCGGGGAGGGCGGGCCCGCGCCGTTCGACCAGCGAGGCCAGATCGGGGAAACGGGCCAGCAGTCCGTTCACCAGCGTCCCCGTTCGATTCCCCGCCCCCGGATGGACGACCAGACCGGCCGGTTTGTCCACCACGATGATCTCATCGTCGGCGTGGACCACCGCGAACTCCACCGAGGAGTCGGCCTCCGGTAGCTGGGGGACGGCAACAGCCTCCAGTTCGACCGACAGCTGTTGCCCGGCGCGGAGGACCCGGCTTCTCACCTGCACCGCTTCACCGTCCACCCGCACCCGTCCCTCGGCGATGAGCTGTTCCACCGCGGAACGGGACACGTCGGCCAACAGAGCCACGGCGCGATCCACCCGGACGCCCTCGAGCGAGGCGGGCACTTCGACGGACAGGCTGGTCATGTCGTACGACCCACTCGCAACAGGGACACGATCAACAGTACGCAGCCGACCACGATGCAGGAGTCGGCCACGTTGAAGGTGGGCCAGACGTGGAGGGCGATGAAATCGATGACGGCCCCATTGCCCCCCCGGAACAGCCGATCGGCCAGGTTGCCCAGCGCCCCGCCCAGAATGAGCCCGAGCACGATGGCTCGCCCCGAGGTCGGGGCCCGGCCGGCCAGGACCAGCAGGACACCGACCAGCACGACGGCGATGACGACCAGGACCGCGGCCTCGCCCTGGAAGAGGCTGAAGGCAGACCCGGTGTTGCGCTGGAGCTCAAAGTCGAGCGGGCCCAGGACGTGGATGGGGCCGTGCGACAGGCGGGACACCGCCCAGGACTTGGTCAACTGGTCCACCAGCACCACCAACGCAGCCACCACCGAGGCGATGGCCAGACGGGACCAACTCCCCCATCGCGACACGGGACGGCCGGTCTCGGACCCGACCTGACCGGTCAGCGTCGCGACAGTCCCCCGCTCTTGCACGCCACGCACAGGCGGGCAAACGGCAGCGCCCGAAGTCGGGCCTTGGGAATGGCTTCGTGGCAACGCTCACAGGCGCCGTACGTCTTGCGATCGATCTTTCGTTGCGCGTCGTCGATCTCCTCCACGGCCAGGAGGGCCTGAGCGGAAAGGGCGAGATCCCGTTCCCGGTCGACGGTCACCGTGCCACCCTCGCCCGACTCCTCGTCGAATTGGACGTCGCCCGGCTCACGCTCTTGGGCCAGCGAGTCGGCCTCGGCTTGCAGGTCCTCGGCCTGACCCTGATAGATCCCGCGCTCCTCGAGGAGCAAGGCGGCCTGTTCCTCCAGGAACTTCGGCTCCTTGGCGTACGGACCGACCAGAGCCACCTTCTTCGGCGGTGGGGCGGTCGAGTTCGACTTGGTCGTGGCGTTCACAGTTGCAGCTTTCTTCGCCGGGGCGACCTTCTTGGTGGACGATGCGGACGGCTTGGCGGGGGTCGCCTTGACCGGGGCGCTGTGCTTGGTGGCCGTAGCCACCTTCTTGGCCCGGGCGCCGACCGGTTTGGCCGCCGACTTGGCGGAGGACTTCACTGCCTTGGGCGTCGTTGCCCGGGTCGACTTGGTGGTGACGGCCCGAGACCCGACCTTGGCAGTACCGGTCGCTTTGGCCGACCTGACTGTCTTGGCTGAGCTCTTGGCTGGTGCCGCCTTCTTTACTGCCGTCACATCAACCTCCTCCCAAGGAGTCGTCGATCTGGCGCTGGTAGGTGCGGGCGCTCAGAACGGTCTTCCTTGACTTGTGGTGAGCGGGCGACGATACCGTGCCGACCACCCTGCGGCAATCGGGATGGGCATGGCGCCACCCGAGGGGGTCACGATACAGGGGGAACGGCTCCGACCGGGTTGATCGGGACTGCAGCTCAGAACTGAGGCGGCTGGGTGCTCCCGCCATCGAGGGTCTGGACGGTCGAATCACTGGTCCGAACCGAGCTGACCTGGCCCGATACCGGACCTCCGCCGGACCGTCCCGACTGATCGACGGGCTGGACCGGGCGAACGGCGGGGCCCCGTGCGGGCGCCGGATTGCCTCCGGGGTCCGACGGCCGGGCGTTCAGCGCCGCCGCCGGTTGCACGTTGTCATCCACCCACTTGATGATCTCGGAGAGGGCGGACCGGAGCCGGTTCCGCTCGCCGTCGAGATGCCGGGCCATCTTCTCGACATCGCCGGAGAGCTGCGTCCGGGCTGCCTCCAGGCGGGCGACCTCGTCGCGGAGCTTGCGCTCGGCCTCCGATGCGATGTGGGCTGCCCTCGACTCGGCTTGAGAGACGAGCACGCGAGAACGCTCTTCGGCATCCGACAACGTCTTCGAGGCCCGGGCCTCGGAGTCGGCCTTGGTCTGGTCGACGAACTGCTGAGCCAGCAGCAGTGTCCGTTGCAGCGTGTCGTCGGCCACGGCGGCGGGGGCCTCGGGGGCTTGCTGCTGCTCGGGCTGTCGCTCCAAGGCCGCTTCCAGTTGAGCGATGCGCTCGCTGGCTTGGCGCAGGCGGTCGTTGGCCTGACGGAACTGCTCCTGCAGTCCCTCGGCCTCGACGGCGGCCTTCTCGAGATATTCGTCGACGTCGTCGCGGTGATACCCCTTCAGGGTTTCCCGAAATTCAACGGTCCGGAGCGAATCAAGTGCAGACTGGGCGGCATCCATGCCGTGCATGGTATCCAACCGCTGGGACCCGTTTGCGGATCCTGGCTTTTGGCTTCTCAGCGAGCCCCTTCCGAGGCCTCAGTACTGCCGTTCTGGCCCGGATCTGGCCCCGACGGCCAGGGCGAATCAGCCCAGGACCAGGGGGATCAGGATCAGTTCGATGACCAGGACCACGATCATGATCGAAAAGTCGAACCCCACCCCTCCGACCCGGGCCGTGGGCAGGATCCGGCGGATGGGGGCCAGGACGGGCTCGGTGATGGCAGCCAGGACCTGTTGGATCTTGCGGATGGGCGAGTCATAGGCCGGTTGCACCCAGCTCAACAGGGCGGCCGCGATCAGCACGATGACGTAGGCCTGGAGGATGAATCCGATGATGCGGGCCACGCTCATGTCAACGGGCCTGGCGGTGGAGCTGGCGTGGGCCCGGCGTCGCCACGAATTAGGGGTTGACCAGACCGCGCTCTTGGAGGCGCTGGCGTTCTTCGTCGGAGACCTTCACGTTCGACGGTGTCAGCAAGAACACCTCGTCGGCTACCCGCTCCATACCACCGGACAGGGCGTAGGTCACGCCGCTGCAAAAGTCGATCATCCGGCGCTGCAGGTCCCGATCGGCGTTCTGGAGGTTCACGATGACCGGCTGGTTGCCCATGAGCCGATTGGCGATCTCCTGGGCGTCGCTGAACCGAACCGGGGCCACGATGTGCACCCTGGCACTCGAGGGCTCAGGCGAGAGGGGCCGGACCGACGACGGGCGAGGACTGACCGTCTGGGCCACCGGCGTGGGCCCCGGGCCCGATGTCGGAGGGTTCTCGTCCCGGTTCAGCGTTCGAATACGGCTGGGTGGTCCCGGAGGAGCCAGGTTGTCGGGCTCCTCGGTGCTCACCACTCGCTGGCTGACGCGCGATACCGCGCCCGGCCCGCGTGAGTTGTAGTCGTCGTAGTCGTCGTACTCATCGTCGACCAACCCGAGATACGCCATTGTTCTTTTCATGAACGAAGCTGCCATCGTGCCTCCCGCCGACAGCGTAGTGCGTCCTCCCAGGCCCGCGGTGATACCCACAGCCAATTCCTGGGTTGGCCGCGCACCAGGCCAGTGGGTCCCCAGCGGCTATGGGGCCCCGTCGTCGGGCCGTGCCGACGGGCTGCTGTGGCGGAAGCGGCCATGCCTACGGTCGCGGCGGTCGGTCACCGAACAGGGCCCGGCCCAATCGGATCATGGTGGAGCCCTCGGCCAGGGCCACGTCCATGTCGTCGGTCATGCCCATGGAGCACTCGGCCAGACCCAGCCCGGTAGCCAGGTCCCGGACCAGTGCGAAGGCGGGACGTGCTGCCTCCGCCGCACCGGGCGGGCCGATGGTCATGAGGCCGGCGACGTCCAGCTCCTCGTCCCGTAGCGCGGTGACCAGCTCGGCCACGTCTTCGGGGCGGCAACCGTTCCGGCCCTGGGCGCCGACCACATCCACCTGGACCAGGATGGAGACACCCGGGTGGCGACGGGCGATGGCCCGCCCCTCTTCGATGCGAGCGACGCTCTGCCAACAACCGACCAACGGTGCGAGACGCGCCACTTTGTTGCGCTGGATGGCGCCGAGAAAATGCCAGCGCGGTATTGGCCCGGAACCAGGTTCGCTGCCCGAGGCGGCCAGGGCGTCGGCCTTTCCCACTAGTTCGTCGGCATAGTTCTCACCGATGTCGGTCACTCCGGCGGACAACGCGGCGCGCACGGCATCGGGACCGAAGCCCTTGGTCACCGCCACCAGCCGGACCCGCGACGGATCGGGGGCGGCGGCGGCGATCCGGGACCGGGCCTCGGCCACCCGGTCGGCCACGGCCGCGGCGGACTGGGTGCCATCGGTGTCGCTCATGGGCCCTGGCGCCAGACGATGAGAGCCTGTCGACCGGCGTCCTGGCGGGCGCGATGGGAGAAGTACCGCTCGTCGCACGCCGTGCAGCGATCGACCCCGGGTACGTCGGTCACGCCGGCGCGGGCAAAAGCGGCGCGCACCGTGGCCGGAAGATCGAGCGCGAGACCACCGGCACTGGTGACGCCGCGCACCTGGTCTCCATAGCGATCGACCAGCGAGCTCAGATCCGGCTGGGAGAAGGCGTAGCACTCGGCATGGATGCACGGTCCGAGCGAACCGCCGACGGCGGAGGCTCCGGCGTCCCGCATGGCGGCGGCGGCCGATTCGACCACCCCAGCGGCCAAGCCCCGCCACCCGGCATGGACGGCGGCGAAGACGCCCTCCGGGCTGCCCAGGGCGATCGAGGCGCAGTCTGCGGTGAGCATGACCAGGCGGGCAGTGGGGTCAGCGGTGACCAGGGCATCGCCGGTCTGGACCGCTTCGGTGGCATCGCCTGTGACCACATGGACGAGGGACCCGTGCACCTGGTGGAGCTGCTGGCACGGTCGATCCCCGACCGGCCCTCCGGGCACCACCGGGGTCGCATGGGTCGACCGGACGGAACGGAGATCCCCCTGGGCTCGATCCGTCCACAGGGCCCGGACCCCACCGGCCAGGGCGACCGCCGGCGTGGGCGGGCTCAGCGCAAGAAGGAAGGGACGTCGAACTCGTCGTCCCCCAGATCGAGGTCCTCGTCCGCCGGCGTGGCGAAGATGTCCTCGTGAGCGGCCTCGAGCCCCAGGACCCGACTGCGACCGCCGTCATCGCCATGGGCCGGGTCCGCCTGAGGGGCACGACCGGCCTCCCATCGCTCGAACCCGGCGGCGATGACGGTCACGCGGACCTCATCGGCCATGGCCTCGTCGATCACGCTCCCGAAGATGATGTTGGCATCGGGGTGGGCAACGCCGTGAATGATCTCGGCCGCCTCATTGACCTCGAACAGCCCGAGGTCCGGTCCCCCGGCAATGTTCAAGAGGATGCCCCGTGCTCCCTCGATGGATGCCTCCAGCAGCGGGCTGGTGATGGCGGCGCGGGCCGCGTTCACTGCCCGGCCCTCGCCGGTGGACGAGCCGATGCCCATGATGGCGGTGCCGGCGTTGCTCATGATCATCTTGACGTCGGCGAAGTCGGTGTTGATGAGCCCGGGCACGGTGATCAGGTCGGTGATGCCCTGGACCCCTTGCATGAGCACCTCGTCGGCCATCTTGAACGCGTTGACCATGGATGTCTTCTCGCTCGACACGGTCAACAGGCGATCGTTGGGGATGATGATGAGGGTATCGACCTTTTCCTTCAGGTTCTGGATGCCCATCTCCGCCTGGACCGAACGGCGACGCCCTTCGAAGGTGAACGGCCGGGTGACCACACCGATGGTGAGCGCGCCCAGGGACTTGGCCACCTCGGCCACCACCGGGGCCGCACCGGTGCCGGTACCTCCACCTTTGCCGGCGGTGATGAACACCATGTCGGCGCCTTTCAGCGCCTCTTCGATCTCGGCTCGGTGCTCCTCGGCCGCCAGCCGGCCGACCTCGGGATCACTGCCGGCGCCCAGGCCGCGCGTCAGCTGACGGCCGATATCCAGCTTCAGATCGGCATCGCTCATCAGCAGTGCCTGGGCGTCGGTATTGGTGGCGATGAACTCCACACCCCGAAGCCCCGCGTCGATCATCCGATTCACGGCATTCACGCCGCCGCCACCCACGCCGACCACTTTGATGACGGCGAAGTAGTTGTTCTGTGCAGGAACGGTCAATGGATTCCCTTACCCTCGACAAAAGGTTGAAACCGTTCCAACCAGCGAGTTGATCTTAACGATACGGTCACCTGGGTACTCGGTCAAGCAACGTCCCTGCATTGGGGCCAGAAATCGGGGTGTGTCCCTCACGAGGAGCTCACCGTCGGTGACTTCGGCACGGTCACGTCGATGGTCTTGGCCCCACGCAGCGGGGCACCGGCGATGATGGAGGCCACGGCCACGTACTTGGCCCGAAGATCCTTGTCCGTGCCCAAAAGCACGGTGAGGCCAGAATTCAGGGCCAGGTCGACGGTCCCGTCGGCATTGCCGATGACCTGGGTCACCTGCTGCGAGAACGCCGGGGGCAAGGTCCCCGCCACCGCCAGCGCCGGGAGAGCGGCCGAGTTGGCCGTGGAACCGAGAGGGGCCGGGGGCACCCCTCCCTTCGCATCACGTACGGCCACATCGACCAGGCCGGGGACGCGGGCCGCGTCCACCTGCACCGTCCGGCCGGTGCGGTCCAGCTCCGACCAGGACGTTCCCGGACCGGCAAAGGAGGCGACAGCCACCCGTTCGGTCACGGCGATGGTGATGTGATCGGGCCAGTTCCGGCTGACCCGCGCCGTGGCGATCCACGGCAATCGCTCTACCCGGGCCGTGACCGCTCCGGGATTCACGCTGATCAAGGGCGGATGACCAGCCAGCCGGGCCGCGGCCAGGATCGTGGCCGTGGGGACGTGGGGGTGGCTGCCGGTGACCGCCACCTTCTTGGCCGAGAAGAACCCGGTGTGCAAGAGACCCAGTCCCCCGGCCACGATCACGATCACGATCACGATCGCCACCACGATCCGCAACCGCCGCCGGCCCTGGTGCCGAGCCACCGCCACCCGGCGCTGGCGAATGCGTGGATCGATGCTGGATCCTTTCCCTCCCCCTCCCCCCGGTCCGCCGGCGCGGGACGGCGGGGTCACGACGGTGGCCGCGGTCCGGCGGCGGTGCCGAACCCGATCATCCGCACCTCGGTCGCCAGCTCCACCCCGAACCGTTCCCGCACCCGACGTTGGACGTCCTCGATCAGGCGGCGAACGTCGGCGGCGGAGCCGTCGACGTCGGCCTGGATGAAGTTGGCGTGCTTGGGCGAGACCTCGGCCGACCCGATCCGGTGGCCCTTGAGGCCGGCCTCCTCGATCAGCCGCCCGGCCGAATCGCCCGGCGGATTGGTGAACACCGATCCGGCATTGCTGCCGCCGGGCTGGTGCTCCCGCCGCCAGCGCACGATCTCGGCTATCTGGGCCAGCGACTCCTCGGCATTGCCCGGTTGCAGTTCGAACGTCCCGGCCACCACCACCTGGGAGCAGGAGAGGCTCGAGTGCCGGTAGGCGTAGGCCAAGTCGGCCACGGGGACGTCGGTGGTCACTCCCGAGGCCAGGTCGGCCACCCGGCATCCGACCAGGACGTGAGCGGTATCCGACCCGTGCCCACCGGCGTTCATCCTGATGGCGCCGCCCACCGAGCCGGGAACGCCGACCGCCCATTCCAGGCCGGTCAGTCCGGCCGACGCGCTCTTCCGGGCCAGGACCGGGAAGCTCACTGCCCCTCCGGCCCGCACCGACGCCCCGTCGATGGCGATCTCGTCGAAACCCTGGGCCAAGGACACCACCAGCCCGGAAAAGCCGGCGTCGGCCACCAGGAGGTTGGACCCTCGGCCCAGGACAAGTACGGGCACGTCGCGCCCGTCGATGGCGGCGGCCACGGCACCCAGTTCGGCCTCGTCGGCAGGCTCCACGAACAGCCGGGCCGGGCCACCCACCCGATAAGTGGTGAGCGCCCCGAGGGGGTGGTCCGGGCGGGCCAGCGACCCCAACGCCGAACCGACCCTTCGCAGATCGTCTGCTTGCTCGGTCACCGACCCATCACCATGACGGAGCGGCCAGGAGCTCGTCCGGCAGCGAGGTCAGGTCGCCTGCTCCCAACGTGCAGCACAGGTCACCGGCGGTGAGCAACGAGGCCACCTCGGAGCGGAGCTCGGTGCGACCGGCCACGTAGACCACCTGCTTGCCTGGTTCGGCGCGGCGGACGGCGTCGGCCACCAGCCTGCCCGAGACCCCGGGGATCGGCGGCTCACCGGCCCCGTAGACGTCGGTGATCACCACCACGTCGGCTTGGGCGAAAGCCCGTCCGAAATCGGACGACAGGGCCGCCGTCCTGCTGTAGCGGTGGGGCTGAAAGACGGCGACGATGCGTTGCCAGGCCCCATCCTTGGCTGCAGCCAGTGCGGCCTCCACCTCACTGGGGAGATGGGCGTAGTCGTCGACGAAGGTCACCCCGCCGGCAACGCCTCGGAACTCGAACCGCCGGGCCACACCGGCGAAGCGAGCGAGGGCGGCGGCGGCATCGTCGAAAGCCACCCCGGCGGCCAACGCGGCCACGGCAGCCACGGCGGCGTTGCGGGCGTTGTGGAGACCGGGTACGGGGACGGCCAGCCGCCCCAGATCGACGCCGTCCGCTCCGGTCAGGGTGAACGCCACCGAGCTCCGGGACAGATCGAGATCGGTCAGGCGATGACTGCAGTTCTCTCCCACACCGACGGTATCGGCACCATGGGCCCGGGCCAGGGTCAGAGCCTCGACGTCGTCGCCGCCGACCACGCGTTGCCGGGCCACCTCCAAGAAGGCTCCGAATGCCGACCGCATGGCCTCGAAGGAGCCATAGTGATCGAGATGGTCGGGCTCGACGTTGGTGACCACGGCAATATCGGGTCGCAGCGACAGAAACGTGCCGTCGCTCTCATCGGCCTCCACCACCAACCACTCGCCGTCGTCCCACACCGCGTTGGTTCCAATTTCGTTGACCTCCCCCCCGATGAGGAACGAGGGACGAAGCCCGGCCTCGACCAGCATGAGGGAGAGCATGGAGGCGGTGGTGGTCTTGCCGTGCGTGCCGGCCACGGCGATGCAGCGGCGGAGCTCGGCGATGGCCGCCAACACGGTCGACCGCCGGTACACGGGGATCCCCCTCCGCCGAGCTTCGACCACCTCGGGATTGCCGTCTCTGATGGCGGTGGACACGGTGACGACATCGACGTCACCCACGTTCTCCGCCGCGTGCCCGACGATCACGTTGATGCCTGCGGCCGTGAGCCGATCGATGACCGGAGAGGCCTTGAGGTCGCTTCCGGTCACGGTATGGCCCATGGCGGCCAGCACGGTGGCGATGGCGCTCATGCCCGCGCCTCCGGCCCCCACCACGTGGACGTGGATCGGCTCCGAGAGATCCGGCGGCCCGGGATCCTCGCTCACCACGACGTCCCCGACCCGCTCGGGTCGCCGACGCCCGCGTGGGCCCGAGCGCTGTCCTCCACCACTGCGGCGCCGGCGTCGGCCGCGTCGGGCCGGCCCATGGTGGCGGCCGCTTTCCCCATGGACTCCAGGCGTCCCCGGTCGCCGAGCAGGGGGGCGAGGACGCGTGACAGGTGGTCACCGTCGCAGGCTGCATCGGGCAGCAACACCGCCGCTCCCACCTGCTCGAGCACGCGTGCATTGGCACTCTGGTGGTCCCCGGGGGCCCCGGGAAGGGGCACCAGGATGGCGGGCACCCCGGCGACCGCCAGTTCGGCCACAGTCATGGCTCCCGCTCGGCACACCACGATGTCGGCTGCGGCGTAGACCAAGGGCATCCTGTCCTCGTAGGCCACCCGGCGATAGCACAGCCCGACGGGATCGCTCTGATCGGCCTCCTCGTTCTGGGCCGATTCGTCCCAGTCCCGCCGGCCCACGACGTGGTAGATCGACAGGTCCTCGCGTTCCGACCACATCGCAGCCAGGGTCACGACCGCCTGGTTGATCCGGCGAGCGCCGAGCGAACCACCGAAGGCGGCAATGGTGAGGCGACCGGGAGGGATCCCGAGCTCGGTCCGGGCCGACCGTCGGTCCTCAGGCGACCGGGTGACGAGGGTGATCTCGGGCCGCACCGGAGTCCCGGTCACCACCGATCGGGGGAGGGATGTTCCCTCCCAGCCCACCGCGCTGGCCCGGGCGAAGCGGCCGAGCATCCGGTTGGCCGCACCGGGGACGGCGTCCACATTGACCAGCACCAGGGGCACACCCAGGACCACGGCCGACAGGGCGGCGGGCAGGCTGGCGTAGCCCCCGACCGAGACCACCACCGCGGGGCGAGCCCTCGACACCAGAGCCAGGGCGCGGAGGAAACCGAGACTCAGGCCGACCAGGGCACCGAGATTGCGAACCAGGTCGGCGGGACCCAGGCTGCGCACGATGCCGCGACCAGGGAGAAGGGTGACCGGGAAGCCGCGACCGGCCAGGGCGGCACGATCCTGTCCCCGGCTCGACCCCACGAACTCGATGCTTCTCCGGGGGTGACCCCGGTCCACCAGGGCCTCGGCGATGGCCAGCGCAGGCTGGAGGTGGCCGGCGGTCCCACCGCCCGCCACCAGCGCGTACCGGCGATCGTTCACGCCGATGTCAGTCGACGGGCGCGCCCTCCGGCCGAAGGGGCGCGTTCCTGGATGGCGATGTTCATCAGGATGCCCGCCGCGGCCAGGTTGATCACCAACGATGACCCCCCGAATGAGATGAATGGTAAGGGGATGCCGGTCACCGGCAGGACGCCGACCACGGCCCCCACGTTGATCACGGCCTGACTGGTGATCCACGTGGTGATGGCTACGGCCATGAGGCTGCCGAAACGGTCCGGGGCCAGCGCCGCCACCCGCAGGCCGTACCAGGCCAAGGCAAAGAAGAGGCCGAGCACCACGACCGCGCCGACCAGGCCCAGTTCCTCGCCCAGGACCGAGAAGATGAAGTCGGTGTGGGCGTTGGGTAGCAGCCCCCACTTCTGGCGACCGCCACCGAGGCCCAGCCCGGTCAGGTGTCCGGAGCCCAAGCCGATGAGGGACTGCCAGACCTGGTAACCGGAACCCGACTGGTGGGCGCCGGGGTTGATGAAGGACAGGATCCGATCACGACGGTAGGGGTCGGCCAGACCCACGATGGTGGCCACGACGGCAAAGGCGCCGAGCACCTTCACGATGGGTTTCATGGGCACCCCGCCCATGAACATCACCCCGAAGGCGATGCAGGCCAGTACCAACGCCGTGCCCATGTCCGGCTGCTTCAAGATGAGGATGGACGAGATGCCCAGGACGCCGAGGATGGGCAGCACCACCCGTTTGGCCTCCCGTACCTGGGTCACGCGCCGGGTGAGCAGGTCGGCGGCGAAGACGGCCAGCGCCAGTTTCATGAGCTCAGAGGGCTGGATCCGGAACTGACCGAAGCCCACCCAACGGCTCGATCCACCGGCGGTCACGCCGATGCCCGGGACCAGCACCACCAACAACAGCACCAGCGTCCCCAGCAGCAGCGGGACCCGGATCTTGCGCCACTTCCGGTAGTCGACCCGCGAGAGGACATAGAAGGCGACCAACCCGAGGCCCATCCACATGATCTGGCGGATGAGGATGCCCCAGGACGAGCCGTAGAGGCTCATGGAGATGATGGGCGAGGCCGATCCCACCATGACCAATCCGATGACGCAGAGGGTGGCCAGCAAGGCCATCAGGCACGTGGAAGTGGGGAATCGGGACGGTCGCGGGCGGGGAACGGCGCGGAGGGCCACCGGTCGGTCCGACGAGGTCTGTGGCCGGCCGGTGGCCGCGCCCCGGGCCGACGGCCGCCGACGAGGCGCGGTGGAGTTCCCGGGATCAGCCATGGGCGCGCCACTCCACTCCCCGATGACCCAGCCCCGTGTTCACGACATAAGCCTTCCCCATCCACCGTTCCCGGTGGTGGAGCCTCCGGCGGCGATGGGCCCCGGCGCGTGCTCCTGGACTGTCGGGACGGCCCATCAGACCACCTTGGCCACAGACAGGAAGTCGCCGTAGAAGATCCCCAGCCCCAAGGCGGCGAACAGGCCGGCCAGGATCCAGAAGCGAACGATGACTGTCGTTTCCGGCCACCCCAGCAGCTCGAAGTGGTGGTGCAGTGGGGCCATCCGGAACACCCGGCGGTGGAAGAGCCGGAAGCTGATCACCTGGATGACAACCGACAGGGTGATGATCACGAACAGGCCCCCGATGACGGCCAGGAGCAGCTGCAGGTTCATCAACAGGCACAGGGCGGCCAGCCCGGACCCAATGGCCAACGACCCGGTGTCCCCCATGAAGATCCTGGCCGGGGCGGCGTTCCACCATAGGAAGCCCAAGCACGCCCCGGCCAGGGCCACGGCCGCCAGGGCCAGGTCGAGTGCATCGGCCACGTGGTAAATGGAGTAGTGCCGGTACTGCCAGTACCCGATCACGGCCAGCACGGCGAAGGAGAAGGTGGCCGACCCGGCAGCCAACCCGTCGAGACCGTCGGTGAGGTTCACGGCGTTGGCCGCGGCGGCAATGATGAACGTGGCCCAGATCACCCACACCGCGGTGCCCAGCTGGATGCCGAACGAGTCGTACCGGGTAAACGACAGCGTGGTGGACGCATGGGCCCAGTACACCGACAGTAGGGCGAACAGCAGGCCCAGGGCTATCTGGGCTCCGAACTTGGCCCGCTTGTTGAGACCCAGGCTGCGACGGTGGCGCACCTTGATCCAGTCGTCGGCCAGCCCGATGAGGCTGGCCCCCACCACGGTCATCATGATCAGGAAGCCGGAGCGGGTGAAGCGCACCCCCGCGGCGTGGGCCGTCAGGTACCCGGCCACCACGCCCACCACGATGGTCATGCCGCCCATGGTCGGCGTGCCCGACTTGGCGATGTGGACCTGGGGTCCGTCCTCGCGGATGTGCTGGCCGATGTTGTTCTTGAGCAGCCAGCGGATGAGGAACGGGGTGGTGATCACGGCCACCCACAAGGCGATCCCGCCCGAGGTCATGAGCGGGATCATCGGGACCCCCCCGACGCCGACAACCGGGCCAGCGCCCGCCTGGCCTCGTCGCGATCATCGAAGGCCAGGGTGCGATCGCCCACCGTCTGGGTCGTCTCATGGCCCTTCCCGGCGATCACCACCAGGTCACCGGGATGGGCTCGCCCGAGGGCGGCGTCGATGGCGGCGCCACGGTCGGGCTCCACCACCAGTTCGGAGGACCCGACCATGCCCGCCCGCACCTCGTCGATGATGGCCCGCGGGTCCTCGTCGCGGGGATTGTCCGAGGTGAGCACGGACACATCGGCCAGGCGGTCCGCCACCTCCCCCATCAAGGGGCGCTTGCTCCGATCCCGATTCCCGCCACAACCGAAGACACAGATGACCCGGCCCGTGGTCACCTGGCGAGCCGATGACAACAGCACCTCGAGCCCGGCCGGGGTGTGGGCGAAATCGACGACCACCGAGAACGGAGCTCCCTCGGCGATCACCTCCATCCGACCCGGTACCGGGGCCGACTGGGCCAGACCGGCCACGATGGATTCGTCGTCCACCTCGAGCGCCGAGGCGATGGACGCGGCCATCAGGGCATTGTCCACGTTGAACAGTCCACCGAGGGCCAGCCTCACGGCTCGACCTCGCCACCGGAAGGCGACGCGGCCCACCGTGGAGGTGACATCGGATATGTCCGACCGACGGACGGGGACCATCGGGATGCGGGCCGACCGCCAAAGCCGCGCACCCCACGGATCGTCGACGTTGACCACCCCGAGCCGGGCCCGGGACGGCTCGAACAAGCTGGCTTTGGCGGCGAAGTAGTCGTCCATGGTCGCGTGTTGATCGAGGTGGTCATGACTCAAGTTGGTGAATGCGGCGACGTCGAACACGATGCCGTCGACTCGCTGTTGCGCCAATGCGTGTGACGACACCTCCATGGCCACGGCGAGTCGGCCACGATCGCGGAGATCGGCCAGTAGTCCCTGGAGCACCGGGGACTCGGGGGTGGTCCGCTCCCCGCTCAGGGTGCCGATCACGCCCGTCGGTCGCCCAGCGACGTCGAGGATGGACCGTACCAGCTGTGTCACGGTGGTCTTGCCATTGGTGCCGGTCACCCCGACCATCTGCAGGTCACGGGCCGGATAGCCGTGCACGGCCGCCGCCGCCTCGGCCATGGCCGACCGTATCCGGCCCGGATCCACCCGGGCCTGGACCACGTCGACGTCTACGAATCGCTCGCAGAGCAGGGCTGATGCCCCGCCGGCCACGGCGGCAGCGGCGTAGTCGTGCCCATCGGTGGTGGCGCCGGGCACGCAGCAAAAGAGCGAGCCAGGCTGGACCAGTCGGCTGTCGAAGTCGACGGCGCTGATCTCGACTCGGCTCGCATCGCCACGGATCTCGGCAATGTCGACCTGGCGAAGCAGTTGGGTCATGTGCACGGGTCGGCGGTGCGGGCCGGCATCACTACGGACCTTCCGTGGTCACGCCGGGCTGCACCACGATGCTACCGGCACCTCCGACGGCACCTACTGAGGTGCCCGGGGTCGCCGCCGCCGTGGTCGGAATCCCGTAGTGCTGCAGTGCGTACTGAACAATGGTCGAGAACACAGGTGCGGCCACCGACCCGCCGTAGATCGGTGTGGGGTGGTTGAGGACCACGATGCACGACAGGACGGGGTTCTCGGCCGGGGCGAACCCGGCGAAGGAGCCGACGAAGGCTCCGGGCAGGTAGCCGCCGTGGGTGGGATCGGGCATCTGGGCCGTGCCCGTCTTCCCGGCCACCGTGTAGCCGTCGATGGCCGCCTCCACCCCAGTGCCGGTGGAGACCACGGATTCGAGCATCTTCACCAAGGCGGCGTTGGTGGTGGGATCGATGACCCGGTGTGCGGCGGACGCCGGCTCAGCGTGTACGGAACCGCTGGGGGCCACCGTGGCCCGGACCAGGCGGGGTGCGACGAACACGCCGCCGTTGGCCACCGCGTTGTAGGCGTCGAGCACCTGCTGGACGGTCACGGCGTCGGCCTGACCGATCGGGGTGGAGCCGATGGAGCTCCCCGTCCATTGGGATGCGTTGGGAACGAGCCCTTGTGACTCGCCAGGGAAATGAAGACCGGTGGACTTTCCGAAGCCCAGGTTGCTGATTTGATTGAGCAGGCGGTTCTCCCCCAGCTGCTCGGCGATCTCGATAGTCCCGATGTTCGACGACTGGGCGATGATGTCGGTGGCCGAGAGGTTCTCGGTCCCGTGATCTTCGGCATCGTGGAACGTGTACGTCCCCAGGGGGAGGGCATCGGGCACGGTGAAGTCCTGGTTGGGGCTGATCACTCCACTGGCCAGAGCGGCCGAGAACGTGACCAACTTGAACACCGAGCCCGGTTCATAGACCTGGGTCAAGGCCGCATTGGATGGAGACTCGCTGACACCGGCGGGCAGCGTGCTGGCCGAACCTCCCACCGAGGCATCCCCCGCAGTGGCCGATGCGGTGGCCGATGCGGTGGTGTCGGCCACGGTCTGGGCGGCGGCCGAGCCGGCGGCGGGCGCCGGTGTGGCCTGGAGATTGGCCATGGCCAGGATGTCACCGGTCTTCACGTCCATGACCACGGCCGTTCCGCTGGTGGCCTGCGAGGCCACGATCTCGGCGCCCAGGGCCTGTTCGGCGACGTACTGGATGGACTCATCGAGGGTCAGCTCCAGCCCGGTGCCGGGCTTGGCTGCCTTTCCGGTGGAGCCGGCCCCGGGCAGGGAGACCCCGTCGGGAGCGGTCAGGAGGTCCTCGGATCCGGCCTTGCCGGCCAACAGGCTCTGGTACTGGTACTCCAGGCCCGACCCGCCCTTGCCGTCGGCTTGCACCGTGCCGATCACCGGCTGGGCCGTCTGCCCGTCGGGCTGCACCCGCTGCGACTCGTCGATGAGGTCGATGCCGTTCAGGCCGAGGGCGGTGACCTTGGCCGCGGTGGCGCTGTCGATTCGGTGGGCCAGGTACACGAACCCCGAATGCTCCGAGAGCTCGGGCTCCAGCTGGGCCACCGGGATACCGAGCACGGGGGAAAGAGCCTCAGCGGTCTGCCGCGGCTTCTTGATCAGGAACGGGTCGGCCACCACCGTCTTCTTGGCCACCGAGAGGGCCAGCACCTGCCCGTTGCGGTCGTAGATGCCACCACGGAGGGCGGGCAGCGAGACGACCTGGCTCAGCTCCGAGCGGGACAGGGTCGCATAGTGGGAATGCGAGAACTCCTGTACGGCAACCAGACGAGCGACCAGGGCCACGAAAATGACGAGCAGGACCACACGCATGGCCCGGGTACGCCGCCCAAGAAGCAGAGCCGGGCTCACTTAATTCGGCGAAGCGTTCGAGGAGCTCGATGTGGCCGCGGCGGCGGCAGGCGCCGCCGGGGCCGGGATGGGGGTCGTATCGGGTACGGGCAGCTGTTTGCTGAGCGACACCTCGGGTAGATCGGTGATCTGGCCGGCCGGGACCATGCCCAGCTGTCCTTCGGCCGTCTTCACCACCGACTGCGGAGCAATCTGCAGGGACACTGCGATCTGTAGCTCACGGTGGGTGTTGGTCAGGGTGGTCACCTGTCGCTGGGCCGACGACAGGCTGACCTGGTCCTGGGCGACGACATCGTCGGCCACGACGACGGCCATGAGGCTCCCGATGACCAAGAAGGCCGAGAGCAGCACCAGCATCCGGTTGCCGCTGCGGGGCTTCGACCGGGTGGCCGGGCTCAGTATGCGAAGGGGGGGCCGGCGGGGAACCGCGCGACGGTCCGGTGCGGCACTCCCCCGGTGTGTGTCGGGCAGGGCGGCGCGACGGGCGGCCCCCGAGGCGGAAGGGGGCGCCATCAGGCCACCTCACCGTGGTGACCGCGCCGGGAGGTTGCCGGGCCCAGCCGTGCCGCTTGGGCATGATCGATGCGCTCGATGACCCGCAGGCGGGCCGCCTCGGACCGGCGGTTCCGATCCACCTCGGTCGGAGAGGGGCGGCGGGAGCCCCGATGGACCAGCCGGTAGTCCACGACGGCGCCACAGACACAGGGAAGGCCAGGAGGGCACGTGCACCCTCCCGTGGCCGCCTGGGTGAATGCCGCCTTGACCAGGCGGTCTTCGCCGGAATGGTAGGAGATGACTACGCAGCGTCCCCCCGGCTTCAACAGGCGCAGGGCATCGACCAATGCTCGATCGAGCTGGTCGAGCTCCTCGTTCACGGCGATCCGTATGGCCTGGAATACCCGGCGGGCGGGATGGCCGCCGGTCCGTCGGGTGGCGGCGGGAATAGCGGTCCGGACCACGTCGGCCAGCTCACCGGTCGTCTCGATGGGCCGGGCGGCGATGATGGCCCGTGCGATCCGTCGGGCAAAGCGGCCTTCGCCGTTCTGGGTGAACAGGTCGACCAGCGTGTCCTCGGCGCTCTGGTTCACGATGTCGGCGGCCGTGCGACCAGAGGACGGATCCATCCGCATGTCGAGCGGCGCGTCCCGGCGGTAGGAAAAGCCGCGGTCGGTGGTATCGAGCTGCGGGGAGCTCACCCCGAGATCGAAGAGCACTCCTGACACCTGGGCCCGGGGATCCCCGGCCACCGCGCCCAGATGCTCGAAGACGATGGGGCCGACGCCGTCGAAGCGGGCCCGGCGAACGGTCGCCCTTCCCTCATACGAGGCCAGCGCCTCCGTAGCCGACTCGACGGCGCGAGGATCGCGATCGATCCCGAGCAGCTCCATCTCGGGATAGGCCTCCAGGAGGGCGATGGCATGCCCGGCCCCGCCCAGCGTGGCATCGACGATGAGCCCCGGTGGCACCGGAGCGAAGAGGTCGACGACCTCCTGGGCCATCACCGGCTCGTGTGCGAACGCCTGGGTCATCCGCAGCCCCCCGACCGGCGTAATGCCTGCGGGTGGGATTCCCGTGTGACCAGTCTGGAAGTTGGCGGAGGAGGAGTCTTCCAGCGGTGCGGTCGAGGGGCTGCGCATGGGCCAGACGCGGGCGATGTGGACGTCATGTCGGGCAACCAGTTGCTGTGCTGCTTCATAGGGAGTCGGCTGCTTTTCAGCCTCGGTGGCGATGCGGACGGTATGAGAGGTGTGAGTGTCTGCGGTCTCCTCGTGATCGTGCTGGTAGTCATCGACACTGCTCCTCTGGTCGAGGTCGCACTCCGTGGGAAGGATCACGACGGTGCTCAATCGTCGGCTCCCTCGGTCAGCCGCGCCTCTTCGGGCTGGACCTTCTGTTCCCAGTTCCCCGGATTCCACAATTCCACCCGATCGATGGCGCCGTGGACCAACACGTCGCCCTCGAGCTCGGCGAACTGTCGAAGGTGCAGTGGGATCGGCATCCGTCCCTGACGATCCACTTCCACCTCGAACGAGGTCGAGGCCCACAATCGGGCCAGGTTCCGGTCGCTCCGCCCTGTCGCCGACCGCTCCAGCATCGAGGCCATCTGTAGTTCGAACTCGTCGGGCGTCCACAACGACAGACAGCCGTCCTGCATCTGGGTCAGGTAGCCGCCGTGCTCGAACGAGCCGCGGAATTTGGCGGGAAGGATGACCCTTCCCTTCCCGTCGAGCGAGTGCTCGTACCTGCCGAAGAACCGTGCCACTGGCGATTGCTCCCACAACGCTCCTCGCAGTGCCCGAGACCTCGGTTCCGAGGTCCTCCCCTTCGCACCACTTTGCGCCACTCTACGCCCCATAGGCTCATTCGTCAACCACTTTGGGTTCCTTCCGGCCCACCCGAAGCGCGCGAGAACCACTCGGAATCACGGGGTTCGACGGGAAACGGGTACGAACGGTGACCGGAGCGGCCTGGCGGTCACGCTCGGAGGGGGGCTCGTCCGGGGGGTCAGTCTCCGAGAGGAAGCGCGGCGGTGAATGCACTCACCATGCGCCGTGCCCCGATGCTTGCTGGGGCCGGGTCCTCCGACACCAGGTCATCGAGGCCGATGGCCGCTGCAGCCAGATCGGCGTGGGCAGCCTGGCGCTCGTCGGGCTCGAGCACCAGGACATCGAGCAACGGCTCGGGGTCCCATCGACGGAGGCAGGCACTGTGGAACCAGGCCCCGTCTCGAGTTCGGCGCTGGGAGACCCCCACTATCTTCCGACCGTCGGAGTCGAGAACCTCGCCGGTGCCCACGCCGCCAAAGCAGACCAGTGACGACCACCGGGTGCAGGCGAACAGGCCGCCCCGGTGGACGGTGGCTCCGGCGATGCCCAGGTTGGCCAGGGCCCGGGCCCAGGTGTCCCCGAGCCAGTCGAAGGCCCGGGCGACGTCGTCAAGCCACAGGGGGTCGCCCCGAGGCACCCAGGCGTCGATCCAGATGGGATCGTCGGGAGCCACCAGGACCGCTCCCCCGCCTGATCGGCGCCGGGCTATGGCCAGGCCCGATCGTTCGGCGCGGTCGTCGTCGATGACCGACAGCGGTTGGGTCGACCCCAGCACGACGGCCGGTGCCGACACCCGGCAGATACCGATGGCCCGTACTTCGGGGTCGGCGACCGTCGTCGGCCAAGCCTCGTGGAGCAGGGCAGCGCTCCCGATCCGCTCCTCGATCCTCCAGCTGCGTCCCACCCCGACACTGTGCCACCCGGCGCCCGGCAAGCCGAACACTGTGCCACCCGATGGTCGGCACGCCGACCACGCCCTCTTCCCCGGCGCTCGGCAAGCCGATCACCCCGGTCTACGCGGTCAGTGGCTCGGTCTCGGGGACGCCAGTCTCCAGATAGGTGCGCCAGTCCTCGCTGGCCCCTCCGCAAAGGGCCAGTAGCTGGACGCGGTGATGCGGGGCGATCGGCGTGCGCCGGAGGGCCATGCCCGCCTCGTTGGGCAGCCGGTCCTCTTTTCTGGTGTTGCACCGTCGGCACGCGGCCACCACGTTCTCCCAGGTGTGCGGCCCACCTTTGCTGCGCGGGATGACATGATCGAGGTTCTCGGCGGCAGCGCCGCAGTACTGGCATCGGGAGCTGTCCCGGGCGAACACGGTGCGACGGTTGACCGCAATCCGATACTGCCGGGGGATGTAGACGTAGCGGATGAGCCTGACCACCGATGGCTCGGGCACCGAGATCCGTTCGGCTCGGAAGAACCGGTCGGTGGTGTGGACCAGTTCGGCCTTGGTATCCAAGACGAGGAGCACGGCCCGTCGGGAGGAGACGATCCCCAACGGCTCGAACGTGGCGTTGAGCACCAGGGCTCGCCTCGGCTGCACTCGCGGCGAGCATGTGGTCCCTCCGCTCGACGTCGACGTACTGGCCGCCTTCGCCTTCCTCGGGAGGTTGGACCGTCGATCCATCAGGCCGGAATTTAGCCCTGTCCGGCGTCGGGCATGCGATTCATCGGCGTCACCGCCCGAATCGGTGGTGTTTGGCCGATCGGCACCACTCCAGATAGGCCACGATGTCCTCGACGTCGGGCTGTGCGTTGGCCCTGCCGTAGGCCGTGATCATCCGGAACGACCACAGGTGGTCGTTGGGGAGGGGAAGGTGGGGAGCACGCCGCCACCACCCCGGCTCGGCCAGCCGCCAGACCGCCCCCAGTGCGGTGGCCCACAGCCACGGACGGCGTCCGACGGCCCGGGCCACAGCGGGCACGGACGACACTGCCGGGATCGATGGGCCGCCCGATGGGCTCATGCCCTGTACCCCGCCAACAGTCTCCTCCCGATGGCCGCGGCCCCGATCAAAGGGCCCTGCGCGCCCAGACCGGCGGGAATGATGCGGGCGCCCCGGGAAAAATCCAGCCGGCACCGTTCGTCCATCTCCGCCTGGGCGGCGGCAAAGAAGGGGTCTCCGAATCCCAGGGCCACCGAGCCCGCCACCACGACGAGACGAAGGTCGAGCAGGTTCACCACCGAGGCCACCGCTCGACCCACCAGTGTCCCGGTTCTCTGCTTGACGGCGATGGGGACGTCGACCGGGGACAGCCCGGTGGAGGCGGTGATCGACAGCCCCGATGCCTCCGCCTCGAGACATCCATGGCCACCGCATACGCACGGGCGCCCATCGGGTTCGACGATGACGTGCCCGATGTGTCCGGCATTGCCTTCCTGGCCGTCGAGCAGCGCTCCCCCGAGGACGATGCCCCCACCGACGCCCGTCGACACCACCATGGCCAGGAAGTTCTCCTCGGCGCGGGCCGCACCGGCCCAGCCCTCCCCCAGCGCCAGCGCCTTGGCGTCGTTGTCCACGGCCACCGGGATACCCGTCGCTTCGGCCAGCCGTCGCCTGAGCTCGAAACCCCGCCAGCCTGGGATGTTCAACGGAGACACGGTCTCCCCACCTCGGGTCATCGGGCCCCCGCATCCCACGCCGCACACCTGCGCCGCCCGTGGCCCTCGAGCACCGACATCGTGGAGAAGACCGACCAGAGCGCTGAAAACGGCCTCGGGGTCACTGCTCTTCGGCGTCGGCACCTGGTCCTGGCCCAGGATCGAGGCTTCGCCGTCAACCAGGGCCGCCGCCATCTTCGTTCCTCCGATATCGACGGCCAGAACGACCCCGGATGACCCATCGATCGCGGTTCGGTCGGCTTGCTTGTCCGATTGGGGCACGCCGGAGGGCGTCGGAGCCACGGACGGGGGGACGCGGAGCTCAGCTATCGCGGTGGAACCGGCCGCGGATCCAGTCACGGGGATCGTGAGCCGCGGATCCCGCGCTCCGGTTCTGAAGCGAGCGGGAGATGTCATCGATGCCCGCCTTCCCCATACGGCGGGCGTTCTTGACGAACACGGCAGCCGACAGGAACATCATCACCACTCCGATGAACCCGACGACAACCGATCGAGAGAAGGTGAAGACCATGAAGAGAAGGGAGGCGATGAAGACCACGGCCGACCAGATGCAGTACCGGCCGGCATGGCGGTACACCGTCTCCGACCGCACGCGTTCGGCAAATTCCGGATCCTGTTGATACAGGGACTGCTCGAGTTCATGGAGGACGCGCTGTTCGTGCTCAGAGAGTGGCAATTGCCTCCACCCCCCATCCATGTCTCGACCCAGTTGCCATATCTGACCTCATGATCGCGCACCCTCCGATGAAAAGTTTCGCGCACCGCAAAGGATTTTGACAACGGGCGTCTCCAAAGTGGGCTCGGCTCGGGCCCGACGCGGCCTCCCAGAGGCCATGAATCCCTCGATTCCCTGCCTGTTCCCGGCTTTCTTCCTGGTCAAAGGAACGCAGGCCGGCGCAGGTGGTGCCGGCCTCAGGCATCGGGGTCTTCGGTGGATTCCGTCCTCACGGTGGATTCCGATGTCGCGGGATCCCGAGCCCCGGGATCGGCCTCGGGCGCCGCTGCTCCGCCACCGGGCCGGTCCGGTCCGGTGGCGGCCTGGGGTCCCCATTGGGCGTCCCCCCGCTCCCGGACCCGAAGTCCCTCCTTGCCCATGAGCGAGGCCGGCCCGACCGATGCCCGGCCGAACCGGGAGCGGATGCCGTCGACGGCGTCCGTCACCCCGGACCAGGATCGTTGCAACCGCTCCACGTCTTCGTCGGTGGCCGACCTACCCGGACCGCCGGATCCGCTCCCTTCAGGACCGGGGTCCTCGTCCCCCAGCAAGCTCAGCTGCACCCCTGCACCGGTGTCGGTGAATCCAGACAAGCTGACCCCCAGCAGTCGGACCCCGGCCGATACGTCCACCGACTCGAGCAAGGGTCTGGCCACCGCGCTGACCGCCGGTGCCGCATCGATGGGCACGGCAACCGAGTGGGACCTGGTCACCATGGTGAAGTCGCCGAACCGGATCTTGACGGTCACCGTCCGGGCCGACAGCCGTGCCTCCCGGACATGAGTGGACACGGCGTCGACCATCCGGGCCAGGTGCTGGGCCAGCACCTGCTCATCCCGGAGGTCGGTCGGGAAGGTCTCCTCGTGACCGATCGATTTCGCCTCGCGATCGGGTACGACCGGCCGGACGTCGTGTCCCCGAGCCAACGCAGCCAGATGTGACCCCTGTGCCGCGCCCAGCAGGCGCTCCAGCGACTGCGACGGGAGAGCGGCGAGGTCGCCGATGGTTCGCACCCCGATGCCGTCGAGACGGCGACCGGTGGCCGGACCCACGCCCCACAGGGCCCGGATGGGAAGAGGGTGCAAGAAGTCGAGCTCTCTTCCCGGTTCCACCACGAAGACGCCACACCCGGGCCGTACCCCGTGCAGGTCGGCCACCGGCTTGGCCTGCTCCGAGGCCAGCTTGGCCACGAACTTGGTGCTGGCCACGCCCACCGAGCAGCTCAGGCCCAGCTGGTCTGCCACTTGGGCCCGGATCAGCCTGGCAATGGCCGGTCCGTCCCCGAGCAGGCGCAAGGCACCCGATACATCGAGGAACGCCTCATCGAGCGAGATGCCCTCGACCAACGGGGTGATGGCGTCGAAGACGGCGTGGAGCTTGGCACTCTCCTCGACATAGCGGTGGTAGCGACCATCCAGGAAGATGGCCTGCGGGCAGAGCCGGCGGGCCACCGTGCTGGGCATGGCCGAATGCACTCCGAACCGCCGGGCCTCGTAGGTACAGGCGGCGACGACGCCCCGCTGTCCGCTGCCGCCCACGATGACCGGTTTCCCGGCCAAGGTGGGATCATCCAGCACCTCGACGGAGGCGAAGAACGCGTCCATGTCGACGTGGAGAATGACCCGCTCATCCACCGAGCCGCAGCCTTCGAAACCCTTCGGCAAAGGGAACACCCACTCGCTTCCCCGCGTCCTCGGCCCCCAGGCGCACCGCGGTGCGCGCCCACTCCTCACCGTCGGGGAACTGGCTGCGATGGCAGGCCACCGCGGCGCTCTTCAACTCGACGGTGTCGGTGATGTCGATCCATACGTCGGGGTCGAGCGTCCCCGACAGCAACATGGTGCCCACCTGGTGAGCGGGGCCAGCGGCGGGAAAATAGTGGGGCAGCGCCGAGGCCGGAGACACTGCATCGAGGGTGGCCCAGCCCACGATGCGATGGTCTCGATGGTTGAAGTACTCCTGCCCGAAGAACACTGCGGTCGGGTCGGGACACAGGACGACGTCGGGCTGCAGGCGACGAATGGCGGCCACCAGCTGTTCCCGGAGCCGGGAGTCGTCAAGCAGCTCTCCGTCCGGATAGTGCAGGAACTCCTGTCCGGCCAGTCCCAACAGTGCCGCCGCCTCCGCCGACTCCGATGCTCGTTGGTGGGCGAGGGCCGCCGGATCGACCGCGGGATCGGGCGAGCCCTTGTCGCCGTCGGTGCACAACAGGACATGGACCTGGCAACCGGCCTTGGCCCACCGGGCCAGCGTTCCGCCACACGAGACATCCGGATCGTCGGGATGGGCGTAGATCCCGAGCGCCCGGCGGGGAACGTCGGTCATGTGATCGGCCATGGTCGCTACTTCTGGCTCGAAGAGCCGGTCAGGGTGAGCCCGAGTCGTCGGGTCGACGCTCGCGCTGGTTGTCGCCGCTCATGACCTCGCTGCCGCGCTGTTTGGGCGCCGTGGTCTTGGTCAGCAGTCCCACCTCTCGCTGAAAGTCGTCGGCGCCCTCGAATCCCTTGTAGACGCTGGCGAACCGCAAGTAGGCGACATCATCGAGCGATGAAAGTCGTTCGAGGACGGCCAACCCGACTTCTTGGGTTGTGGGCTCGGTCCCCGACTCCCTCACGGCGTCTTCGACCGCTTGGGCCACCGCATCGAGTTGGGCCTCGGTCACCGGACGGTTCTTGGTGGCCGAGCGCAATCCCAGGATCACCTTCGACCGATCGAACGGCTCTCGCAGCCCGGACCGTTTCACCACCATGAGCGGAACCTCCTCGATCCGCTCAAAGGTCGTGTAGCGCCGTCCGCACCCCTCGCACGCCCGTCGCCGACGAATGGCCGTTCCCTCCTCGGCCAGGCGCGAGTCGACCACTCGGTCATCATCAGCCAGGCACCAGGGACACCGCACACTGCGAGGCTACCGCCGGATTCTTTCCCCACTGTCCAACCGGCTCACCGCTGAGGCTGTGGGAAATCGGGTTACGGAACGGTGATGTGCTGGCCCGGGGACACCGTGTCCGAACCGGTCTGCGCCTCCATCTTGGATACCAGTGGCCGTGGGTCACCGGTCGGGTCCGCTCGCTGGGCGATCGACCACAACGTGTCGCCCGGCTGCACGGTGTAGGCGTGGCCGGGAGTCTCCGCCAGGGCGGATCCGGACGGGTGGGAGCTGCCGCCGGACCCGCCCAGCGGGAGAGCAAGGCCCACCACCAACAGAGCGGTGAGGGCCAAAAGGACGCGACGGCGGCGGACGGCGGAGGAGACCCGTCGCCGGGTCCGGCGATGCATGTCGGGTACCAGCGGCTGCCGGGTGCGGTGATCGGGCACGATGACCAGCCTCGGTGCCTCGAACGGGACAAGTTCCTGGTCATCGTCAGAAAGCGGTTCCCACTGGCCGCCCCGGATCACGCCGAGGGCGGGCACCCGATGTCCCGTCGTCGGTTCCTGGCGGGAGCGCAGGGACGGGAAGGCGAGCGTGGCTGCCATTACCGACTCCCTCGCTGATCCGGGCCCAGTTCCGGTCCGGACCCGGGCACCGCGTCCTGTCGTCTCGACATCGAACGGATGTTCGTCATGAGCCCATGCAACCACGAACGCCTGTTCGGTGTCAAGAGGTTTTCCGAACGAGTGTTTGCTTTTTGTGTCCATAGGGGTTACCGTCTAGCAAACAGGTGTTCGATCATCTCGAGTCCTGGCCTGCGAATCAGCCCCCAGGGGCGGCGTGGCCGGTTGGCTCGGTTGCTGAGCGAACCTCGACACGACCCAGGGGGACCGATGGCCCAGGTGCTCAGCAACAAGCGCAAGGCGATCTTGGACTGCATCTCCGAGGCAGTCCGCGAACGTGGTTACCCTCCCTCGGTGCGGGAGATCGGTGAGGCCGTCGGGCTGACCTCTTCATCCACGGTGCACGCCCACCTGGCCGTCCTGCAGCGCGAGGGCTATCTCCGACGCGACCCCACCAAGCCCCGAGCCATCGAGGTCCGCTACGACCCGTCGTCTCATGTGGTCATGGACGCTCGGCCCATCCGCCATGTCCCGTTGGTCGGCGACGTGGCCGCCGGTACCGGCGTGCTGGCTCAGGAGAACATCGAGGAGCTGTACCCGCTCCCCGAGGACTTCACCGGGACCGGGACCCTGTTCATGCTGTCCGTTCGGGGGGACTCCATGATCGACGACGGGATCGTCGACGGTGACTTCGTCGTCGTCCGCCAGCAACCCGATGCGGAGAACGGCGACACCGTCGTGGCCGGTATCCCCGACGAGGAGGCCACGGTCAAACGGTTCTCGACCAAGAACGGCAAGATCATCCTGACCCCGGCCAACCAGCGGCTCTCGCCCATGGAGTTCGACCCGGACGAGGTCACCGTGTTCGGCAAGGTGGTCACCGTCCTGCGTCGTCTGTAGCTGGTACCGGTACAGGAGGGCGTCGGACAGGCGGGCTCCCGCCGATTCGACGGGGTCAGCGAGCCGGTGTGGCGATCTCCACCGGTCGCATGTCGGCGTAGCGATCGCCGGCGGCAGCGCCGGCCGGAAAGGCCGCGTTCAAGGTGTCCATCTCGTCGGCGCTCACGGTGACGTCGAGGGCCTCGACGTTCTCCCGGAGATAGGACTGGCGCTTGGTGCCGGGGATCGGGACCACGTCGTCCCCCTGGGCCTGGACCCAGGCCAGGGCCAGCTGCCCGGCCGTGCATCCTTTCTCGGTCGCCATCGAGCGCACCGTGGCCACCAGCTCCAGGTTCCGGTTGAAGTTCTCGCCCTGGAACCGGGGCGAGTGTCGACGGAAGTCATCGGCCTCGAGGTCGTCGACGGAGGCGATCTGGCCGGTGAGGAACCCGCGCCCGAGGGGGCTGTAGGGCACGATGCCCACGCCCAGCTCCCGGGCCGTTCCCACCACTTCGGTCTCGATGTCTCGGCTCCACAGGGACCACTCGCTCTGCAGTGCGGTGATGGGATGCTCGGCCGCGGCCCGGCGCAGGTTCTCGGGCGATGCCTCGGACAGTCCGAGGTGGAGGATCTTCCCCTCGGACGCCAGCTCGGCCATGGCCCCCACCGTCTCTTCGATGGGCACCGTCGAGTCCTGCCGGTGCTGGTAGTAGAGATCGATGTGGTCGACACCCAGCCGCTGCAGGGACGCTTCGCAGGCGCTACGGACGTAGGCCGCGTCTCCACGGACGGACCGCTTGGTGGGGTCGTCGGGATTGCGCACGTTCCCGAACTTGGTGGCCAGCACCACCTCGTCCCGCCGGGAGGCGATGGCCCGACCGACCAGCTCCTCGTTGAGGTACGGGCCGTACATGTCGGCGGTGTCCAGGAAGGTCACACCGAGGTCGAGGGCCAGGTTGATGGTGGCCATCGATTCCGCCTCGTCGCCGGTTCCGTAGAACTCGCTCATGCCCATGCAGCCCAGCCCCTGGGCCGAAACGACCAGGCCGGGCGATCCGAGTGTGCGTGTGGGAAGGGTCATGGTTCGACCCTACCGGGATCCACTTCCTGAATGAACCCGCCCGATCAGGAGCCGGTGAGCAGCGATCCGAGCACGCCGGCCGCCCGTTCGAGCTCGTCGCGTCCGACGAACTCACCGGCCGTGTGGGCCAACAGGGGGTCGCCGGGGCCGAAGTTGGCCGCGGGCACCCCGTGTTCCCAGAAGGAGGCCACGTCGGTCCAACCCACTTTGGCCCGGGGCCGGGCGCCACTGGCCATAACCAGGCCGGCCAGGAGAGGGTGGTCCAGTGCCGGCGGTGCTCCGGGCACCACGTCGGTGACCGCCCAGGTGTCATCGTCCTCCAGCCACGGCGAGAGCAGGCCTCGGATCGCCTCGACGGCCTCGTCGCCGCTCCGGTCGGGGGCGAACCGGTGATTGATGGTCACCGAGGCCCGGTCGGGAACCACGTTGCCGGCCACGCCGCCGTCGATGTGCACCACCTGCAGCTGCTCGGCGAACTCGCACCCGTCGAGGACCGGTCGGCGTCCCTGGTAGTCGTGCACCGCCTGCAGGATCGGGGCCAGACGGTGGATGGCGTTGCGACCCATGAACGGTCGGGCCGTGTGGGCCCGGGACCCGGCCATGGTGATGGTGACCCGAAGCGTCCCCTGGCAGCCCGCTTCGACCAGGCTCCCGGTGGGCTCACCCAGAATGGCGGCATCGGCTTGGAGCAGGTCCGGTCGCTCGTCCCACAGCTGACGCAGGCCGTTGAATTGCCGGGCGATCTCCTCGCAGGCGTAGAAGCACCAGGTGACGTCGACGCTCGGTTCGGGGATGGTGCCGGCCAGGTGGAGGAACACAGCCAGGCCCCCCTTCATGTCCGCCGCCCCCAGCCCCCGCAATACCCCGTCCTCGACCACCGGCACCTCGTTCCCGGCAGCAGGGACAGTGTCCAGGTGGCCGGCCAGCATCAGGCGCTTGGATCGGCCCAGCGAGCTCCGGGCCACCACGTTGTCGCCGATACGGTCGACCTCGAGCCAGGGGCACACCCGCAATGCCGCTTCGACGGCATCGGCCATGGCCTGCTCCGACCGGCTGACCGACGGAATGGCCACCAGGGCGGTGGCCAGGTCGAGCAGGTCGGGCGTGGTCCGCGTATCGCTCACGTGGACACGCCGTGCTCGCGGAGCACTTGGTTCAACTGGGCCTTGTCGTGCCGCTGCCCCTCGGTCAGGTGCTTGATGACCAGCACGCAGGGCAGGAAGAACTCTCCTCCCGGGTACTCCCGGCGGCGCGAGGCCTGGACGGCCACCGACCAGGGCGGCACATGGCCCCGGCTCAGCTCCTCGCCGGTCTCGGCGTCGATCACCGGTATGGACGGGTTGAGGATGACCCCCTCGCCCACCACCGAGCCCCGGCCCACCCGTGCCCCCTGGGTGATCATGCACCGGCTGCCGATCATGACCTCGTCCTCGATGATCACCGGGGCGGCCTGGGCCGGCTCCAGCACGCCGCCGATACCCACGCCGCCGGAGAGGTGGACCTGCTCCCCGATCTGGGCGCAGGACCCGACCGTGGCCCAGGTGTCGACCATGGTCCCGCGGCCCACCCGGGCGCCGATGTTCACGTAGCTGGGCATGCAGATGACCCCGCTGTCCAGGAACGACCCCCACCGGGCCGAGGCTCCGGGGACCACCCGCACCCCGGCGGCGGCGTAGTCCTGCTTCAACGGCAGCTTGTCGGCGTACTCGAACGGCCCCACCTCGATGGTCTCCATCGACCGCAGCCGGAACAGCAACAGGATGGCCTGCTTCAACCACTGGTGGACGATGACTTCATCGGTGGCCGGATCGACCTCGGCCACCCGGGCACCGCCCGAGTCGAGGAGGTCGATCGCCTCGGACACCGTGGCCAACGCCTCGGTGTCCTGCGGGCCCAGCTCAGAGGCTCGGTCCCACAGTTCTTCTATCTGTGCTTGAAGGTCTGCCATCCGACCGACGTTAGCCAGCGGCGAGCGCGGTACCCGACAGGCGATCGGCCACCAGCTCCAGCCGCACTGCCGGCTGGACCACGGCAATGCGGACAAAACCGGCGCCGTCGTCACCGTACAAGTCACCCGGACTGACCAGGAGGCCGCCGTCGGCCGCCAACCGTTCGGCCAACCCCCAGCCGCCGCCGGCCACGCTCTCGGGCACCGGGGCCCACAGGTAGAAACCCCCGGCCGGCGTGGACACCGGCAGTCCCCACCGGCTGAGCACGTCGGCCAGGAAGGACAGCCGCTGGCTGTAGCGGGCTCGTTGTTCGTCGACATGGGCATCGTCGTCGAGGGCTCGGGCCGCGGCGGCCTGCACCGGTCCGGGCACCATCAGGCCGGCGTGCCGGCGCACCACGAGCAGGAACTCGACCAGATCGGGATCGCCGGCGTAGAACCCGGCCCGCACCCCGGCCAGGTTCGACCGCTTGGACAGGGAGTGCACGGCGATCACGCCGTCCACTCCTTCGGTGAGGATGGAACGGGGCGAGCCGTCCCAGGTGAACTCGGCGTAGCACTCGTCGGAGAACACGGGAATTCCCCGGGCCCGGCCCCACGCCGCCGTGGCTCCCAGATCGGTCAGCAGCCCGGTCGGGTTCGAGGGGCTGTTGACCCACAGCATCAGCGATCGGGCCACATCGGCCCGGTCGACCGAGGCGAGGTCGAGCCCTCCGCCGGCCAGCTCGGGCACGGCAACGGCCCGGCAGCCGGCCAGGACGGCGCCCATGGCATAGGTGGGATAGGAGATGGCCGGGTAGAGCACGGTGTCGCGGTCGGGAGTCCGGAGATGGAGGTACTGGGCCGTCGAGGCCACGAACTCCTTGGTGCCCACGCACGCGGCCAGCTCCCGGTCGGGATCGACATGAGCCCCGAACCGGCGCTCCAGCCAGGCGGCCGCAGCGCGCCGATAGGCGGCGCTCCCGATCGACGCCGGGTAGCCGCGCTCGGATCCCGACGAGGCCAACGCCTCGATCACGAAGGCGGGAGGAGGGTCGTTGGGCGTCCCGATGGAGCAGTCGACGATGCCACCGGCTCCGGCTGACCCCGATGCCTCGGCGCCCTCGCCGAAACGGTCCACGGCCATGGCCCGGACCGACTCCAGACGATCGTAGGGATACGGGGGCGGGACGAAACCGGTCGGCCCCCCGGTGGTCGTCGTTTTGGGCGTCGTCAAGAGGCCACGAACTCGCGGAACCGGGCCTTGCCCACGTCGTCCAAGACGACCCGGATCCGGTTCGTCTCCTCACCCGCCACCTCGCACACGATCTCGCCTTCCCGGTGGACGGCGGCCAGCACGTCCCCCCGGGCCCACGGGATGACCAGCTCCACCACCCGGTCGG
>DASZLD010000218.1:0-2160 GCA_035552655.1 Acidimicrobiales bacterium
CCTTCGTGGTGGAGCGGGCCCTGGCTCACTGGAGCCTGGGCGGCGGTCGGGCCGGCGTGGCTGTGGGATTTCTCTCCAGCGGCTGGCGGCTGCGAGGGCGGCTCCGGGCCGAGGCGGCTCGGCGGGGCCAACCGGTGCCCACCGTCCGTTTTCCCGGCGAGTACTGAAGTCGAGCGCCTCTTTCCTCCTTCCACCCTGCATCCCGCTCTGGTCTCGCTCTCGTTCTCCACTGCGGGGACCAGTACGCTCGATCCCGTGCACCAGCCGGGTGCACCCGGACGAAGGGGAACCCATGACCGAGCAGATGGGGCACGGCGTCAAACAGCGGGACCTGATCAAGATGACGCCCGAGGAAGTCGATGCCTTCATCCATGAGCGTCGTCCCATGACCATGTGCTCGATCAACCACGACGGCTCCATCCACGCCGTGGCCATGTGGTACGGCTTCTTGGATGGAGCGGTTGCCGTCGAGACCAAGGCCAAGGCGCAAAAGGCCCAGAACCTGCAGCGAGACCCCAGGCTCACCTGCATGTTCGAGGACGGCGACTACTACGAAGAACTGCGCGGAGTGGAGCTGGTGGGCCGGGCCGAGGTGATCGACGACCCCGAGCGCATGTTCGAGCTCGGGGTCAGCGTGTTCGAGCGCTACTACAACCCCTACACCGAAGAGCTGCGCCCCTTCGTGGAGACCATGCTGCACAAGCGAGTGGTGATCAAGCTGCATGTGGATCGCGTGGTGTCGTGGGACCACCGCAAGCTGGGTATGCCGTCCACCCGACCCTGATCGCCGCTGGCCCCCACCGAGCGCCGCTCGGAGCCGAGGAGGAACCGTGCCCTACCATTCCATGAGCGACGACGAGGTCCGGGCCTTTCTGACCAGTGATCCGCCTCACACCGGGAAGTTGGCCACAGTCCGGGCCGATGGCCGCCCCCACGTGGCTCCGATCTGGTTTGCCTTCGATCCCGCCGCGGGCGGAGATGCCGTGGGCGACCTGGTCTTCAACACCGGGGAGGACACGGTCAAGGGGCGGACGCTCCGCCGCGATCCCCGCGTGTCACTGTGCGTCGACGACGAGGCTCCGCCCTTTTCCTTCGTCACCGTGGAAGGGACGGTGACCATCAGCGAGGACCTCGACGAGCTCCGTCACTGGGCCACCATCATCGGGGGCCGGTACATGGGGGCAGACCGGGCCGAGGAGTACGGCACCCGCAACGGCGTGGCCGGTGAGCTCCTGGTCCGCTTGCACCCGACCCACATCGTCTCGGCCGCAGACCTGGCCGAGTAGTTCACCCAAGCAGGGCCGGCGTGGCGCCATGGCGCCTCATGCTGGTAGACGTGTGCCAACAGGAGGGGAGCTCATCATGATCTTGGACCGATTTCGACTGACCGACCGCGTGGGCATCGTGACCGGTGCCGGACGAGGCATCGGCGCCGCCAGCGCGGTGGCCCTGGCCGAGGCGGGCGCCGACGTCGTCATCGCCGCCCGCAGCAAGGACCAGCTGGCCGAAGTGGCCTCCCAGGTGGAGGCGGCCGGTCGCCGAGCGGTGGTCGTCGTGGCCGACTTGAACGACCTCGATGCAGTGGCCGGCCTGGTCGAGTCGGCCCGTGAAGCGTTCGGCCGGCTCGACATCGTGGTCAACAACGTCGGGGGGTCGATGCCCCAGGCCTTTGCCCAGACGTCGCCGGCCATCATGGAAGCGGCCTTCCACTTCAACGTGGCCACCGCCCATGCCCTCCTGGGTCCGGCCGTGCCCCTCATGCTCGAGGGAGGTGGCGGTTCGGCCGTCAACATCTCCTCGGTCGTGGGTCGCATCGCCGGCCGGGGTTTTGCCGCCTATGGCACGGCCAAGGCGGCGTTGGCTCACTACACCCGGCTGGCCGCGGCCGACCTCTCGCCGCGCATCCGGGTGAACGCCATCGGGGTGGGCTCGGTGGCCACCTCGGCCCTGGAGATCGTGACCCAGACCCCCGAGCTCCGTTCGGCCATGGAAGAGGCGACACCGTTGCGCCGCATCGGCGATCCCGAGGACATCGCCGCCGCCGTCGTCTACCTGAGCTCGCCGGCCGGCTCGTTCATCACCGGCAAGATCCTCGAGGTCGACGGTGGTCTCCAGGTCACCAACTTGGACATGGGCCTTCCCGACCTGTAGGGATCGCCC
>DASZLD010000219.1:0-5404 GCA_035552655.1 Acidimicrobiales bacterium
CCGCTGCAGCAGCCCGCTCATAGCTCAGCCCATTCAATGCCAGCTCGACCGCCCGAGCAACAGCCTCCTCGTCCACGCGTCGCCCCACACCGCACCTCCAATCTCAGGAGATGTCGCGGTCACCCCTTGAGTTCAAGGCAGGCTCCTGTGCGGATTCCACAATCGACTCCGGAACGAGCGGCCGCCGCCGGGCGGCTAGGCCGCTCAGCCCGACTGACCACCGAAGATCTGTTCGAATATTCCGTCCACGCCTGCGCCGTGCAGGGTCATGCCGCCGTCGATGACCAGGTTCTGCCCTGTCACGAACCGGGCCAGGTCCGAGCACAGGAACACCACCACATCGGCCACGTCCTCCGGCTCTCCGACCCTACCCATCGGCGTGGTGCGCTGATAGCGGGCTTCCTCGTGGGGGAGCACTTCCAGCAGGGGCTCGGTCAGCTTGGTTCGGATCATCCCCGGTGAGATGGCATTGACCCGGATGGACGGCCCGTACTCCAACGCGGCGGAGGCCGTGATCGCGGCCACCCCGGCCTTGGACGCGGCGTAGGGCGCCTCACCAGCTGCCGGCCTGGTGCCGCTGATCGAGGCCGTGCTGACGATGGCGCCGCCGCCGGCCGCTCGAATGTGGGGGATGGCCGCCCGGAATCCCAAGTACACGCCGGTGAGGTTGACCCGGATCAGACGGTCCCACTCCTCGGGCGCCCATTCGTGGAGAGCAGTCATGCTGCCGACGCCAGCATTATTGAACAGCGTGGTGATGCCGCCCATGGCCGAAGCCGCCTGGTCGACGGCGCGCTGCAAGCCGTCCGGGTCGGTGACGTCGGCCTCATGGGCCGTGCCCCCGATCTCGGCGGCCACTGCTTCGGCCGACGCCGCGTCGATATCGAGCACGGCCACAGCCGCCCCCTCCTCGGCCATCCGCCGACAAGTCGCCCTACCGATCCCGGATCCGCCGCCGGTCACCACTGCTCGCTGTCCCTCGAGGAGTCCCATGGTCGATCAGCTTGGCATGCCACCAAGGCGGCCGTGCTGGACGCTTGATCCTGAACCCGGACGGGACCCCCGATCGAAGCCCGACCCGAACCCGATGCCAGTTGGGACCGACCCGATCTCGGTCAGGAGAGCACGACCTCGACGGCCATGTCCCGGCCGGCCAGATCCATCATCTCGTTGTCCTCCGCGTACCGGAGACCTTGGACGTTGAACAGGCTCACCGTCTCGGTGTCGACCGGAAAGGGACCCCAGTGCCAGGTGCCCCGATCCAGCACCAGGGCCTGGAGTGGTTCGATGCGGAACACCCGCACCAGATCGACGTCGCCCGGGTCGTCGAACCCAAGGCCGGCGGGGGCCACGGCGATCACGCACGGATGGTCGAGGGGCATGAGAGCCTGGGTATGCGTGGCGTGCCGGTACAGCATCTGGCACAGCAGACCGCCGGGCACAGCAGGCACCTCGGATCGGGCGTGCCCGATGATGTTGACGTGGGGATCGGCCCATTGGTACTCGAGCCGATGGGTGCCGTCCCGGGCGTCGGTGTCCTCCACCGGCAGCCAACCGAACGGCTCCCAGGCCTCCCCGGTGAGCGCTTCCGGACCTCGTCGCTGTGTCTCGCTTTCCGGTTCTCCCACCGGACCCCCTTCCTCTGGTTCGTCTCGATCTAACCTGACACAGGCAGCAGCCTACGGAATAGCCAGGGTAGAGAACAGAGGGGAACGACCATGGATGTTCGGAGCATCGAGGATGTAGCGCCCATCGTGGAGCACAACGGCACGGTGCCGGTGTGGTGGATGGTGGCATCTCGAGAGATGAAGGACGCCACCGACGGCGGCTTCTTGGAGCTGGTGAACGAGTTCGAGGTTGCTGGGGGCGGATTCGTCGAACCCCACTCCCATCCCACCCACGAGTTCTATTACGTCCTCAACGGGCGGGGGACCATGACCATCTCGGGCGAGGACCGCGAGGTCGCCCAGGGCGACCTGGTCTACATCCCACCCGATGCCGTGCACACGCTCAGGCCGGTCAGCGACCACGCCCCGATTCACTGCTTCTGCTTCGCTATCGGGGTCAAGGGCTCAGGTCCCGTCGACTACACCAACCACTGACGTGGGCGACGTGCTGGTGACTCGCCACCTCCCCGAGGGTGGGCTTGATCCCCTGGTCCAGGAGGGCCACACCCTGATCCAGAACAAGGCGGACGACCGGTACAGCACCGAGGAGCTGGCCAAGCTGGCTCCCGAGGTCGACGGCATCCTCTGCCTGCTCACCGATCGGATCGACGAGACGGTGCTCGGGGCGGGAGCGGCGGGACGGCTGAAGGTGATCGGAAACGCCGCCGTCGGCTACGACAATGTTGATCTCACCGCCGCCCGCTCGTCAGGGATCGCCGTGTGCAACACACCGGGGGTGCTCGACAAGACCACTGCTGATCTGGCCTTCCTGCTGATCCTGGCGGCCAGCCGGCTGGCCTCGGATGCCGAGCGGGACCTGCGGGCCGGCCAGTGGGGGGGATGGGGGTTCATGGACTACCTCTCTCGAGACGTCCACGGCGGCGTGCTGGGCCTGGTCGGCTACGGCCGGATCGCCCGCGAGGTGGCCCGCAGGGCTGAGGGGTTCGAGATGGAGGTGCTCCATCACAGCCGCACCGACACCGGGCAGCCCGAGTACGTGGCCGAGCTGGATGAGCTGCTGGCCGTGGCCGACGTGGTCAGCCTCCACGTGCCTCTCACCGACTCCACCCGCCATCTCATCGGCGCTCGGGAGCTGGCCCTGATGAAACCCACCGCTGTCCTCGTCAATACGGCCCGCGGGCCGGTGGTCGACGAGGAGGCATTGGCCGATGCGCTGGAGTCCGAAGGTATCTTCGCTGCCGGGCTCGATGTCTACGACGGCGAGCCGACGGTCAACCCGCGCCTTCTGGCCGCGCCTCGGACCGTGCTGCTGCCCCACATCGGGAGCTCGACGACCGAGACGCGCACCCGTATGGCCCAGCTGGCGGCCCAGGGCATCTGCGACGTCCTGGCCGGGCGCACCCCGCCCAATCTGGTTCTCGGGTGAGCGGGCGCCGTCGGCTGGCCCGATGGCGTCCCTGAGCCCAGTGGAATCAGGCTTCGACGATGGGAGATGTGTCCAGCTGGAGGAGTTCGACCGTGGTCCGGCCCTCCCGCAGCGCGGTGAACAGTCCCTCTTCCTTGTCGGCCCGGGCTCGACCGGCGACCATGATCTCGTCGAGCCGGTCGCCGGGAATCACCACCACGCCATCGGCGTCGGCTATCACCCAGTCACCGGCAGCCACCGGCACGCCGCCGACCTCCACCGGTGAGCCGTTCGTGCCCGGCAGCTCCTTGGTTGCCCCTCGGAGGACGATCATGGTGGCAAAGACCGGGAACCGGTGCGCCTCCAGCGCGGTCAGGTCCCGCACGCCCCCATCGATCACCAGTCCGGCCAGACCGCGGGTCTCGGCCCCGGTGGTGAGGACCTCGCCCCAGTACCCGCGCTCGGGGATGGTGCTGGCGTCGACCACCAGCACGCTGCCCTCGGGTGCCCGGGTGACCGCGGCGTGGATGGCCAGATTGTCCGCCGGCGAGCACCGCACCGGGTAGGCGGGCGCGGCTACGGCCGCCCCGGGCCACACGGCGGCCAGGCGCGGATGCATCGGCAATGCTCCCGATTCACCGAGGGTCGCCGCCCCCAGCGCCAACAATGTTGACCTCGTCGTCGCGTCATCCATATCGCCGTTCTCCTCGTGCCGTAGGTGCCGGGCACACGATAGGGGAGAGATCCACGGGACCGAGACCCGGGTGTCGATGGCCAACCGGTGTGCGTTCGGGCCGACGAGTCCGACGCCAGCTCATGGGCTCGGTCACGGGGAGCGGAGCGCCTCGAGGACCGAGCTGAGTGTGGCCTGGTCGGCGCCGGCCTGTTCGTCGCGATGGGGTCGACCAAATATGTCGGCAGCGGCGAGATGGAAGCCATCGGGTAACCCGGCAGATCGAAAGGTGGCGGCGATCTCCTCCATCTCGCCCACCCAACGCCACCCTTTGGTCGCGGCTTGTTGGCCCGCAGTGAGGCTACGCCGGTCGAGCTCGGGCAACGATGTGTGCCATTCGTCCAAGAGCGGTCCTTCGACGCCTTTGGCGATGGCCAGAGCCCGAATGCCTAACAACAGGGCCGATGTGCCCTTGGTCCAGGCGGCAAAGCACATCTTGACTCCGGAGGCCGCCGTCTGATCCTCGGACAGCACTCGGGCATCGACCGGCGTCCCCGCGAACAGCTCACCCATCTCTGGTGCAGCGGGGCCCGAGAGATAGAGGCGTGGGCCGTAGGTGGACGTGGGCGGCCCGCCGATGATGCCACCGTCGACGTAGCGGCCTCCACCGGACTGGATGACACCAGCCACACGGTGGGCCGTGGCCGGAGCGATGGCATTGGCATCGAGGTACAGGCCGCCGAAGCCGGCCACCTCGTTGGCCACCGCTACGGCCTGGGCGGGCGGACAGATGGACATGATGAGCTGGCAGCGGTCGATCATGGCGTCCACCGTTCCCACGTCGACCAGGTGGGCCGACGTGGCCCGGTGAGCAGACGCCGAGCTGCGACCGACCGAGGCCCAGGTCACGGTGTACCCCGCCTCGACCAGGGCAGCACCGATCCCGGATCCCATGTCACCTGGATGCAGCAGCCCGATGGTTTCGACGGTCATGCCCACTCCTTTGTCGTCTCGTTCTCGGGTCCAGCGGTCACGACCCATCTTGGTCGCTCGATGAGCCCGTGGTCCTATGCCACCCGATTGCCCGTTGCGCCCTGGCCCTGTCCCACCAGTTCGAACGCTTGCCACATGGACGCGTACTCCCCGTCCAGGGCCAGCAGCTCATCGTGGCTTCCGATCTCGGCGATCCGGCCTCCGGCCAGCACGACGATCCGATCGGCGGCTCGCGCCGTCTGGAGACGGTGAGCGATGACGACCGTGGTCCGGCCGTGCGATACCTGCTGCATGGCCGCAGCCACCCGAGCCTCGGTGGCCAGGTCGAGGTTAGATGTGGCTTCGTCCAACAGCAGCACAACGGGATCGACCAGCTCGGCGCGGGCGAGGGCGATCAGCTGGCGCTGGCCCGCTGAGAGGGACCGTCCCCGTTCCGACAACTCGTGCAGGTACCCACCGGGCAACGCAGCGATGAAATCGTGCGCACCCACCGCTCGAGCCGCCGCCTCCACGTCGGCGTCGGCGGCCTGGGGCCGGCCGTAGGCGATGTTGTCCCGGATCGTCCCCGAGAAGAGGAATGCCTCTTGGGGCACGTAGCCCAGTTGGTGACGGAACGAGTTGAGGTCGAGGGTTCGGATGTCGTGTCCGTCGATGCGAACGCTTCCCTCGTCGGGATCGTAGAAACGGGCCAGTAGCTTCATGACC
>DASZLD010000220.1:0-13661 GCA_035552655.1 Acidimicrobiales bacterium
GGGGTCCGAGCGCGACATCGACTCCCGGCCTGAAGCAGCAGGAGTCGACGCGCTCGGATTGGACAAGTAACTACCCACCCAAGCGACGTCGAAACCTCGAGACTCGACCGTGCTCCCCCGGCACGGGCACCGGCCCCCTGAGGGACCGCCCTGGACAGTCAGCTGCGACCGCGGCCGTTCAACGCCGCGGCCAGGTCCTGGGCCAGGACATCTGCCGCTTCGTCACCGTCCCGCAGACCCAATCGGATGCCGATGACGTCCCTGGTTCGCTCCACCCCGAGGACGACCACAGCCCTGGCCTTGTCCCCCACGGCGCCGATGGTGGCCGCTACCGGCGACGAATGCCCGACCTGGCCGGCGAGCCTGGCGATCTGCACATAGCGATCCCGTCCGGCCCGGGCACCCAGCGTGTACCCGATGCCAAATGCGATAACCGTCCCCAATCGAAACTTCACGGCTACCATTCTGCCTGCCGACGGCCCTGAGCGCCTCTCCGCTCGCCAGGCCTTCCGGGGGGTCGAGCGCCAACGACTACAGTCCTCTGTCGCGTCAGTTGGGAATTTGCCCGACCTGACAGCCCTTTCCGGGGTAGCTCAATCGGCAGAGCAAGCGGCTGTTAACCGCTAGGTTGTGAGTTCGAGTCTCACCCCCGGAGCAACTGGCTGGCCGGTCAGACCTCGTCCAGGTAGTCCCTGAGCAGCTGAGCCGAGTCCGGCCTGCGTAGCTTGGCCAGCGTCTTGGCCTCGATCTGGCGAATGCGCTCGCGGGTCACACCGAACGCCTTCCCCACCTCTTCGAGCGTGCGGACCTTACCGTCGTCCAGCCCGAATCGGAGCCGAACCACGTCCTGTTCCCGCGGAGCCAGGTGGCCGAGGGCCTCGCGCACCGCCTCATCGAGCATGATCCGGGTGGCGGCGTCGTCGGGGACCACCGCGCCACGATCCTCGATAAGGTCGGACAGGCTGAAATCGTCCTCGTCACCCATGGGTTGCTCGAGCGACACGGTGTCCTGGTTGATCTGTTGGATCTCCCGCACTCGCTCGACGCTGAAATCGACTTGCTGGGCCAGCTCCCCTGCGGTGGGCTCCCGACCCAGTTCCTGCAGGAGCTGCCGCTGAGCCCAGACCACCTTGTTGATCGTCTCCACCATGTGCACCGGGATCCGAATGGTCCGGGCCTGATCGGCGATGGCCCTGGTGATGGCCTGGCGGATCCACCAGGTGGCATAGGTCGAGAATTTGAAGCCCTTGGTGTGATCGAACTTCTCGACGGCCCGCATCAATCCGAGGTTGCCCTCCTGGATCAGGTCCAGAAACGCCATCCCTCGATTGCGATACCGCTTGGCAATAGAGACCACCAACCGGAGGTTGGCCTCGATCAGCGCCTCTTTTGCCGCCTGTCCCCGACGAACCAGTGCCCTGTCGCCGGCCTGGGTGCGATCGCCGACCGCCTCGGTCCCGGCGTCGGCCAGTTCCAGTCGCCCGGCCGCTTCGGTCCCGGCCAGGATTCGCTGAGCCAGCTCCACTTCGAGGGCAGCGTCGAGGAGCCGAACCTTCCCGATCTCCTTGAGATACGTGTGCACCGGGTCCGCACCCGGTCCGGCGAAGCGGTCGCCGCCGGCATAGCCGTTGTCAACAGGAGCGCCATCGGTCGACGATCGGTTCGATGGCCGATCCTTGGATCGCGACGCGTTCGGCTTTCGAGCCGCCGGAGGTTTCGGCTCCGTCGGCGCCGTGGCCGGGCTGGCTGCTCCCTCGGACAATCCAACGACGCTTGCCGGGGCTGTGCCGTTCTCTGTGGGACTGCTGGTTGCCGGGACTATGCCGTTCTCGGTCGGACCGCCGATGCTGCCGCCCTGTTCGAGCACGGCGGTCGTCGGCGGGACCGAGGTGAGGTCCTCGGTATCCCCGGGGGCATCGACGAACTCGATCCCGTCGGCCCGGACCCGCATGACCACATCGATGATCAAGTCCGGGCTCAGCTCGACCGAGCGCAAGACGGACATGAGATCGTCCTGTTCGAGGTACCCCTTCGCTCGTCCCAGTTGGAGAAGGATCTCGAATTCCCGCGCGTAGAGCACGGTATCGACAGGTGAGGAGGGGCTGGCTGGCGCGGTCGGCCCCGTCGCACGTTGGTCGTCGATGAAGTGGTCTGTCATAACCTGTCCCGACGGCCGAGCGATGCGCCCAGCGGTCATGTGCCTCCGCCCGTCAGACTCATATGCTCCTCCCAACAAGCCAGGCTACCAACCGATCCGACGCCTCACCTAGGGTGCCCGTGACCTCCATGTGCTCGATGATTGGCCGGATCTCCACCAGTTCCGACCCGGCCTCGGGCGACGTCCGCGACTCCCGTTCGAGCACGTCCAGCTCCCGGTGAGCCGCTAGTCGGATCAACGCAAAGAGGGCGCCGTCGGGCTCGCCGATGGGCTCCTCGACGACCAGGCGGGCCAGAAGGTCCCTCACCGGTGGCGGCGCCTCGGCGATGGCCACCCGCAGGTCGTCGGCCTCCAACAGAACCAGCAGGGCGCTGCGCTGGAGGTCGTCGCCGAACAGCACCGGCTCGAGCCGATGGGCCACGTCCTCGGGCCGGTGGATGGCAAAGCGAAGGACCTCGAGCCCCGGTCCGAACGACGGCGCCCGGGTTCGTTCCCACCCGGCACTGTCGTCGGGCGGTGGACCGTCCTCGTCCTCGGGCTCCCCCCGGTCCCACGGGTCGTCCGGATCGCGGACCCACGAGGGAGCGTCATCGGAGCTTGAGCGGTTCGACGTGCTACCCCTTTTGGGGGGCGGTTCCTTCGGCCCCTCACGACGGAGGCGCTCGAGCCGGTCCCGCAACGACGTGGGCTCGAGCCGGCACCGCTCCGCCACCTGCATGACGTACTGGTCTCTGACTAGGTCGTCGGGGTGCTCGGCCACCGCCGACAGTGCGGCATCGGCCGCCTTGGCCCTGCCCTCGGGCGTCGACAGGTCGGCGGCCGACAGCACCCGCTCCACCCGGAACTGAAGAAAGGGCTTGGCCCCCTCGATTGCGGCCCGGAGCGCCTCGGGATCCGATCGGGACAGCTCGCCGGGGTCCGCTCCGGCCGGCAGGTCGGCCACGGCCACATCGATCTCGTGGCGGCGCTCCCACTCGTAGAAACGGCCCGCTGCTGCCTGTCCGGCCCCGTCGGCGTCGTAGGCCAGCACCACCCGCTTGGCGAAGTTCCGGAGCACGCCGAAGTGCTCGTCGGCCATGGCCGTGCCGCAGGTGGCCACGGCCCGCTCCACCCCGGCCTCGAAGAACCCGATGACGTCGGTGTAGCCCTCGCACACCACCACCTCGTCGCTCTTGATGATGTCGGCCTTGGCCCAGTTGAGCCCGTAGAGCACCTTGCGCTTGGAGTAGATGACCGACTCCTGCGAGTTCTTGTACTTGGCCGGGTCACTGCTCCCGGGCAGTATCCGACCGCCGAGGGCCACCGGTCGGCCCGAGGAATCGCAAATGGGGAACAGAACCCGTCCCCGAAACGCGTCCTGGAGGCGGCCCCTACGGTTCACGAAGCCGAGCCCGGCGCCCACCGCCACCTCCTCGGTCAGCTTCAGCGCTCGGCACAGCGCATCCCAGTCGTCGGGCGCCCACCCCAGGCGGAAGCGGCGCACCACCGATCCGTCATAGCCGCGGGAGCGCAGGTAGTCGCGGGCCTGTCCGGCGTCCGCCCCCGTCAACAGGCGCTGGTGGTACCACTCGGTCGCCGACTCCATGGCATCCATGAACAGCTTGCGCCGCTGGCTGTTCCGTCCGGCGTCGGCGTCCTCGTGGATGGTGATGCTGGCCTTGTCGGCCAACCGGCGCACGGCGTCGACGAAGTCGAGGTGGTCGATGGCCCGCACGAAGCTGATGGCGTCACCTTTGGCCTGGCACCCGAAGCAGTAGTAGAAGCCCTCTTCGGCGTTGACGCTGAACGATGCCGTCTTCTCGGCGTGAAACGGGCACAGGCCGCTCCAGCGCCGGCCCACCCGCTTCAAGGCCACGTGCTCGCCGATGAGCGCGACGATGTCGGTTGCCGCCCGGACCCGGGCCACGTCCTCGTCGGGGATGCCCATGGATGACGACGGTACCGCGAAGCGACGGCGGCCGAATCGCCTTCCTCAGGGCGGGCCCTACTTCTTGGCCCGAGCCTTTGCCCCCTTGGCCGGTGCCGACCCGCCCTCGGCCAACACCGCCTGGGCCGCAGCCAGCCTGGCGATGGGCACCCGGAACGGTGAGCAGCTGACGTAGTCCAGACCGGCCTGGGCGAAGGTGGCGATGGACTCGGGGTCTCCCCCGTGCTCGCCACACACCCCGATCTTGAGCCCCGGCTTGGTCGATCGACCCCTCTCCACCCCCAAGCGGACCAGCTCGCCCACCCCGTCGGGATCGACCACCTCGAAGGGATTCCGCTTCAGCAGTCCCTCTTCGAGATAGGTCGACATCATCCGACCCTCGACGTCGTCGCGGCTGAACCCGAAGGTCATCTGGGTGAGGTCATTGGTGCCGAAGGAGAAGAAGTCGGCCTCCTCGGCGATCTCGGCCGCCCGGAGGGCGGCGCGGGGGGTCTCGATCATGGTGCCGATGATGACGTCGAGGGCGCCCGACGTGGTCGCCTTCCTGGTGGCCGCGGCCTTCTTGCCCCGCCCGCCCGTTGATCCCGCGGCCAACGCCTCGCTGACCGCCGCCTCCACCCAACCGCGGGCCAGGGCCAGCTCCTCCCGGGTCACGGTGAGGGGGATCATGATCTCCACGATGGGGTGGCCGCCCATGCCCACCCGTTCCAGTGCCGCCTCCATGAGGGCCCGGACCTGCATGGCGTACAGACCGGGCTTGATCACCCCGAGACGCACCCCCCGGGTGCCCAGCATGGGGTTGAACTCGTGCCAGGTCTTGGCCGCTTCCCACAGCCGTCCCTCTTCCTCGGTCAGGCCCACGGTGGCGTCCTTGATGGCCAGCTCTTGGACATCGGGCAAGAACTCGTGCAGTGGGGGGTCGAGCAGGCGGATGGTCACGGGCAACCCGTCCATGGCCTCCAGGATCTCCTCGAAGTCGGCCTTCTGGGCCACGCGGAGCTCCTCCAAGGCCGAGAACTCCTCGCTCTCGGTCGAGGCCAGGATCATCCGACGCACGATGGGCAGCCGATCCTCGCCCAAGAACATGTGCTCGGTGCGGCACAGGCCGATGCCCTCGGCCCCGTGCTTGCGGGCGTTGGCGGCGTCGGGGCCGTTGTCGGCGTTGGCCCGCACACCCATGTGGCCGGCCCGGATGGTGTCGGCCCACCCCAGGATGGTCTCGAACTCGGCCGGGGTCTCCCCCTGGCTCAGCGGGACCTGGCCCAGCACCACGGTGCCGTTGGTGCCGTCGACCGAGATCCAATCGGCCTCGTGTACCACGGTGTCGCCCACGGTGAACGTGCTCCCGGAGATGCGCACCTTCTCGGCCCCGACCACCGCGGGCTTGCCCCAGCCCCGGGCGACCACGGCGGCGTGGCTGACCAGCCCGCCTCGGGCGGTGAGGATGCCCTCGGCCGCCAGCATGCCGTGCACATCCTCGGGCGAGGTCTCGCTGCGGACCAGGACCACGCGCTCACCCCGTTGGGCTGCGGCCTGGGCGTCGTCGGCGGTGAGGTAGACGCGGCCCACAGCCGCGCCCGGCGAGGCCCCGAGCCCCTTGACCAGCACCGAGTAGCCCGATCCGGCGAACTGGGGATGGAGCACCTGGTCGAGGTGGTCCCCGGTGACCCGTTCGATGGCCTCCGACCGGCTCAGCTTGATCTTCGGGTCGGTGGTCATGTCGACCGCCATCCGCAGGGCGGCCTGTCCGGTGCGCTTGCCCACCCGGGTCTGGAGCATCCATAGCTTTCCCTGCTCGATGGTGAACTCGGTGTCGCACATGTCCCGGTAGTGGTGCTCGAGGCGGGCGAAGATGGCCAACAGCTCGGCGTGGATCTTGGGGAACTGGCGCTTCAGGGCGGCGAGCGGCTCGGTATTGCGGATGCCGGCCACTACGTCCTCGCCCTGGGCATTGATCAAGTAGTCCCCGTACTCGCCCTTCTCGCCAGTGGCCGGATCGCGGGTGAAGCCCACCCCGGTCCCCGAACGGTCGTCCCGGTTCCCGAACACCATGGCCTGCACGTTGACCGCGGTGCCCAGCTCGTGGGCGATCCGCTCCCGCACCCGGTAGGCGTTGGCCCGGGGGCTGTCCCAGGACTCGAACACGGCCTCGATGGCCCCGCGGAGCTGGTCGTCGGGGTCCTGGGGAAAGGGCTTACCCGTGTGGCGCTCCACGATCTGCTGGTAGGCGTCGACCAGATAGCGCAGGAGCTCGGTGGGGATCCCGGCGTCGGACTCGGTGTTGGCCAGTTCCTTGGCTGCGTCGAGCAGCGAGTCGAATTCCTCGCCGGGAACGCCCAGGACGATGCGGCCGTACATGGCTACGAAGCGGCGATAGGAGTCGAAGGCGAAGCGTTCGTCGTCGGTCTGCTTGGCCAGCCCGATGACCGACTGGTCGTTGAGCCCCAGGTTGAGAACGGTGTCCATCATGCCGGGCATGGAGAACTTGGCCCCGGAGCGGACCGAGACCAACAGGGGGTCGGCAGCGTCGCCGATGCGCTTGCCCATCTTCTTTTCGAGCCGGGACCGGGCCTTGGCCACTTCTGCGGTCAGTCCCTCGGGCCAACCCGACTCCATGTGGGCCCGGCAGGCGTCGGTGGAGATGGTGAACCCCGGGGGGACGGGAAGCTCCAGCACCGATGTCATCTCGGCCAGGTTGGCACCCTTGCCACCCAGGAGGTCTTTCATCTCCATGGGTGGCTTCTTGTGCTTATGGTCGAAGTCGTAGACAAACGGCATCGCGTCGAGTCTCCTGCAGCTGGTCGGGTGTTTCCGCGCTGAATGCGCGAACCACCAATGCTATCCAACCCGCCCGACGCCTCCGAAGCGACCAGGGATCGGGACGGCGCTCAGGCGCCGTCCATCCGGCGCTGGATCACCGCCACCAGATCAGCGATCGGCACCCGCTCCTGCTCGGTCGTGTCCCGATCGCGCACGGTCACCGCCTGGTCCTCGAGCGAGTCAAAATCGATGGTCACACACCACGGGGTTCCCACCTCGTCCTGTCGGCGGTAGCGCTTTCCGATCGACTGGGTGACGTCGTAGTCGCACATGAAATGGGGCTGCAGGGCCGACAGCACCTGTTGGGTCAGGGGCTCGAGCGTGTCCTTTTTGGACAGGGGCAGGATAGCCACCTGGTAGGGGGCCAGCCTCGGGTGCAGGCGCAGGATCGACCGGGCTTCCCCGCCCACCTCGTCCTCGTGGTAGGCGGCGAGCAGGAAGGCCATCATGGTCCTGGTGGCCCCGGCCGCCGGCTCGATGACGTAGGGCACGTAGCGCTCATTGGTGGTGGGATCGAAGTAGTCGAGCCGCTCGCCCGAGGCGGCGGCGTGGGCCTTGAGGTCGAAATCGGTCCGGTTGGCGATGCCCTCCAGCTCGTCCCAGCCCCAGGGGAAGAGGAACTCCACGTCGGCTGTGGCCACCGAGTAGTGCGACAGCTCGTCGGCGCCGTGGTGGCGCAGTCGCAGCTGGTCCTCGGGGATGCCCAGGTCCAGGTACCACCGGAACCGCTCGTCCAACCAGTACTGGAACCACTGCTCTACCTCGGCCGGGGGGACGAAGAACTCCATCTCCATCTGCTCGAACTCACGGGTCCGGAACACGAAGTTCTGTGGCGTGATCTCGTTGCGGAAGGACTTGCCCACCTGGGCGATGCCGAACGGGGGCTTCTTCCTGGTGGTCTGGAGCACGTTCATGAAGTTGGTGAACATGCCCTGGGCCGTCTCCGGTCGGAGGTAGGCAACGGCACCCTCGTCCTCCAACGGGCCGGCGTGGGTCTTGAACATGAGGTTGAAGGCCCGAGCCTCGGTGAACTCGGTCGACCCGCACGAGGGGCAGACGCCGTCGATCTTGTCGGCCCGCCACCGCTGGTGGCAGTTCCGGCAATCGACCAGCGGATCGGTGAAGTTGGCCAGGTGAGTAGAGGCCTCCCACACGGCGGGGGGCGACAGGATGGACGCGTCCAGGCCGACCACATCGGTCCGCTGCTGCACCATCGCCTTCCACCAGGCGTCCTTCACGTTCCTGAGCAGGTTCACCCCTAAGGGGCCGTAGTCATAGGTGGAGCGGAAGCCGCCGTAGATCTCGGCTGACTGGAAGATGAACCCGCGGCGCTTGCACAGGCTCACGATCTTGTCCATCAGGTCGGACGGGCGCTCCGGCGCGTCAGAAGGGGCGGTCGCGTCGGGCATGGAGGGAATGGTACCGGCTGCCTGGTGGCCTCGATCCGCCCTCGGTCAGCGGACGGGTGCGTCGACCAGCAATTTGGCGCTCACGGCGTTGGCCAGCAGCCGGCCCCGGACGGTGAGCACGGCCCGGCCGGCGGCCGAGGTGAACAGGCCGTCGAGATCGGGGTCGTCGGGCACGGCGGCGACGGGCACCCCGGAACGGGTGCGGAGCGAGAGGGTGAGGGCCTCGAAGGCGCGTTGCCCGTCGGTCAGGACCTCCTCGCCCGCCATCGGGCTGTGGCCGGCGCCGATCTCCCGCACGTACCGGTCGGGCGTCCGCACGTTCCACCAGCGCCGACCGTCCTGGTGGGAGTGGGCGGCCGAGCCGATCCCCCGGTAGTTCCCCTGATCCCAGTACAGGTGATTGTGGCGACACTCGTGGCCCGGTCTGGCCCAGTTGGAGATCTCCTCCCACTGGTAGCCCGCCGCGGCCAGCACCTCGTCGGCTCGCTCGTAGCGGGCCGCCTGGGTGTCATCGTCGGGGTGCCGGTCCGGATCGGCGGCCAACGGTGTCCCCGGTTCGACGGTCAGGGCATAGGCGCTGACGTGGGGAGGAGGGTCAGGAAGCCCGATCACGTCGGCCAGGCTCTGGTCCCAGTCGGCGTCGGTCTCCCCCGCCCCTCCGATGATGAGGTCCATGCTCCACGAGGCGAACCCGGCGTCGGCCACTGCCGCGGCGGCCTCGGTCACCACTCCGGGCGTGTGGCGTCGTCCCAGACCGGCCAGGACGTGGGGCGAGGTCGACTGCACGCCGAGGGAGATCCGGGTTACCCCGGCTTCCCGGTACAGGGCGAACCGCTCGGGCTCTGCATCTTCGGGGTTGCACTCCACCGTGACCTCGGCGCCGGCCGCTCGGGGAATCGAGCTCACGATGGCGCACAACAGGTCGGTCGGAAGCCGCGACGGCGTGCCCCCACCGAAGAAGACCGAGGTGGCCGCGGGCATGCCCTGGTCGACGGCCTGCCTCGTTTCCGCGATGCAGGCGGCGGCGTACTCCTCCATCAGGTGGTCGCGATCGGTATAGGTGGCAAAGGCGCAGTAGTCACAGCGCGACCGACAGAAGGGGACATGGACATAGACACCGAAGGGGGCCGAGGTCCTGCCGACCACGGTCACGATCCCGGACCGGATCGGACGGCGCGCAGCCGACGATCGAGATGGGCCTCCATGGCCTCGGTGGCCAGGGAGGTCACCTCATCGGTGACGGGCGAGCGGGGCTCGGTCAGCACGCCGGCCAGTCCCCCACCCAACGTCCGGCGCAACAACTCGAGCCCGGGGCCCGACAGAGGGCGGCCCCGCCGACAGCTCCGGCAGTGCACGCCTCCCTCGACGAGGTCGAAGGCAACCAGCTGCGTGCTGTCCTCCTCGCCGCACGACACGCACATGTCCAGCACCGGGGCCGAGCCCTCCAGGGCCAGCACCTTCAAGAAGAAGGCGGGCGCCACCATGACCGTGTCGGCCTCGTCCAGCACCCGGAGGGCGCCGACCAGCATCTCGTAGAGCTGGGGGTTGGCGTGTCGTTCCTGGCCCACCTGGTCCACCACCTCGAGCATCGAGATCGCCGCTGACATCCGGTCGAGGTCCTCCCGGATGGTCCGGAAGGTGTCGATGGCCTCGGCCTGATTCACGATGTCCAGGTCGCTCCGACCCTGCCAGGCCAGAAAGGCCACGTGACTGAGCGGTTCCAACCGGGCGCCGAATTTCGACGCGGTGCGGCGAACACCCTTGGCCACGGCACGGACCTTGCCGTGCTGCTCGGTCATGATGGTCACGATCCGGTCCGCTTCACCGAGTCGGATCGTGCGCAGCACCACCCCCTGGTCGCGGAACAGGCTCATTCGTGGTCGCCGGGCTCCCCGCCGCCGGGTTCCGTGCTGGCGCTCTGTTCCGTGCCGCTGCTCTCCCCGCCGGCCCCGTCGGTGGGCTCACCGTTGACCCGCGGGGGGGCGACAGGACCGTTCGGACCGGTCGAGGACAGCGGGGCGGGCTCCATGCCCGGTGGCCCGGCCGCTCGGGTGCGTCCGTGACTGCGTCCCCCGAGCAGGTTCCCGCCGCCGATCAACAACACCAGGATGGGCACGATCACGATCAGCGGGACGATGCTGGTGAACCCGGCTGCCGCCATGACCACGCAGAAGAGGTAGATGGCTACGCCGCCGGCCACGGCCACCTTGATCACGGCTCGGTCCACCCACGGGATTCGTTCATGTCACTCCTCCGTAACGCCGCTGGCGCTGCTGATACTCCCGAACGGCGTCAAAGAGATGCTCGCGCCGGAAGTCGGGCCAGAGCACGTCAGGGAACACCAGCTCGCTGTAGGCCAACTGCCACAGCAGGAAATTGGAGATCCGGGTCTCGCCTGATGTCCGGATCACCAGGTCGGGATCGGGCTGATCGGGGTAGTAGAGCCGGGACCGGATGGCCTTCTCGTCTACCTTGTTGGCCGGGACACCGTCGGCCACCAGGGCACGGACGGCATCGACGATCTCCGCCCGGCCTCCGTAGTTGAAGGCCATGGTCAGGGTCATCCGCCGGTTCTTCTCGGTCAGGGCCACCGATTCGTCCATGCGCCGCAGCACCCGTTTGGGGACCCGCCAGTCGCGACGACCGGCAAACCGGATCCGAACTCCCTTGTCGTGCAGCTCGTCCCGGCGCCGGGCCAGGAGGCCCTCGTTGAAGCCCATCAGGTACCGCACCTCGTCGGCCGGCCGACGCCAGTTCTCGGTGGAGAAGGCGTACATGGTCAACCAGGGGATCCCCAGCTCCAAGGCTCCTTCCACCGCATCGAGCAGGGCAGCCTCTCCGGCTCCGTGGCCTTCGGTACGGGGCAGGCCCCGACGGCTGGCCCAGCGGCCGTTCCCGTCCATCACGCACCCGATGTGCTTGGGGATGGGGCCGCCGCGGACATCGTCCGCCACCAACGGGCGCGCCGGGGCGCTGCTCGCTGTGGGGTTGCCGTCGGCCGATTGCACGCCGGGAACGCTATCCCCTGTGGTCGGGGGTGCCGTTCGGCCGGCTGGATGCGGAGTGCGGGCGTCGACGGCACCCTCGCCTTGAGCTGGGGGGTCGACCGGGCTAGACCCTCTCCCATGTCCCCGCTCGAAGCACTGGCGATCTTTGCCGCCGGTCTGGCCGCGGGGACCATCAACGTCATCGTGGGGGCGGGATCCCTCATCACCTTTCCCACCCTGTTGGCCTTCGGCTATCCGCCCGTCCTGGCCAACGTGTCCAACAGCCTGGGCCTGGTGCCGGGCAACTTGAGCGGGGCCATCGCCTACCGTCCCGAGCTGGTGGGCCAACGGCCTCGGGTGATCATCCTGAGCATCGCCGCCGCCGCCGGCGGCGTGGCCGGGGGTGGCCTGCTCCTGGCCCTGCCCGGGAGTGTCTTCCGCAGTGTCGTGCCCATCCTGATCCTCCTGGCCTGTGTCCTCATCGCCGTACAGCCGATGCTGTCCCGTTGGCTGGCCGAACGGGGCGAACGCGCCCATCACGGCGGCCCCGTCCTCTTTGTCACCGTGTTCGCCACCGGCGTGTACGGCGGCTATTTCGGGGCGGCCCAGGGCGTGATCCTCATCGCCCTCCTGGCCATCTTCCTGGACGACGAGATGCAGCGGCTGAACGCGGCCAAGAACGTGCTGACGTTCATGGCCAACCTGGGTGCGGCCTGCCTGTTCGTCGCCTCCAGCCATGTGAACTGGGACGTGGTCGCCCTGATCGCCGGGGGATCCATCATCGGCGGCCAGCTGGGGGCACCGCTGGGCCGCAAGCTCAACCGGCAGGTGTTCCGAGCGCTGATCGTGGCCGTCGGGGTGGGAGTGGCCATCACCTTGTGGGTCACCAACGTGTGAAGGCCGTACTGCGGGCCTGGTCGCCACCAGGCGTGCCGGGCGTCCTCACATGGCGCAGGCGGTCATCGGGCTCCCGATAGGGTCATCGGGTGACCGAACCGGTGACAGAAACGGAGCCTGCCCGGGAGTCCGATGCGGTAACCACGGCACTCGACCGGGCCGCGGCCGCCCTGCCCGGCGGCGGGGAGCACCGAGCCGGTCAATCGGAGATGGCCCGGTCCGTCGGTCGCGCCATCACCGGCCGTCGTCACCTCGTCGTCCAGGCCGGGACGGGAACGGGCAAGTCGCTGGCCTACCTGATCCCGTCGATGCTGGCCGGTGAGCGGGTGGTGGTGGCCACGGCGACCAAGGCGCTCCAGGACCAGCTGGCCGGGAAGGACCTTCCCAGTGTGGCCACCCTGGCCACCGGCGAGTTCTCCTTTGCCGTCTTGAAGGGCCGGAGCAACTACCTGTGCAAGCAGCGCGCCGCCGAAGTGGGTGGCACCGGCGAGCAACTGACCATGGGGGAGGGTGGGGGCGCCGAAATGGCCCGGGCGGGCGCCGGTCGGAGCGAGGACAGTGGTCGCCTGGGCGACCAGGTGCGCCGGCTGCTCGATTGGGGCCAGGACTCGACCACGGGCGACCGGGCCGAGCTCGACTTCGAGCCCGCCCCCAAAGCCTGGGCCATGGTCAGCACCACCGCCCGCGAGTGTCCGGGGGCCTTCCGCTGCCCGTCCGGTCATGACTGCTTCGCCGAGGACGCCCGGTCGCGGGCCGCCGACGCCGACGTGGTGGTGGTCAACACCCACCTCTACGGCGCCCACCTGGCCAGCGGCGGGGTGGTACTCCCTCCCCACGACGTCGTCGTCTTCGACGAGGCCCACGAGGTCGAAGAGGTCATGACCGACAGCCTGGGCACCGAGATCGGGCCGGGACGGTTCCGGGCGCTGGCCGCATCGGCTCGCGGCCTGGTCGACGATCGATCGGACCCGGCCGTAGAGGCGGTGGCCGAGGTGGGTGACGTACTGCAACGGGTCCTCCAGCCTCTGGCCGGCACCCGGGTGGCCCGGAGCCTCCTCATCGGACCGCACGACAACGGCCAAGCCGCCGGGCCGGAGACCGCCGCACCTGAGGAGCCCGAGGGGCCGGCAGCGCCCGAAGCCGACCCAGAACCCCAGGGACTGGACCTCGGTCTCCCGGCCCTCGACCCCGTCGTCGCTCGACCGGCGACACCGAAGCGACGGACCCGAGCAGCGGCGGCCGACGACCCAGCCGCGTCGGCGGCGCCCTTCGGAGCCCGGGATAGCGCTCGCACCGACCCCGAGCTCGGCGCCCTGGTCGAACTGGCCATCGGCCGGGTGTCCCGGCTGGTCGACGGATTGCGGCGGGCCGAGCGCGAGAGGGGAGACAGCGACGGCAGCGAGACGCGCTCCCGGCGGGACCGGGCCCTGCTGGCTGCGGGCCACCTGGGCGACGACCTGGCC
>DASZLD010000221.1:0-9600 GCA_035552655.1 Acidimicrobiales bacterium
GCGACCACCTCCGCCACAGGCAGCGAAGCGCACATTGCGAAATACCGTGGCCTGGATCTTCATCGCGTTGGCGGCCATCCTCACCCCGATGGCCCGAACGTCTCACTGGCTGAACCACACCGTGCTCAGTGGGGACCGGTACGTGAGCACCATGGCCCCGTTGGCCCAGGATCGGGCCTTCACCAACGAGTTGGCCAAGCAGGTGACGACCGCGATGTACGTCAGCCTCCCGGCCCACATCCGAAGCAATCCGGCGGCGACCGGGCTCCGCCACCAGGTCCAACAGCACGTGGCCGAGATCATGGCCAAGCCCTCGTTCCAGCCCGTGTGGAATTCGGCCAACCGGCGGGCCCAACGTGACGCGGTCGCCGTCTTCACCGGGAAGACCGTGCCCGGGGTACGCACGAACGGGGCGGTGAGGGTCGACCTCACCCCACTGGTCCGACCGATCGTGCACCAGCTCGACCACTCCGGCATACCGCTGTTCGACGCCATCGCCCCCACCTTGATCGATCATCGCCAACTCACCGTCACCTTGATGTCTGAGTCGCAGCTGCATGAGGCCCGTCTGGTCTTCGGTGTCCTGGTCCACCTGGAGTGGATTCTGGGAATCGCGGCTGCGGTACTGGTGGTGATCGGTCTCGTCCTGTCCACCATGCGTTGGCGCCTGTTGGGCGGCTACGCCCTGGGCGTCGTGCTCACATCGGCCATCGCCTTGGGCGACTTGGTCGCTATCCGGGCCGCCATCTCACGACGGGCGGTTTCGCTCCACGTCGACCAATCGCTTTCCGTGGCTGTCTTCGACACGGTGGATCGCTACCTTCGCCGCGATCTTTGGATCGTCATGGCCATCGCCGCGGGGAGCGCGCTGGTGCTGGGTATCGGCGCCCTGGTTCGGCGTCGGTTGTACCCCGCCATCCGAGCGAGGCGAGATTCCCTGTCGGCCAGCGCTGCAGCCTGACGGCCGGTCCCGGACCGTGGCGGACGGGTGCCGGTGGGATCTGCCGTCGGCGTGCCGGCGCCTTGGCCTGAGACGGCAGACTGGTGCCCATGGCCACCACTTCAGAGTCCTCGCACGCGCCCGCGCCACCGGCCGTCCAGCTCGAGGGCGTTGCCGTCGTGCGCGACGGGAACGCCTTGCTCGATGACATCAGCTGGACGGTGCGAACAGGGGAGCGGTGGGCCCTGCTCGGGCCCAACGGGTCGGGGAAGACCACCCTGTTGCGGGTGGCCGGCTCCGCCCTCTGGCCCACCCGGGGGACGGTGGACATCCTGGGCGAGCGGCTGGGCAAGGTGGACATGCGCCTCCTGCGTCAGCGCATCGCCGTGGTCAGCGCGGCGGTGACCCGGGCCCTCCGGCCCACGCTGTCAGCGCTCGACGTGGTGCTCACCGGCCGCCATGCCGCCCTGGAGACGTGGTGGAACGAGTACAGCGAGGAGGACAGGGCCGAGGCCGACAGCCTGCTGCACGAGGCAGGGTTCGGCGGTGCCGCCTTCGATGAGCGGCCTTTCGGGCTGCTGTCGGAGGGGGAGCGACAGCAAGTTCTGCTGGCCCGGGCCCTGATGGGGAGGCCGGAGCTGGTGCTCATGGACGAGCCGGCGGCCGGCTTGGACCTTGGCGCCCGGGAGCGCCTGATCGGCCGTCTGGCCGCCCTGGCCGAGGACCCATCGGTTCCGCCATTGGTGCTGGTGACCCACCATGCCGAGGAGATCCCCCCCGGTGTGACCCATGCTGCGCTGTTGCAAGGCGGTCGGATGCTGGTGTCCGGGCCCATCGACGAGGTGTTCAACTCGGCCACGGTCTCGGAGTGCTTCGGGGTACCGGTCACCGTGGACCGGTCCGAGGGGCGATGGACCGCCCGAGCGGTGAGCTAGACCCGCGTCTCGTCCCTCGGATTATTGCTGCCCTTAGCGAGATTTCAACGAGCAGTCAACCGGCTCGCGGGGGGACCGCTCCACCCGACTCCACCTGGGAACTCCAAAGTCGTTTGAGCGCGGGCCCCAAGAGGTGTACAACGGCGCGAATGCAGCAGCCGGGGAGGGCGTTGCAACTGAGTTGAGCAGTTGTCGTCGGCGCCGTCATCCCCGACCATCCACCACTGTCCGGACCCCCATCGTTAGGGTTTTTGGCAAGGAAGGTAGGTCGAGGAGTTGACGCTTGTGGTCCTTGTGTTCCTCGCAGTGGTATGGGCGCTCGTTCTGGTGCCCATGTTGCTTCGGAGACGTCGCAATGGGGACTCGATCTCGCATTTCCACCACCAGCTCGGCATTCTCCAGCGTGGTGACACACCGGCCGATCCGCCTTCCTACCGGCTCCAGAGCGTGCCGTCGACACGATCGATCACGGTGAACGGCGCACCGCTGTCGACGCCCCCGGTCCTGACCGTGGTGGGGTGTGATCAGTTGCCCAAGCCGGCGTTGGCCTACCTCGGCGAGCCGGGACCGTCGCGGTCGGAGACTCCCATCGAGTCGGATCGCCGCCCGGTTGGTCCGGCGGCCCAGGACCCCAACCGGGTGTCCGACGCCTTCAGCCGTCAGCTGGCCCGCAAGCGTCGCAAGGACACGTTGATGGTCCTGGTCCTGACCTTCGCCTGCAGCCTGTTTCTGGGCATGATCCCGGCCGCCCACCTGCTGTGGGTCGTGAGTGCCATCTCCGCCGTGGCCATCGTCGCCTATGTGGCCGTGCTCGTGCATCTGCGCAGCGAGGCTGAAGAGCGCGAGCGCAAGCTCCACTATCTCCGGCCCGAGCCGGAGTACGGGGCGGGGGAGGCTGCCGGGACGTATCCGGACGGGACGTCTGAGGACGACGACCGGTATCGGGATGCTCGGTACGGTCAGCCGGCCGGACGCTCTGTCGCCGCCCGCTGACCGCTCAGCGCACAATTCGCAGCGCACAATTCGGGTGGGATACCTGACGCCCCAAGGGCTGGGTACACCGCCGTTCCCCAACCCCTCGGAGCATCCGGCAGCGAGTTACGCCGGTCGCTACGATGCGGTATGCCGACGAACCAGGGACAACACAGTGATCCGATCGAGCAGGCGCTGGAGGCTGCGCTCGCCGGGAGGATGCTCCTCACCCATCCGTTCTACCGTCGATGGGAAGCAGGCGAACTTTCATGGGATGAGCTGGCCCGCTATTCGTCGCAGTACCGCCACTTCGAGGCGACGCTTCCTGGTCTGCTGGAGGATCTGTCCGGACGGCTGACGGACGCCGGATCGATCGACGCAGCAGCGATCGTGGGGCAGAACCTCCGTGACGAATTGGGAAATCCCTGTCCCCATCTCGAGCTGTTCGACCGGTTCGTGACCGCCGTCGGTGGGACGCAGGCTCCCTCCACCGCGGCGACGGGCGCCTTGACGTCGACCTACGCCGACCTGGTCAGGGAGGGCGCGGTGGCGGGATTGGCCGGACTGGCTGCGTACGAGACCCAGGCATCGGCCATCGCCTGGACCAAGGCGGAAGGCCTCCGTCTCAGCTACCAGATCGATGAGGAGGGCACTTCCTTCTGGGACGTGCATGCGGCCATGGAGGCCGAGCACGGTGACTGGATCCTGGACGCGCTGGCGTCGCTTGATGCTCGACCGGATCAGGTAGAGGCTGCCGCCCGACGGGGCGCCGACGCCTGGTGGGGCTTCCTCGATGATCGGGAAGCCGAGGCCTCGGTGGGCATCGCCTAAGGGCCTTCCCGACCGGCTCATGCCGGTGGCGTCACCGTCACGAGCTACGGCGGGCGATGCGCACTCCCCATGCCACCAATGGTGCCTGGAGGGGCAACCGAGCCCATGCGCCGACGGCCCGAACGTTCTTGGGTGCACCGGCATCGACGGCCATCTGGATGTTCCCGGGGAAGACGGCGACCATCGTGGCCGCGGCGGACCACCCGCCGACCCGTCGGACCCCCGGGCTCGGCGCCAGGAGGAGCGCACCCGATGTGGCCTCTGCCACCCCACTGGCGTACACCCAGAACCGAGGGCTGCCCAGCCGGGCCGGAATCAGCTTGACATACAGTCGCGGCGCTACGAAATGGACCAGGCTGCTGGACAACAGCAGGCCGGCCAGACCGAGCCGGGACCGTCGGGCCCTTGGATCTTCGAGGCGTTCCACGGGGTATTCGATGGGCTCCTGAACGGCCATGGCTCACAGCTTACGAGCGCTTCGGAGCACTGCCGTTTTGTGGTGTCTCCCTGGTGCCTTCGACGTCAGGACCTTCGGTCTGAGGGGCGACGGTGAGCCGATACCAGACAGTAGGTTTGGACCATGGCCACGCCCCTCGCCGGGACCGGACTCGACACCGCCACCGTTCCCGATCTGCTTGACCCGAACTTCTACGTCGACCTCGACGCCATGCATGAGTCCCTTCGCCATCTTCGCCTCCAGCGGCCCGTAGCCCGGGATGACAAGAACGGCTTGTGGGCGATCACCCGACACGCCGATGTGGTCGACGTCGAGCGGAACGACCGGGTGTTCGTCAGCGGACTGGGCTATCGCTCGCTCGAGTCGCCCGACGAGGATGACATGATCTCGCTCGACGATCCCCGTCACGCCGAGCAGCGCAAGTTGATCTCCCGTCGATTCACGCCGAAGTCGGTTCGTGCTCTCGAGCCCCTGATGGCTGGGATCATGGACGATCTGATCGGCCAGTGGGCGGACCGGGGCGAGCTCGAGGTGGTCTCGGAGCTGGCCGCTCCGTTGCCGGCCCGCCTGACCGCTCACCTCCTGGGCTTCCCCGAGGACCGGTGGCGAGACATCACATCGTGGTCGGAACGTCTGATGCGCTACGACCAGATCTCCTACGACTCCCAGGCGGGGGACGGGTTCCTCAACGCCATCCTGGAGTTCTCCGAACTGCTGGCCGCGGTGGTCGACGAACGCAGGGCCGATCCGGCTGACGATCTCATATCGGTGTGGGCCAACGCCGAAGTAGGGGGATGCCCGATGACGGAGCACACCCTGATCAACGAGACGGGATTGCTCATCTCCGGGGGAGCAGAAACGACCCGAACGGTGATCGCCCGTTCGTTGGCCACCTTCTGCGAGCATCCCGAACAGTGGGAGGCGATGGCCGCCGATCCCACCCTCATCCCCGGAGCGGTCGAAGAGATGATCCGGTGGGTGACGCCACTCAACAACTTCTTCCGCACCGCCGTAGAGCCGGCCACAGTGGGCGGCGTACCCCTGGAGGCAGGTGATCGGGTCATCCTGCTCTACCCGTCGGCCAATCGGGACGAGTCGGTCTACGACGACCCCTACACGTTCGACATCTCCCGCCAGCACAACCCCCACGTCGCCTTCGGGTTCGGTTCCCACTTCTGTCTGGGAGCGCCCCTGGCCCGGCTCGAGCTGCGGATGCTGATGGAACGGTTGACCCGGACCATCACCCACCTCCGGGTCCTAGAAGCGCCCGATATCGAGGCCAACATCTTCGTGGGGGCCGTCCGCTCGTTCCGCTTGGGATTCGATCGGAGGGGCTGACGCCGTCGGCCCGGCCCAGGCTATGAGGCCGGGCTCGCGACCTCAGGTCTTCCCGCCGCCACCCAGGCCAACCAGGCCTGATAGCCGCCAACCAGATCGACAGCGCGCGTGTAGCCCAGGGCTCGGACCGTATCGGCCGCCAGGCTCGAGGCATATCCCTCCGAGCAGACCACCACCACCGGCTGCTCGTACCCCTTCACCTGGGGGATCCGATGATCGCCCGACGGGTCGAGCCGCCACTCGAGCACGTTGCGCTCGATGATCAGGGCGCCGGGCAGCTCGCCTTCCTCGGCGCGTTGGGCGACCGGTCGGATGTCAACGATCAGCCCGCCGGCGGCGGCGAGGGGCTCGAGCTCTGCCGGTCCGATCCGGGAGATTCGCCGACGAGCCTGGGCCACCAGCTCGTCTGCGGTGGCGCTCACGAAGGATCGTGAGCGCGGGTGACGTCGAACGGCCCGACCGGATCCACGTTTTCCGTGCGAACGGTCTGGAGCCGGCCGGTGGCGGAGAGTCGGTAGTAGCTCATCGAGGTCAATTTAGGCCCGTACACGTGCACGCTGACGGCGTGGTGGGGGCCATCGTTCACGATGTCGTGCACGTAGTGGGAACCGAAGGTGCGAGATTCGCCCGTGTCGAGGTGGTGGGACTCGACCGTGGCCACGCCGTGCTCGGTCGGTCGAATCCAGGTCTCGGTCAACGAGCCTCGAGCGACGACCACGGCGCCACTCGAGCGGCCATGATCGTGAAGCTCGATCTTCCCGCCGGGCGGCCATCCGATGGCCCACGCCTCGAACAGGTCGGTGGCGGCGAGCAGGACCCATCGTCGCTCGGGGACGTCGCGCAGCTCGGGGATCTCGGCCGCCGAGACGGAAAACCCATCGGCGATGGCCAACAGGTTGACCTCTCGCCGCGGAGGACGGGCTGAGGCGGTACGGGAGCCCGGTCCAGAATCGGAGCCAGGGGCGGTACTGGAGTCAGAAGCAGTACTAAAAGCGGTGTCGGCCAAGAGAACGGATGCCACAGCCACACTGTATGCCTATAAACCCGACTAAGCAAGTCGGCTTTATAGATCTTCGGCGCTTGCTTCGTCCATCCGGAGCCCCATGGTGTAGCCGGCCAGGAAGATGTTGGCGTCGTGGAGACGGGGATAGCGGGCCTCGAGCTGACGGAACTCGGGCGAGTGCTCGTAGACGAGAAGGTGGGCCAGTTCGTGGACGATGACCGAATCGAGCACCCACGACGGGACGGGCCGGAGGCGTTCGGCGATCCGAATCTCGCGGGTGGTGGTGGTGCACGACCCCCACCGCATCTGCTGGCGTGACGACCACCGGACGGAGGCGGGTCGGACTCCGTCGAGGTACCGATCAGCGAGCTCGACGGCCCGGTCCATGAGGTATTGGTCCGAGGCATGCAGGTGGGGCCGCTGTTTGAGCATCCGGCCCACCAGGTGGTCGACCATCTCGTCCAGTTCGGACCCCCGCAGCCAGTAGGGAGCGAGCACGACCACCCGATCGCCCTCCCACCGGGCGGCAGCTGTCTTCCGCCGTCGGGTGCTGTGTCGTACTTCTACTTGAGGCCGGGCCGGTTCCACCGTGGAGACGGGGGCCGCCGGTGCCGGACCGTCGGCGAGGTCGGGTTCGATCGGCATCAGCTCGGGCTGGGAATGGAAGGGCAGCGTCATCTCCCTCACGCTACGGACCGGGTGCGACAGCCTGGACGGGGTCCGGGCTCAGCACCCGGCTATCGGGGTCGCGCCGCGCCCTGATGGCGGCAGCCCGATCATCCTAAGCACACCGCCGCCGAATCGATGCGGATGCGCCCTGACCCGATGGCCCCGAATGGGGACCCCGCAGGCCCAGGGGTACGCTTGGGGGTCGGATAACCCGGGACAACCCCAACGAGCGAAGGAGTGCACGTGCGTGGAGCGCTGATCCGGTATCGGATCATGGCCTGGATCGTCGGAGTCGGTCTGATCCTGGTGTTCGTGGGCATTCCGTTCCCCACGTTCGAAGGCATCATCGGGCCCATCCACGGCACCTTGTACATCGTCTACCTGGTCACCGGAGCCGACCTGGCCCGTCGAGCCCATTGGACGCTGGGCCGCATGGCCATGGTTGTCGTGGCCGGCTTCGTTCCCTTTGTGGCGTTCATCGTGGAACGCAAGGTGACCCACCAGCTCGAGCAGTCCGGCGCGCTGGACGATTCCCGCTCCTAGCATCGTGACGGCGACCAGGTCGCTGCCCGAGAGCACCAGCACGCGAGAGCCACCGGCTCACGAGAGCAAGGATCCAATGCCATGTCCAACTCCGATGATTGGTCGCCCGACCAGCAACTCGATTCTGAGACCCTCGAGCAGGCCGTTGAGGCCTTGGACGAGGGCGACGCCTTCAGTTCGGAGGACGACGGTCCCGGAGCGCAGGCGCCCACCAACCGGCAGCTCCCCATCGACGACCTCGAGCTCGAGGAAGCGGGCGCCAACCTCGATGACCCCGAGCAGCTCGCCGTCCTGGACGGAGGGATCGACGACCCCGACGGCGTCGGTGGGGATGAGGCGGGCACCCGCCCCCGATCGTTGGACGACGAGGGGTGGGACCTGGATGCCGACGAGGACGCGGGGGACTGAGCGGATGACCCCCACCTCCGCTCGGGACACCACCGTCGACCACGACGGGCTCATGGCGTTCATCCGGCCCCGCCATCACGCCGTGGTATCGACGACCCGCCAGGACGGGCGGCCCCAGCTGTCGCCGGTGACCATGGGCGTGGACCCCGAGGATCGGATCGTCATATCGACCTATCCCGAGCGAGCCAAGGCTCGGAATGCGGCGCGAGATGAGCGGGTTTCGGTCTGTGTCTTGTCCGACGCGTTCGGCGGCGAGTGGGTGCAAGTCGACGGGCGGGCCGAGGTGATCACCCAACCGGAGGCGGTCGAGGCCCTGGTCGTCTACTTCCGCTCCGTCAGCGGGGAGCACCCGGATTGGGACGAGTACCGGGCGGCGATGCGCAAGCAGGGGAAGGTGCTGCTGAGGGTCACCATCGATCGGTGGGGCCCCATCAGCCGCGGTGGGTTCCCGCCCCGGCTCCTGGCCGAAGACTGATCGACGGCTGTCGAGCCCGGCGGCGAGCGGAACAGGACGGGACCACTGCCGGCCCCTCGGTGCCACCGCCCCTGGCTGACCGGGATCCGACGGCACCCGAAGGATGGGCGGGCAGTGGCCAGCCAGACAATGCGGAAGATGATGAGGCCGGTCGTCCACCTGACGACACTGTCAGCCGTCCTCGCGGCCAGCTGTTCGCCGGCAGCGTGGGGAACGCAACCGACCTCGACGGGACCAGCCACCCGCTTGGCGTCGTGTATCGAACCGCTCGGGCGCGGTCATACGGCGGATTGGTGGGCGCGCTACACCGCCTCAGGGGCGCCCGGCACCCAGCAGATCCGAGTCGTGTCCGCTGGATCGAGCTCTACGGGTGGCCAGCGACCCCCGGCCGGCTCGGACCGGTGGGTGCTTTCCTGGGCCGCGCCGACCGGACTGGGCACACTGACGGTCACCAGCGCCCCATCGGCTCTGCCGCTCCACGTGATCCCCTCCTCTCGAGTGGCGCTACTGTCACCCGACCGCAACTGCTCCCTGCTCCTATCCGCCGCTCCGGTACCGGCCCACCCGGTGGCGGTCATCGGGGACAGCGTGTTCGCCATCATCGCCCGGGCCCCGACCGCGCCCACTCCCTCGGTGACCTCGTGGCAGATCAATGCCCAAAGTGGCGACGGATGGGGTTCTGCCCCGGTCAACTGGCCGCTGGGAGTGGTCCGGGGCACCTGGGCCATCGGGCTGGCTCGCGGCATCTTCACCCAACATCCCTCGGCCCTGGTCGTCGAGCTCGGGACCAACGATGCCATCCGGGCCGTCTTCGCCGACGGCACCGACAACCCAGCACTGGGGCACAGGATCCTGGCTGGGGTGGCCGGTGCGGTCAGCCAATTGCTGACCGAAGCCGCATCCCAGGTTCCCTGTACCGTCCTGGTCACGACCTCGACCCATGAGACCGGGCTGTTCGGGCAGGGACTGCACTACGCCGAGGAGGCGGTCAAGGTCAATGCGATCCTGCGAGCCAAGGCCTCGGAAGCA
>DASZLD010000222.1:0-27058 GCA_035552655.1 Acidimicrobiales bacterium
TCGGCATCGATGACCCTCACCGGGTCGAGCTCGATCGTCATGTGACATCCCCCTTGGAGTAGACCGCGTGCCCGTTGTCCGGAGCCGGAACCGAGCTGCTGACACGATAGGCCACAAACAGAAGCGCGTGTTTTCGCTCGACCCCGGTCGGGCCATCCCGGCCGGCGCCGGCGCCGTCAGTCGTTGCGGGGGAACCCCAGATTGACCTCGCCGTGGCTGGGGTCGAGCCACCGGCTGGTGACCACCTTGCCCCGGGTGAAGAAGTGCACACCCTCGGTCCCGTGGGCGTGGGTGTCACCGAACAGCGAGCTCTTCCAGCCGCCAAAGGAGTAGTAGGCCACCGGGACGGGGATGGGGACGTTCACCCCGATCATGCCCACCTCCACCTCGTTCTGGAAGCGACGGGCCGCTCCCCCGTCATTGGTGAAGATGGCCGTGCCGTTGCCGTAGGGGCTGGCGTTCACCAGGGCCAGGGCATCGTCATAGGTGGCCACCCGGACCACCGACAGCACGGGACCGAATATCTCATCGGTGTACAGAGTCATGTCCGGGGTGACCTGGTCGAAGAGGGTCGGGCCCAACCAGAAGCCCGACTGGTCGCCGTCGATGGAGGTGTCCCGCCCGTCGACCACCAAGGTGGCCCCTTCCGCGGTGCCGGCGTCGAGATAGGACGCCACCTTGTCCCTGTGGGCGCCGGTGACCAAGGGCCCCATGTCCGTTCCCCGCCGTCCGTCCCCGACGGTCAGGCCCGAGACGCGCTTGACGATCCTGGCGATCAGGTCGTCGGCCACCGGATCCACGGCCACCAGGACCGAGATGGCCATGCAGCGCTCCCCCGCCGATCCGAAGCCGGCGTTGACCGCGGCATCGGCGGCCAGGTCGAGGTCGGCGTCGGGCAGCACGACCATGTGGTTCTTGGCCCCACCCAGAGCCTGCACCCGCTTGCCGGTCCGGGTGGCCGACTCGTAGACGTAGCGGGCGATGGGCGTGGAGCCCACGAACGAAACCGCCTTGACGTCGGGATGGCTGACCAGGCCGTCCACCGCCACCTTGTCCCCGTGGACCACGTTGAACACCCCGGGGGGCAGCCCGGCTTCGGCCCACAGCTCGGCCATCCAGTTGGCAGCCGAGGGATCTTTCTCGCTCGGCTTGAGGATCACTGTGTTCCCGGTGGCGATGGCCAGGGGGAAGAACCAGCAGGGCACCATGGCCGGAAAGTTGAACGGGCTGATGATGGCCACGACACCGAGCGGCTGCCGGATGGAGAAGACGTCCACGCCGCTGGAGGCCCCTTCGGTGAAGCTGCCCTTCATGAGCTGGGCGATGCCACAGGCGAACTCGACCACCTCGATCCCGCGGGACACCTCGCCCAAGGCGTCACTGGTCACCTTGCCGTGCTCGGAGGTGATGATGGCGGCCAGCTCGTCGGCTCGGTGATGGATCAGCTCGCGGAAGGCGAAGAGGACCTTGGTCCGCTTGGCCAGCGAGGTCTGCTGCCAGGAGGCGAAGGCACGGCGGGCCACAACCACGGCATCGTCGACATCGGAGGCCGAGGCAAAGGCCACCCGCTTGGTGACGTGCCCGGTGCTCGGATCGAACACGTCACCGGACCGCTCGGCCGATCCCGTCACCGCCCTGCCGTCGATCCAATGGGGAACCAGGGGCACCGTCGACTGCTGTGAGGTCATGGCCCGATTCTCCCCTGGCCCTTCCCGCTTATCAAATGGCGCCTCTCGACATGGTGCGTCCTCCCGCCCGGCCAACCGGTCAGGGACCGGGGACCACGCCGGGCATCATCCGTCGCCGACTGAAGTACCACCGCCCTCGTTCGTAGATCACGTCGTCGAAGACGGAGTGCACCGATGCGATCGTCGCTCCTCCCTCGAGCGGGCCGGCCAACTGCAGGACGATGCTGTGCTGGGTGCCGTGCACGCCGTCGATGGTGACGACCGAGTTGGTGGCGATGGCCGTTCCCGTCCGGTCGGCCCGGTCGAACCACTGGCTGAGGGCGGCATGACCCCGGACGTGCTCGCCACCGGGTAGCTCCAGCTCGCCCTGGACCACGAACGTGCCGATCCAGGTGGGCCCGTCACCGGCGGCGAAGGCCTGGGTCTGGCGCACGGAGAGATCGCGGACCGCCTCTCGGCCGGCCAGGGCCTTGAGCAGGCGATCCGCCTCATAGGACAGTGTCACCTGGTTCCCCTTCCCCGGCCCCGTCCGTCCGGGTGCGTTTCGATCACGGCGACGACGCCGGTTCCGGCAAGCCGAACCGCTGGCGCAGCACGGGCTTGACCACTTTGCCCGCCGCATTGAGCGGCAACCGGTCGACGATGACCACCGAGGTCGGCTTCTTGTAGGAGGCCAGGCGTTCCTTGCACCAGCTCATCAGTTCGTCGGCCTCTGGCGGCCGGTCCGGATCCACTGGGACCACGATGGCCCGGGGCGTCTCGCCCCACACCTGGTCAGTGACCCCGATCACCGAGACATCGGCAACGCCGGGGTGTCCTCGGAGCGCCGCCTCCACCTCGGGGCAGTAGATGTTCTCCCCGCCCGAGATGATCATGTCCTTCTTGCGGTCGACGACGTAGAAATAGCCCTCGTCGTCCATCCGGCACAGATCGCCGGAGTGGAACCAACCGCCGGCAAAGGCCTCCTCATTGGCCTCGGGCATGTTCCAGTACCCCTGCATGACCGTGGGACCCCGGTAGACGATCTCACCCACGTCGCCCCGGGCCACGTCCTGGCCCGCCTCGTCGACCAGCCGGGCCTCCACGTTGACGACGGGCCGCCCGACCGAGCCCCGCTTGCGCTCGGCGTCAGCGGCGTCGAGCATGCAGGCCACCGGGCTCATCTCCGTCTGGCCGAAGAAGGTGGCGATGGGCACGCCGGGCAGCACCCGGCTCATCTTCGCCAAGACGTGCATCGGGGTGTTGGCCGCACCCCACGATGCGCGGCGCAGCCGGAGCTGTGCGCCGCTGGCCACCACCTGGTCGCAGATCTCGTCCCACTGCATGCCGATGAACACGCAGCCGGTCACGCCGTGACGGACGAGATCCTCCACCGCGTCGGCGGCGCTGAAGTTCCCGCTGGGCACGATCACCGAACGTCCCCCGGCGATGATGTAGGGAAGGATGCCGCTCAGGCCGCCGATGTGGAAGAGGGGCAGGTTCTGGTACCAGACGTCGTCATAGCCCCCGATGCCCTGGGTGATCATGGCTCCCAGCGTGCTCATCACCAGGTTGAAGTGGGTGAGGACGGCACCCTTGGGTCGTCCCGTGGTGCCCGAGGTGTACATGATCACGGCGGGATCGTGTTCGCCCACGATGATCTCGGGCGCCCCGTCGGGGTCCGAGCCCATCAGGTCGGAGAAGGCTTCGGCGCCCGGTCCGGCTTCGGACACCGGCTCACCCAGCACCACCACCCCCTCGAGCCGGGGAAGCTCGTCTCGGCGGGCACCGACCAGCCTGGCCAGATGCTGGTCCTCGATGATGAGCCGGGCCCCCGAGTCAGCCAGGATGAAACCCACCTCGTCGGCCACCAGCCGGAAATTGACCGGCACCACGATGGCCCCCAGCCGCCAACCGGCGAAGACGGCCTCCACCATCTCGATGCTGTTGCCCATCAGCACGGCCAACCGGTCGCCGGGGCCCAGTCCCCGCTTGGCCAGCGCGCCGGCCAGTCGGTTCACGCGCTGATCGAGCTCGGCCATGGTGCGGGTCTGCTCGCCGCACACCAGGGCGACGCGGTCGGGATACTTGTGGGCGATACGGGCCAGCTGTTCGCCGTGAGCCATGCTCCTGGCCGCGTCCAATGAGCGACGGCGGTCTACCCTCACCGCGGCACCAGGTATCCGGCGTCGTCGCGGTCCCAGGCGCTGTCCCTGATGCCCTGGGCTCGCAGCTCGTGCTTCAGCACCCGCCCCACTGCGTTCTTCGGGAGCTCGCCGCACACGTCGACGTATCGGGGAACGGCGAAATAGGGCAGCTGCTCGCAGCAGAAGTCCATGAAGGGCACCACGGCCAGGTCACACCCGGGCTTGGCCACCACATAGACCATCACCTCGTCCTCGCCCAGCTCGCTGGGCACACCGACCGCGGCCACCTCGGCCACCTCGTCGTAGCGAGCGAGGGCCTGTTCGATCTCGAACGAGGAGATGTTCTCCCCCCGCCGCCGCATGGCATCTTTCGTGCGGTCGGCGTAGTACAGGTTGCCCTCGTCGTCGAAGCGGGCCAGATCGCCGGTGTGGAACCACAGGTTTCGCTCCTGCTCGACCGTCTCGCGGTGGCGCCCGTCATAGCCCTCGAACATCACGTGCGGCCGTCGGGGCCGACAGACGATCTCGCCCACCGTGCCCGCCGGAACCGGGAGGTCGTCGTGGTCGACCACCATGACCTCGAAGTCCGGGTTGACCCGTCCCGACGCGCCAGGCGGGTTGTCGTCGTCGACACCGGCAACGGTCAGCGGGAAGGCCTCGCTCAGCCCGTAACAAGTGACGATGCGACAGCCCCAGCGGGCCTGCACCGCGTGGTAGAGATCCTTGGCCACCGGAGCAGCAGAGAGAAACCGGATGGGCAGGTCGTGGTCGCCAACGCCTTCCGGCAAGCTCCACAACATGTTGACCATGGCCCCGGCCCCCAGCACCCCGACGGCCTGGTGCCGACGGACCTGGTCCCACGTCCCCTGCACGCTGAAGGCCCGGTCGATGACACCGGTCCCGCCGGCCAGCAGTGGTCCCAACACGCTGCCCACCGCGCTCAGGTGGAACAGGGGCAACGGGGCATACACCGTCTCTCCTGGCTGCAAGCCCCAGCAGTCGACCATGGTCTGGGCTGCCGACAGGAGATAGTGCTGGGTGGCCAGGGCTCCTTTGGACGGCCCAGTCGTGCCCGAGGTGTAGAAGATGGCTCCGGGCTGGTTCCAGCGGGCCGCCGACTCGAAGTGGCCGGCATCGCCGGCGTCCAGGCAGGCGATCGACTCGAAGTCCAGGCCCTCGGTGCCGGCGCCCCGGGCGCGCCATTCGGTCTCCTCTCCTTCGCCGGCCTGGCGTACGAGGACGGTGCGCAGCGAGGGCGCATCGGCGTTGATGTCCAGGACGTGACCCAACAAGGTGTCATCGACGGCCACCATCGTGGCCCCGCAATCGCGGAGCTGGTGGGCCAGGAATTCGCCCTTGTACGCCGTGTTGATGGGGACCGTTACCGCGCCGCATCGGGACAGCCCGAACCAGAGCACCACCCACTCGGGCGACGTGGCCATCAAGATGGCCACCCGGTCACCGGGCCCCACCCCCAGCTCGGACAGCGCGTTGGCCGCCGAGACCGAGCGCTGGGCCAGCTGGGCATAGGTGAGGGGGACGTCGGCCACATGCAGCGCAACCTGATCAGGACGCTCTGCCGCCTGGACGTCGAGGACAGCGGGAATAGTCAGCGCCGCGCCCTCGAACCGCCGTCGCCCCGAGGGCGACGACCGCGCTCCCATCAGTGGGCCGCGCCCTCGGTGCCCGTGACGGGACCGCTGTCGGGTGGGTAGAACCGCCGGGCCCAGCGCCGTAGTGCGGCATAGTTCTTGGCCTCCTCCACGGTGAAGGAGGGCTTGTCCAGATACTTCATGTTCTCCCAGGTAAAGAAGTCCTGCTTGATGATCTCCTGCTGGAGCTCGATCCACCGGGCCGCTCGTCCATCGGGCACGTCGCCCACTTCTCCAGGTTCCCGTCGACAGCCCATGGCGAAGTAGTAGTCGGTGTACTCCTCATCGACCGGCGTGTGGCTGGTGATCTGCACCGAGGCCATGACCTCGGGTGGGAAGCGGACGAAGCCGATACCCAGACCGTAGGTGTCGTAGACCACCTCGCCGTCAACCGGCCCGTCGGGGGTGAGCCACGTGCTCGGCCGCCCCCCGCCGTAGTTGACGGTGACGGTGGCGTGGATGTGGTTCTCCAGGAACTCGAACGACGTCGTCTCCGCCGGCCGGTCCCCGTGGTGAACCGGCGCTATGTGGTACGGGTCGGCCGCGTTCTCCACGATGATCTGGGGATGGACCTTCACCCGGTTGAGCATCCGGGAGTGCGGGTGCATGGGGTAGTAGTCACCCGAGTCGAGCTCGGGGACCTTGGGCAACTCCCAGGCGGGCTCGCACCCGTCCCGGTCGAACCACATGGCCACCATCCCGTGCCACTCGGTGGTGGGATAGGTCCGGATGCGCACCCCGCGCTTGCATCGCTCCCTGGAGTACGGAATGAGCGAGTTGGTCCCGTCCTGGCGCCACTGCCAGGCGTGCCAGGGGCACTTGATCTCGTCGCCCACGACGGTGCCGCCCACACCCAGGTGGCCTCCCAGGTGCTGGCAATAGGCGTCGAGCACGGCCACCGTCCCCGACTCGCCCCGGAAACAGACCAGTTCCCGTCCGAAGTAGTGCAGGCGTTCGACCGAACCGGCTGCCACTTCGGACGACCAGGCCACCACGTACCAACCGGTCGGGTAACGGTACGAGGACACGGCCAGCGGCGCTTCGATGTCAACCTGTTCGTCGGTCACTGACATGACAAACCCCCTCCCTCGGCGGGCCGGGCGCCGCCCGACACCGGTCGACCCGCCACTGTGCATCTTGACACGAAGCGAATTCACCCCGACCGCGGGCCGGACACCGGTTGCTTCCCCGGTCGTCGGGGTCCCTGGTCAGCGGGTCGTTCTTGGCATATCTTTCTAACGTAACGGCACAACCAGCTCGGCCGGGACGGGCCCGCCTCCGATGGCAGCTCCCGGCTCCGGCCCGGCCCGAGGGGCAGGGGTGGCGCGCACATGAACGCAGTGGACGAGTACCTGGCAGCCATGGGCGAGCAGGACTGGACCCGCTTGGCCGCCACCATCGCCGAGGAGGGGCTGGTCCGGGACGGCCCCTTCGCCGATGTCATCGAGGGCAAAGAGCCCTACGTGGCCTTCCTGCGCGGCATCATCTCGACCCTGCCCGGCTACCAGTTGCGGGTTCGGCGGATCTCCCAGACCGGGGACCATCGGTTCTTCGCCGAGCTGAGCGAGGTGTTCGACATCGATGGGGCGCCCACCGAGCACCCCGAAGTGTGCCTGTTCGAGACGGACGAGGCCGGCCAGATCCGCTTCGTGAGCGTGTTCATGAAGACCCCGGGAAGCGAGGGCCCGGTGGCCGGGGCCAGCGCCGATTCCTGACGCGCCGATTCCTGACCCGCCGCCATGGTCCGGCCCGGTGCTACCCGACGGCGCCCCCGGGAACAGGCGGGCGGGGGTCGCGCGGCAGCCCCAGTGCCCGCTCGCCCAGGATGTTGCGCTGTATCTCGTCGGTGCCACTGGCGATGCGGACACTGGGCGCGGTCAGGAGGTGGAACTGCCACCGCCCCTCGGGGCTGGTCGGCGAGGCGGCCACCAGGATGTCGGGTCCGAGCACTGCCGCCGCCGCGTCCCCCGTGCGCCGCAGGTGATCGGCAAAGGACAGGTTCACGATCGAGGCCAGGGGACCGAGCGGCGCCCCCTGGGCCAGCCGGGTCTGGACCCGCAGATCGAGAAAGCGAAGGATCTGCTCTCCGATGAAGGCCTCGGCGATGCGCTGTCGGACCAGGGGGTCAGTGCTGGTGCCGCGGCGGCGGGCGACCGAGACCAGGTCGGCCGAACCGGGCCACTCGGCACCGGCCAGACCGCGCTCGCTCCCCAACATGGTGTTGGCCACGCTCCACCCGTCATGGACGTCGCCCACCACGGCGCGGTCAGGAATGAACACGTCGGTGAGGTACACCTGATTGAACTCGGCCATGCCGTTCATCTGGCTGATGGGACGAACCTCGATCCCCGGCACCGTCATGTCCACCACGAAACAGGTGATGCCTCGATGCCGGGGGCGTTCAGGGTCGGATCGGGCCAACAGGATGGCGTAGTCGGCGAAGCGGGCGTACGAGGTCCACACCTTGGCCCCGTTGACCATCCAGCCCCCGTCCACCGGCCGGGCCGCGGTCGACAGGCTGGCCAGATCGGAACCGGATCCCGGTTCGCTGAACATCTGGCACCACACGTGCTCGCCGCGCAACAGAGCCGGGAGGTGGTACTGCTTTTGCTCCGGGCTCCCGTGCACCATCAGCGTGGGTCCGACCATCCCGATGCCGACGTCGAATGCCGCCGTGGAGACGCCATAGGCCGCGGCCAGCCGGGCGAAGGTCAGGTCGAACAATGCCGACTGCCCCCGTCCGCCATGCTCGATGGGCCAGGCGATCCCGGCCCAACCGCCGGCATGGAGCGCGGCCTGCCACTGCCGGCATCCCTCGACGAAGCGACCGTCGCGACCCGACGTGAAGTCCTCTGCGGTCCCCTTGGCCGGTGCGTGGGACTCGAGCCAGTTGCCGGCCTCGGCCCGAAAGGACACCAGCTCGTCGGACTGGCGCAGGTCCATCAGGTGCGGGCGCGCACGGGGAGCTCAGCCGGCGCCACGGAAGTCGGGCGTACGGCGCTCGGCAAACGCGGCCATACCCTCGGCCATCTCCGGGGAGATGGTGGCCATGGCCTGGGCCTGGGCCTCGCGGTCGAGCGAGTCGGACAGGTCGGTCTCGAAGCTGGCATTGAGCAGCTGCTTGGACAGGCCCAGCGATCGGGTCGGGCCCGAGGCCAGCTTGGTCGCCAGCTCGGAAGCCTCCCGTTGCAGCTCGTCGGCGGTAGGGACGCACCGGTAGACGAGACCCAGGGCCAGGGCCTCGGCCCCCTTCGCCCCTTCCCCCAGCATGACCATGGCCTTGGCCCGCGGCAGGCCGACCAGGCGGGGCAGTAGATAGGCGCCGCCGGCATCGACCACCAGCCCCCACTTGGCGAAGGACCAAACAAACCGGGCCTCTTCGCACACCAGGACGAAGTCACAGGCCAGGGCCAGGTGGGCGCCGGGACCGACCGCGGTGCCGTTGACCGCGGCCACGGTGGGCTTGTCCAGCTCCCACAACTCGCGGATGAACGACTGCACGCCGACGCGCAGGGCCTCGCTGGTGGCCCGGGGATCGAAGCCGGACCCTCCCGCCTTGGACACCGTGGAGGCCCGGAGGTCCATGCCGGCACAGAAGGCGTCGTCCACGCCGGTGATGAGGAGGGCGCGGACATCGTTGTCGGCCCGCACTTGGCGCACGCGGGCCACGATCTCGTCGCGCATCTCGATGGTCAGCGCGTTCTTTGCTTCCGGTCGGTCGAGCACCAAGCGGGCAACGCTGTCGTCACCAACGGTGTAGCGGATCATGGGCCCAACGTAGGCCAACATGGCGGCAGCCGCCCACTTGCCCTCCTCCGATATGGGGCTAGATTCTGCTCGGCGCGACGGGGGTGTCATCCCGCGAACCCGACCAGACGAGGTGTCTCTATGACCGATGGAGAGGGAGCGACGACCTCGAGGGAGTTCTTCGACGTCGTCTTGCACCAACGGGCCTGCCGGGCTTTCAGCGACCAGCCGGTGGCCGACGAGCTGCTGGATCGCTGCCTGCGGGCCGCCACCCATGCCCCGAGCGCCGAGAACCTCCAACCGTGGGTGTTCGTCGTCGTCCGGGACGCCGAGCTTCGAGCCCAGGTGGGTGATCTGACCCGTCGGGCCTGGCGAGGGGGCGGACGTCAGCATTCCGAGGGCCGGCTGCCGGCATCGCTCTTGGAAGAGGTGGGCCGGGGCGCCGAAGGAGGGATCGAATCCGCTCCCGTGACCGTGGTGGTGTGCGGCGATACCGACATCGGTCTGGCCTCCACCCTTCCCGCTTCGGTCTTCCCGGCCACCCAGAACCTGCTTCTGGCGGCGGCCGCCCTGGGCCTGGGGTCGGCCATGACCACCCTGGCCACCCTCTTCGCCGACGAGCTCGGTGACCTGCTGGCTCTTCCCCCATCGGTCCGGCCCATGGCCGTGGTGCCCATCGGTTGGCCGGCCAAGCCTCCCGGCCCACCCCGGCGACTGCCGGTGAGCGAACGGGCCCACCGGGACCGGTACGGCCAGGCCTGGTAGCCGAAGCGGGATCGGGCTCGCTCAGCTCGGTCAGTCGGCCCCGCCTCCTTGGCCGGGGTTCGCCTACTCGGGGGCCTTCAGCTCGCCGATGCCGAACGTCTCCATCATCGACTCCTCGAGATACTCGGGGCCCGCCGGGGTGGGCACGAACCAGCCCGTGGGGCACATGGTGAGAACCTCGACGAACGTGAACCCGGCCCCCGCCATCTGCAGCTCGACGGCTCGGCGGATCATCCGCTTGGTGCGGGCCACCATGCCCGGGGTGTTGACCGCGCCCCGCGCTGCATAGGCCGTCCCCTCCATCTGGGCGATGAGCTTGCTCACGTCGATGGGGTACCCGTGAGCCTCGGCTTCGCGCCCCTCCAGGCTGGTCTTGGTCCGTTGGCCGATCACCGTGGTGGCGGTGAGATGGCCGCCGGTGTCGCCGAACACCCCGTTATTGAACAGCAACGCCGTGACCCGCTCGCCCCGGGCGGCGGCGTGCAGTACCTCGTGGAGGCCTTCGCTCACCATGTCCCCGTCGCCTTGCAGCGTGAACACGGCCGCGTCGGGAACCATGCGCTTGACCCCGGTGGCCACCGCCGGTGCCCGTCCGTGGAGGCACTGGAGCGAGTCGAGGTCGCTCAGCTTCATCATCTGCGTGTAGCAGCCATGACCGGCGATCAGGATGCTGTTGTTGGACAGCTCCAGCTCGGCGATGACATCGAGCACCAACCGCCACGCCACCGGATGGCCGCACCCCGGGCACAGTTCATGGTCGCCCGACTGCAGGAGGTCGGGCTTGAACCCCACCACTTGCCGTGACGGCTGGTCGGGAACCGATGTGGTGTCGATCGTGGTCATGATCTTGTCCTCCCTGACGGCACCGCAGGTCCCGGCTGGCCTATGGCCTGCTGCACACGGGTGCGTACCTCTTCGGCGTTCAACAGATCGCCCTGGCGCATGCCCGAGTTGTCCTGGGACACCCCGCCGATCGAGCGTATGGCCGAGCGATCGGCGGCGAACATGGTCACGTCGTCGACCATCTGGCCGGCGTTCAGCTCGTACACCAACACCTGGGCACAGCCCTCGGTGGCCTGGGCCAATGCCTCACCGGGGAACGGCCACAGGGTGATGGGCCGGAACGACCCGATGCGCACGCCCTCGGCCCGCAGCTCATCCACCACCCGGTCGACGAAGATGGCCGTCGTCCCGAACGAGACCACCAGGATCTCGGCCTCCTCGGTGCAATGGGCCTCGAACCGGGGCTCGACCCGGGCGATCTCGTCGTACTTCTCGGCAATGGTCTGCCAGGACTGGTTGGGTCCGGGGCCGGGGGTGTTGGGCTTTCCCCGGGCCCAGGTCCAGATCTGCCGGGCCTCACCGGTGCCGCTCATCGATCCGTCGAGGGCCCAGTCCTTGGCCGGGAGGGGATCGAAGTCGAGCCGCTCCACTTCGATGCCCACCGAGCTGTGGGCGATCACGTAGTCGCCGTAGAGGATGGTCGGCGTCCGGTAGCGGTCGGCCAGGTCGAACAGGAGCTGGGTGTGGGCCACCGCCTCGGGCACGTCCTTGGGGGCGAGGGTGATGGTCCGGTAGTCGCCCCACCCGCCTCCCCGGGTGGCCTGGAAGTAGTCCTGCTGGCCCCGGGCCATGTTGAACACCACCAGGGGCAGTTCGTTCAAGGCCAGCTCGGCGATGCCCTCTTGCATGAGGGCCAGTCCCTGCCCGCACGAGCCCGTCCCCGCCCGAGCGCCGGTGGCGGCCGCGCCCAGGGCCATGTTGACCGCCTCGATCTCGCTGTTGGCGTTGATGCACACCCCACCGGCCGCCGGGAGCTTGCGGGCCATGTTCTCGAGCAGCTCGGTGAAGGGCAGCATGGGATAGCCGGTGAAGAACCGACAGCCGGACAGGATGGCGGCATCGGCGATGGCCTCACTGCCCTGCATCAGGCGGCGCGTCATCGTCGGCCCTCGATCGGCTCGTCGGTCATGGGTCCCACCCTACGCTCATCCAATTTCCGCGCCCTCGGCCCAGGCCGGAGCGGCGAGGGCGGGGACCTCGGCGGCACCGGCGCGGATGGCTCGTTCATTGGCCTGCACATGTTGTGTCCGGTACGAGGGCACCAGCTCCTGCATGGCCTCGATCACGCTGTCCACGGCGACCAACCCGGTCACGGCCACGAAGGCACCGAGGAGCACGAAGCCGGCGCTCATGGGGCTGCCCAGGTCGGTGGCGACGTCGCTCGCCGCCACCTCGAACACCGAGGCACCGGGCACGCCGACGGGCATGGTGAACAGGGAGGAGTTGACGACCACCACCGCGCCCGGGCGCAGGTTGGGCTGAATGGTCGACCAGTACGACGGGTCCATGGCGTAGGCCGACCAGGCTGCGGTGGCCACGGGCAGGGCCCGCAGGGGCCCGTCGCCGATGGTCACCTCGGCGTTGGTCATGCCTCCCCGCATACCGCCGCCGTAGCGGGGTACCAGCAACACCTGTCGACCTTCGACGATGGCCGCGGTGGCCAGTGCCTTCGAGGCGATCTGGACGCCCTGACCGCCGACGCCGGTGAACATCACTTCCCGTTCCATCAGCCCTCCGCCGATCCGTACTGACCGGCCAACCGCGATCGCTGGATCTGGCCGGTGGCCAATGTCCGCGGCAGCCGGTCGGCTTGCGCCACCTTCCGCGGATGCTTGTAGGAGGCCAGGCGGTCGCCGATGTGGGCCCGCAGCCCGTCGACGCTGGGAACCGGCGCGCCGTCGGCCACCACCACTACGGCGCAGACCACCTCGCCCCATTCGGGATCGGGGGCACCGATGACCGCCACCTCGACGATGCCGGGATAGCCGGCCAGCGCCGCCTCCACCTCGACCGGCGCCACCGTCTCGCCCCCCGAGCGGATGATCTCCTTCTTCCGACCCACGATGTACAGGTACCCGTCGTCGTCCTGCTCGGCCAGGTCCCCGGTGTGGTACCACCCACCCTGCAGCGCCTCGGCCGTCTCATCGGGAAGGTCGAGGTACCCGGTCATCAACCGGTCGCTGGTCATCAACAGCTCGCCGTCATGGGCCAGGCGGGCTTGGACCCCGGGGATGGGATGGCCGACGCTTCCGGGATGATCGAACAGGTCGGCGTCGGTCAGGGCCACGGCCCGGGCCGTCTCCGTCGACCCGTAGTTGACGGTCGTCTGCGAGTTGGGGAAGCGCTCCTTGATCCCGTGCAGCAACTCGGTGGTGACCTGGGACGTGCCCGTCAGCGCCCACAGCAGGCTGGCCCCGTCGGTCCGGCGATCGCTCACGAGGATGCGATGCCAGACGGCCGGGATGCAGTAGAGCGTGGCCGCCGACCACTGCTCGACCGCGCCCAGGATCTCGTCGGCATCGGCTCGCCGGACCAGGTGGGCAGGCTGGTGGGCCGACCAGGCCATGGTGGCGAAGTTCCATCCGGCCATGTGGAAGAGGGGGAACATGACCACCTGGCCCGGCCCACCGCTGGTGGAATGGGCGGCGGCCCCGGCGTGGGTGCGCAACCAGGTGGCCCGCTGGGAGATCATGACCCCCTTGGGGCGACCGGTGCTCCCGCTGGTCAGGAAGATGGTGCAGATGGAGTCCTCGGCCGGCAGCGGTACATCGGGAGCCCGGTCTGACGCCGCCTGGGCCAGGCCGGTCAGGTCGCTCCCGGGTTGGGTCCCGCCCTCTCCCACAGTGACCAGCGGTATGCCCAGGCCGGGGGCCAGCTGCTCGGCCCGCTCGGCGTGGGCGAGATCGACGATGAGCAGACGGGGCCGCAGGTACTCGAGCGCCGCGGTCACCTCGTCATCGGTGTACGCCGGATTGAGAGGGGCAAAGGCGACGCCGATGCGACTGAGGCCGAAGTAGAGGGCGACGCCATCGAGCGAGATGTCCGACCACCAGGCCACGCGGTCCCCGGAACGGGCGCCCAGGCCGAGGAGGGCATGGGACGTGCGGTTGGCCTGGCTCTGGACCTGGGCGAAGGTCAGCCGCTCGTCCCCCAGCGTGACGGCCAGGCGGTCGGGAACCGTCCCGGCGGCACAGGTCAGGACGTCGGTGGCAATGAGCGGCATGGCCCGACACCCCCCGCGGGGCGGCAGCTCGGGTGCCCCTCGATGTCTGCTGCCATGACCGTCCCCTCGCTCCGGTGCCCGGGCGTCACGCTACCGAGTCCGGGGTCGGAGGGCCAGAACGCGCGCTTTCGCTGCCTGGGCCGGCTGGGCAACCGGCGGCATACTGCTCAGCGAGGCAGCCCCAGGATGCGGTCACCGATGATCGTCCTCTGGATCTCCGAGGTGCCGCCGGCGATGGTGGCCGCCCGCGACCAGAGCCACTGCCGTTGCCACTTGCCGGCCATGGGATTGCCGGCCGCCTCGCCCCACAGCGGTGACGCCTCCCCGATGACCAACAGGGCGGCGTCCGACAATGTCTGGGTCATGTCCGCCCACGACAACTTGACCACGCTCGACTCCGGACCGGGTTCGACCCCTTTTGTCAGTCGGGACAGGGTCCGCCAGTTGTGGAGTCGGAGCACCCGGAGCTTGACCACCGCCTCGGCCAGCGCCTCGACCACCAGGGGATCGTCCAGGGTGCCCAGCTCGGCGGCCAAAGCGTAGAGCTCCTCCAGATAGACCTCGTGGACCACCTGCTCTTTGAACGGGAAGGTGGTCCCCCGTTCGTGGGCCAGCGTGGTGTTGGCCACCGACCATCCCTGGTTCAATCCCCCGACCAGGCAGTCGGAGGGAACGAAGACCTCATCGAAGAAGACCTCGTTGAACTCGGACTCACCGGTGATGGTGACCAGGGGTCGGATGTCGATGCCGGGCGAGGTCATGTCGACGACGAGGTAGGAGAGGCCCTTGTGCTTGGGCACGTCGACATCGGTGCGGACCAGGGCGATGCCCCACCGGGCAAACTGGGCGTAGCTGGTCCACACCTTTTGGCCCTGGAGCACCCACCCGTCGTCGGCGGCAATGGCCCGGGTGGTGAGCGAGGCCAGGTCCGATCCGGCACCGGGCTCGCTGAACAGCTGGCACCAGATCTCCTGGGCATCGAGGATGCGAGGCAGCCATCGTTCCTTCTGCTCCTGGGTGCCATGGGCCAAGAGGGTGGGGCCCACGTGGTTGATGCCGTTGCGGTTGACCGGTTGGGGCGCCTTGGACCGGGCGTACTCCATGTTGAAGATGGCCACTTGGAACGGCGAGGCCCCCCGACCGCCGTAGGCCGCCGGCCAGTGGATCCCCACCCAGCGATCGGCGGCCAGCCGGGCCTGCCACGTCCGCCCCCATTCGAACTCCTCTTCGAGTGAACCGAAGCCGGGCGGCAGTTCCACGTTGGCCTCGAGCCACAGGCGCACCTCGTCCCGGAAGGACCGCTCCTCGATGGTCAGCGACAGGTCCACTGCGGCACCCTCCTCCCCGAGTCGGCCCGGCCCATGGGCGCTGACCCGTGGCTCATGGTGTCATGTCCAGCGCCGCGGCCCGGGCCTTGAGCGCGCTTCGATCGGGCTTCCCCGCGGCCAGCAGCGGAACCTGGCCCACGTGGACAACCAGCTCGGGCGTCTTGAACCGGGCCACGCCCTGCTCGGCGAACCACCGACGGCACTCGGCCACATCGAACTGCGATCGGGCCACCACGAACGCCACCACCTGCTCACCCAGACGGTCGTGGGGACGTCCGACCACCACGGCCTGGGAGATACCGGGATGGAGCTCCAGGGCCCGTTCCACCTCGGCCGACGAGATGTTCTCCCCTCCTCGGATGATCAGCTCCTTGATCCGGCCGGTGATGGTCAGCCAGCCTTGATCGTCCAGGATCCCCAGGTCCCCGCTGCGGAACCAGCCCCTCTGCATGGCCGCCGCCGTGTCGGACTCCTCGGCGTATCCAGCGAACAGCTCGGGCCCTCTGATCAGTACCTCGCCCACCTGGCCGGCCGGGCGCCGGCGCCTGCTGACCGGGTCGACCACCCGGATCTCCGCCTGGCCCACCGCCCGCCCGTCGGTGTCGCGGCACCGGTCCTGGGGGTCGAGGTTGGTGCAGGTGGAGACGGTGGGCGCCTCGGTGGATCCGTAGCTGCGCTTGACGATGGCCCCCAGTCCCTTGTGGGCCGCGTCGATGAAGGCCGGGCTGACGCCCATCATCCCGCTCGACACCACCCGCATGCTGGCCACCGCGGCCGGACTGAACCCCGGCGCCTCCATGATGGCGGTGAACATGGTCGGTGGGCCGATCATGAAGCTGATGCCCTCGGACCCCATGAGGCCGAGCCCCCGCTCCACGTCCCACCGTTCCATGAGCACGGTGCGCATGGACGCGGTCCCGGGCACCAGCACGCCGTTGAGCAAGCCGGAGATGTGGGCCAGCGGCGCCGGCATGAGCACGGCATCGCCACCGGACAGGCCGTGCATCCCGGTCATGGTGAGCGATTTGTAGGCCAGGCCCCGATGGGTGTGGAGCACGGCTTTGGGCCGACCGGTCGATCCCGAGGTGAAGATGACCACGGCCACGTCGGAGGGACGGTTGGGGCTGGTGTGCACCTGAGGCCCGCCCAGCAGCTGCTCGAAGTGCTCGTCGCCGCCACGGACGAGCGTGACCCCGTCCGCTCCGGACAGGGGTAGGTCCGGCGATGCGAAAGCCAGGGCCGGCGCCAGCACCTCGACCATGTGCTCGACCTCGGCCGCCCCCATCTGATGGTGGAGGGGAGCGGCCACCGCTCCGCACCGCCAACAGGCGCGAAAGAGGACGAGCGCCTCGAACCAGTTGGGCAGCTGCCAGGTCACGACGTCGCCCCGGCGAACGCCGCGCCGGCGGAGGCCGCCGGCCAGCCCGGCCACCATCTCCTCGAGGTGGTCGGCGTCGATCCGGAGCTGGCCGTCGACCACGGCCGGGCCGGAACCGACTGGGCGGGAGGTGATGAGGGCGTCGAGCGTGGGTACGTCCCAGGCCCCGTTGGGCTGCCGGTACCGACTGGCGCCCGGAGACCGGTAGGTCGCTCGCAGTTTCATAGGGATGCAAACACTATCGGGGGCCGGTCGGACCGGAAAACAGCCGTGGTAGCGTCGGCCCGGCCGAAGGTGGGACGGTCCGAAGGAGACGGCGTGGACACTCAAAGACCCTTGCAGGTGGGCATCGCCACCCCGGTGCTGACCATGCTGCCCGACACCCACGCATCATGGGAAGTGGACGGGTCCATCGAGGATGTCGCCGCCCTGGCCACCACGGCCGACCGCCTGGGCTACTCCCACCTGACCTGCAGCGAGCACGTCATCATCCCTCCCGACATCGCCGCCGTCCGGGGCAGCCGGTACTGGGACCCCCTGGCCACCTTCGGGTACCTGGGCGCGGTGACCACCCGCATCCGCTTCAGCACCAACGTGCTGGTGCTCGGCTACCACCACCCGCTAGAGATCGCCAAGCGCTACGGCACCCTCGACCAGGTCACCGGGGGACGGGTGACCCTGGGACTGGGTGTCGGCTCCCTCAAAGAAGAGTTCGACCTCCTGGGCGCAGCCTTCGACGACCGCGGGCCCCGGGCCGACGACGCGCTGCGGGCCCTCCGGGCGGCACTCTCACAACCGCAGCCCGAGTATGACGGTCCGTACTACCAATTCGCTGATGTGGTGGTAGACCCCTGCGCCCGCCAAGCGACGGTCCCGCTGTGGATCGGCGGCCGCACGGCCCGCTCGCTCCGTCGAGCCGTGGAGCTGGGGGACGGATGGGTCCCCTTCGGGCTCCGGGTGGCCGAGATGGCCACGATGGTGGCCAACGCCCGGCAAACTCCGGCATGGGCCGCCCGGCAGAGCCCGCCGGACATCGTGCTGGGCAACGCCCGACCGGTCGATCCCACCGACGATCCCGACGGTGCCCGACAGATCGTCGACCGCCTGGTCGAGGCGGGCGCCACCGGGTTGCAACTGAGCTTCGTCCATCACTCCCTGCCCCACTACCTGGAGCAGTTGGAGGCCATGGCCCAACTCCTGTCCCTGGAGGAACGGCCGGGCTGACCAACCGGCAGGACCATTCTTCTCGGTCAAACCTCGATCAATGGTTGGGACTCGCCCCGCTTTCCGTTCTGCCCGTTGGCCGTGGCCGGACCCTCGACCTCCTCGAATCCGATGTGGGGCAGGCTGCGATCGAGCCAGCGCGGGAACCACCAATTCGACTTGCCGATGAGAAGCATCAGCGCGGGCACGATGGCCATCCTGATGACCACGGCATCGATGAGGATGCCTGCGGCCAGTCCCAGTCCGAATTCCTTGATCACCCGTTCGCCGCCGAAGATGAACGAACCGAACACCAGGATCATGATCAGCGCGGCTGCGGTGATGGTCTTTCCGGTGGCCGCCAACCCGTTTCGCACGGCCATCCGGTTGTCACCTGTCTTCAGCCACTCCTCGTGCATGCGGGTGACCAGGAAGACCTGGTAGTCCATGGACAACCCGAACAGGATGGCGAAGAGCATCACCGGTAGGAAGGCCTCGACCGGGCCGGAGCGGCTGACCCCCAGGAGCGACCCCAGCCACCCCCATTGGAACACCGCCACCAGGACCCCGAAGGCGGCCCCGATCGAGAGCATGTTCATGGCCGCCGAGATCAACGGTATGACCAGGCTTCGGAACACCAGGGCCAGCAGGAGGAAGGACAGCAGGACGACCAAGCCGATGAACAGGGGCAGCTTGGACGAGAGGACATGGGCGAAGTCGACAAAGACCGCGGTCGAGCCGCCGACGTACACGGTCAATGCCGAACCGGCCACGGCTTTGGGCACGGTCGCGTTGCGCAGTTGGTTGATCAGTGTTGTCGTGGCCGCGTCCTGGGGTGCGCTCTTCGGGTACACCTCGAAGGTGGCCACCTCTGACCCCGTCTTGTCGGGGATGAGGATCGGCGTCGAGACACTGGCCACGTTGGGCTGAACCTTCGCCGCAGCCACCACGCGGCTCAGCGCGGCCTGGTCCTCGGGCCCGTGCACCACCGCCACCACCTGCAACGGACCATTGAACCCGGGACCGAACCCGGTGGCCAGTGTGTCGTAGGCCTGGCGGGTGGTCGTCCCCACCGGGTCGTTGCCCTGGTCGGAAGAGCCCAGGCGGAGGGAGAAGAAGGGAAGGGCGATCAACACCACCGCGATCAGCGCCACGACGGCAGGCAAGATCGGGCGATCACGCACGAAGTTCGCCCACCGCGGCCAGAAGCCCTTGGAACCCAAGCCGACCACTCGGGGACCGTCGGTGGCCAGGCTTCGCTTCTGGCGTCGGGACATCACTTTCGGACCGATGAAGCCGAGCAGGGCCGGCAACAGGGTCAGAGCGGCGATCATGGTCAGGGCGACGCCGATGGCGGCCGACACAGCCAGGCCATAGAGAAAGGTGACGCCCAGAGCGAACATGCCCAGCAGGGCGATGCAGACGATGATCCCGGCAAAGAGGACAGCCCGACCCGAGGTGTTGACCGCCTCCACGATCGACTCCTCGGTGTCCCGGCCGGCCAGGAGGCCCTGTCGGTGTCGGGTCACGATGAACAGCGCATAGTCCACCCCCACACCGAGGCCGATGAGCAGCACGAGGGTGCTGGCGAACTGCGGCATCTTCATCACATGGCTGAGCAGGCCGATGAGCCCCACTGCCGTTCCCAGCGAGACCAGGGCCGAGATCAAGGGCAGGGCCATGGCAAAGAGGGAGCCGAAGACCAAGAGGAGCACGACGGCGGCGAGAATGATCCCGGGACCGGTCCCACCCAACGACGGCTTGTTCGAGGACTCACCGAGTTGGCCGGACACCGATACCTGCAGTTGGTGGTCGTCGGCCGATCGGGCCGTGTTGACGAACGTGGTGGCCAGCGTGGTCGGGAGGTTCTGTGACTGTTTGTCGAAGGTCACCGTCACAAAAGCGATGGTGCCGTCCTTACTGATGTGCGCCGCTCCCTGAGGCTGGTACGGCGAAACGATGTTCGAGACGTGGGGGACCTTGGCCAGCTTGGCCACCATGGTGTTTATCCGGGCCATGACGGCGGGATCGGTGACCTTGGCGCCATGGGAGGTCTGGAACACGACCTGCTCGGTATCGCCCGACACCTTGGGCGAGACCGCTTGGAGGAGCTGAATGGCGTCGGTCGACTGGGTCTTGGGGAGGGTGAAGCTGTTCGAATAGTTCGAGCCGGCGGCCCGGGACAGCAGGGTGACCACCACCAGCAGAGCGACCCAGAAGAGGACGACCAGGCGACGATGGCGGACACACCAGGTTGCGAGACTGCGCATGGAAAAGGGTCTCCTCGGTCCGAAATGGCCTCACTCACTCGTGGGCCTCGGCGAGACATAATCGTCTCATCGAGAGAAGTGGTTGTCAAAAACGAAGACGCGGGTGTTTACTTACAGCACCATGGCGACCACAAGCGCAGTCCGGGACCACATCTCGACGGCCATCCTGGACGCCGCCGCGCTGGTTCTGTCGGCCAAGGGCGACACCGCGAGTATGGAGGATGTGGCCGCCGCAGCCGGCGTGGGCCGGGCCACCATCTATCGCTACTTTCCCAGTCGCGACGACTTGCTGTCGGCCTTGTCCGAGGTCGCCATCGACGATGCCCATCGACGCATCACCGAGGCCGACCTCGCACGGGCGACGGTGCCCGAGGCCCTGGCCCGCATCATCCGGGCCGTGGTGGCCTGTGGCATCAAGTTCTCGGTCCTGACCAGCGACCATTCCCACGTCGATCGCAACCGGGTCGAGCGCCTCATCCGCGACCCCATCCAAGCAGTGTTCCGACGAGGCCAGGACGAGGGCGTCCTGCGAACCGATCTCACCACTGACATCCTGGTCGATCTGTTCGGTGGCCTGGCCAAAGTGGCGCTGCAGATAGCGGGCAATGACGAGCTGGGGGCGGAAGAGGCCAGCGCCGTCATCACCAGCATCTTCCTCGACGGCGCCCGACCAACCGGCGACGCCGCCGCGGACTCTCACCCACTACCATCCAGCACCTGACGGACCCGCGCCAGCGCACGTCGGAGGAAGAGGGGGACATGGCCGAGCTCGAAGGACATCGAATCCTCGTGGTGGGTGCGTCGTCGGGCATCGGGCGAGCGGTCGGGCTCCAGGCCGCCGCGGCCGGGGCGGATGTTGCCTTTGCCGCCCGTCGCATCGATCGGTTGGAGGCCGCCGTGGCGCAAGCGGGCGGTCGGTCGGTGGCCATCAGCTGTGACGTCCGTGACGACGAGCAATGCGCCCGAGTGGTGGCCCAGACGGTGGAGCACTTCGGCGGCCTCGACGCCGTGGTCTACGGCGCGGGCACGTCCCCGCTGACCAGGAGCCACGACGCCACCGGCGACCTCTGGCGCATGGTGCTCGAGACCAACGTCATCGGTGCGTCCCAAGTGGCCCGGTCCGCCCTCCCCCACCTGGAGACATCGGGTGGCCGTCTGGTCTTTCTCGGATCCAGCTCCGTGGGGCGTCCCTACCCCGGCCTGGTCCCCTACACCACGACCAAGGCCGCCCTCCATGAGATGGCCCGGGGATTGCGGGGCGAGTACCCGTGGCTGCGGGTCACCACGTTCGTCGTCGGTCCCACCATGTCCGAGTTCGCCGACCAGTGGGACCCGGAACTGACCCTGGAGATGTTCGAGCGTTGGGCGGTCGAGGGCTATCCGGCGGGAGCGGCGGTGACCGTCGAGCACATGGCTGACCAGGTCCTCTTGGTCCTGGCCAGCGGGGCGCGCATCGACGAGATCCTGGTCATGCCCGACCCCTCCGACGCCATCTCCTAGGGCATACCGGCGGGCTGAGTATGTCCGTTCTCCGGGGGGATACCATGAGGGCACGCTGGTCGAATGGGCAGTTGATCTGATGGCCCGATCCGGGGAGGGACACTATGTCTGATGTCGCAGTGAGCGAGGCGCCGCTCGAGTTCGATCCGTTTTCGGACGACTACTTCAACGGCCCCTACGACCTCTACCGTCGGCTCCGCGACGAGGCCCCGGTGTACTTCAGTGAGAAGTACGGGTTCTGGGCTCTGTTCCGCTATGAGGATGTCTGCGCCGCCCACAAGGACTGGCAGACCTTCTCGAGCAGCCACGGCGTCGATCTGTCCACGCTGAACACCGATCCCGACATCATCAAGATGTACCGCTCCATCATCATGATGGACCCGCCCGAGCACGACCGCCTCCGATCGCTGGTCAGCCGGGTGTTCACCCCCCGGGCCGTGGGCGCCCTCGAGCCCATGGTCCGAGAGGTCATACAGTCCTTCCTCGCTCCCTTCGACGACGCCGACTCCTTCGACGCCGTCGCCGACTTCAGCGCCCCCTTCCCGGTCGAGATCATCTCCCGGATGCTGGGCGTGCCCGAGGGGGAGCGCCAGCAGATCCGTCACTGGCTCGACCTCACGCTCCACCGCGAGCCTGGGCGGATGGACCCCACCCCCGAAGGGGTCCAGGCCGGCGTGGAGAGCGGCATCTACTGGTACCAGCTGGCCGAGGAGAAGCGGCGCAACCCGGGCGACGACATGATCACCCGGCTCACCCAGGTAGAGGTGGACCGGGGCGACGGCGAGATGACGCGACTGGACAACGAGGAGATCGCCGGGTTCGCCAGCCTCCTCGGGGGAGCTGGGGCCGAGACGGTGACCAAGCTGGTCGGGAACGCAGCCGTGCTGTTCCACCGCAATCCGGGTGAGTACCAAAAAGTGGTCGACGACCCGACCAAGATCCCCGGCGCGGTGGAGGAGATCCTGCGCTACTACCCGCCCTCGCAGTACCAGGGCCGCTTCTCGGTCCAGGACTCCGTGTACAGCGGGGTCTCCGTGCCCGCCGGCCATCCCACCATTCTGGTCACCGGCTCGGCCACCAGGGACGAGCGCTTCTACGACGATCCCGACAAGTTCGACGTCGACCGGACCCCGACCTTGGCCCTCGGACTGGGGTACGGCATCCACAGCTGCCTGGGCGCAGCTCTGGCCCGGATGGAGAGCCGGATCGCCATCGAGGAGCTGGCCACGCGTTGGCCCACGTTCGAGGTCGACGAGGCCGGTACCACCCGCGTCCAGATGTCCAACGTGGCCGGCTATGGCAACGTACCCGTGCACCGGGCCCGCTGACCGCTCTCGTTCAATCGGCGGGCGGACCGCCGAGCTGGGGTCCGCCGTTGACCGAGAAGGTCTCGCCGCTGACGTACGAGGACTCGTCACTGGCCAGGTAGAAGATGGCCCGGCCCACGTCGATGGGCTCACCCACGCGCCCCAAGGGAATGCCGGCCTGGAGCAGGTCCGGATCGATGCCGGCGACCTCCCATGCGTCGACGGCCCGCTCCGATGCCACCAGCCCGACGGCCACACAGTTGGCCCGGATGCCGTACCGGCCCCACTCGGCTGCGGTGACCCGGGTCAGCATCTGCAGGGCGGACTTGGCCGCGCTGTACCCAGCTCCGTAGCGCACCCCGGTGACGCCGGCGCCAGAGGAGACGTTGACGATCACACCCGATCGCTGCTCGATCATGTGGCGGCCGAACTCCCGAGTGGCGATGAAGGGCCCTCGCACGTTCAACGAGAAAGTCGAATCCCACTCCCGGGTGGATAGCTGCTCGAGCGGCCCCATGCGGGTCCCTCCGGCGTTGTTGACCAGGATGTCGACGCGACCGAATTCCTCGATGGTCCGGGCGACCAGGGCCACGATCGAGTCCTCGTCCTTCACATCGGTAGGCACCGCTACGGCCCGGCTGTTCGTGTGGCCATTGATCTCGCCGGCAACGGCATCGAGTTGCTCGGGTGTGCGGGCAGCCAGGACGACGCCGGTGGCCTTTCTGGCTGCGAAGAGCCGGGCCGTGGCCGCGCCGATGCCGGTGCCGCCACCGGTGATGACCGCAACTTTCCCTTGGAGACCGCGGCTCTCGTTCCCTTCGAGACCGCGGCTCTCGGCGTCGAGCCCTCTCGGCACGGTGCTCACAGGACCCGGGTGGCCCGGCCCTCCCAGTAGCGATCCCGGACCTGGGCCTTGTACAGCTTTCCGTTGTCGAGCCGGGGCAACTGGGGATCGAAGTCGAACGATCGGGGGCGCTTGTACCCGGCCAACCGGGTCTCGCACCACGACTGCAGCTCGGTGGCCAGCGGGTCGCCGGCATCGTCCCAGTCGACCGGTTGTACCACCGCCTTCACCTCCTCGCCCATGTCCTCATTGGGCACCCCGAAGACGGCCACGTCGAGGACCCGCGGGTGGGCCAGCAGCACGTCCTCGACCTCTTGGGGATAGATGTTCACGCCACCCGACACGATCATGTAGGCCCGCCGATCGGTGAGGTACAGGTAACCGTCCTCGTCGACCCGCCCGATGTCGCCCAGCGACCGCCACGTCCGATGGTGAGGATGGTGGGCGCCACTGGTCTTGGCCGAGTCGCCGTGGTACTCGAAGCTGGCGCTGGCGTCCTCGAAGTAGACGGTGCCGATCTCACCGGTCGGGAGCTCCTGGCCCTGCTCGTCACAGATGTGGATCCGGGCCTCATAGGAGGGTCGCCCGACCGATCCCTTGTGGGCCAACCACTCCTCCGACGATATCGCCGTGCTGCCGAAGTTCTCGGTCCCCGCGTAGTACTCCTCGATGATCGGGCCCCACCAGGCGATCATCTGTTCCTTCACGTGCACCGGGCAGGGAGCGGCGGCATGGGTGACCACCTGCTGGCTCGAGAGGTCGTAGGCCAGTCGCTCGTCCTCGGGCAGCTTCAGCATGCGGATGAACATGGTGGGCACCCATTGGCTGTGGGTGACCCGTTCCCGCTCGATGAGGGCCAGGGCCCCGGCCGGATCGAACCGCTCCATCACCACCACCGTCCCGCCCACGCTGTGGACGGCCAGGGAGACCCGAAGTGGGGCCGAGTGGTACAGCGGGGCAGGGCTGAGAAAGACCATGTCCTGGCCGAAGCCCCAGCGGTTCCGGCTGTGCTCGGCGATCTCCCACTCGCCCAGCGGCGAGTCCTCGGGCGGCAACGGGAACTTGATCCCCTTGGGCTGCCCGGTGGTGCCCGAGCTGTAGAGCATGACCATGCCCCGGACCTCGACGGCGAGCGGGTCCGTGGGCTGGGTGGCTACCTCCTCCTGGTAGGAACGGTGGCCCGGTGCCACCCCGTCCACCATGAACCGGTGCTCGACGGCCGGGGTCAGCGCTCGCAGCTCATCGGCCACCTCGGTCAGGGCGGCGCTGGTGACCAGGGCCGTCGCCCCGCAGTCGTTCACGATGTAGGCCGCTTCGACCGCAGTGAGATGGGCGTTGACTGCGGTCACGTAGAGCCCCGAGCGCAGGCCCGCCCACACCACCTCGAAGTACCGGGGATGGTTCTCCATCATCACCGCGTAGTGATCCCCCCGACGGAGGCCGAGGTCCCACAGCAGGCGGGCGAACTGGTTCGACCGCTGGTCGAGCTCCCGATAGGTGATGACCCGCCCCGAGCCACCCATGACCACCGCGGCCCGGTCGGGGGCGGTGGCGGCAAAGTCCCCTAGGTACACGGTGCCGTCGCCTTCAGCGGGCCGGCACGGGGCCCTCGACCGCGTCGGGGACGGCCAGCCGGACGGGCGGCGGTTTCCGCCAGTCGGCCACCCCGTCCTCGGGCACGGCCACCGGATACTTGTTCTCGTGGACCTCGGCCCAATGGGAGTGGTTCAGCTGATGCAAGGTGAAGCACGCCTGCAGGGCGTTGTAGAAGCCCATGTTGTCGACCGACTGGTTCACCGACTCCTTGATGAGCAGCGCGGTGACCGTGGGCCGCTCGGCGATGCGGCGGGCGAAGGCCAACGTCTGCTCCTCGACCTGGTCGGTCGGGAAGATCTTGCTCACCATGCCCAGGCGATGGGCTTCCTGGATGTCGATGGCGTCACCGGTGAGCATGAGCTCCTTGGCCTTGCGGGGCCCGAACTCCCAGGGATGGCCGAAGTACTCCACCCCGCACATCCCCAGTCGGGTGCCCACCACGTCGGCGAACAGCACGTTCTCCGCCCCCACGATGAGGTCGCAGGCCCACATCAGCATCAGCCCGGCGGCGAAGACCGTCCCCTGGACCTGGGCGATGGTGATCTTGCGCAGGTTGCGCCACCGCAGCGTGTTCTGGAAGTAGTAGTGCCACTCCTGCAGCATGCGGGCCTCGGCGCCCTCCCGGGTGGCTCCGTTGATCCGGCTGGTGGGATGGCTGGTCCGCTCCTCGATGGCCTGGGCCGAACCCATGTCGTGGCCGGAGGAGAAGAGCGGGCCGGTGCCCCCCAGGATGACCACCCGGACCTCATCGTCCTCCTCGGCCCGACGGAAGGCGTCGTCCAGCTCGACCAGTAGTCCCCGGTTCTGGGCGTTGCGGGTCTCGGGGCGATCGAGCATGATCCGGACGACGCGCCCCTCTTCGAGCTGCTCGTACTGGATGAACTGGTACTCGGGCATTGTCGGGTCCTCTCCCTATTCGTCCTGGTCGACCGGCGCGGTTTCGGTGCGTTGGGACCGGAGTCGAAGGCCCCCCGGATCGACGGGCACCACGGTATACCGGCACGCGGGCCGATCGCCTTTCCGCCCCGGTGCCGGTCTGCTGCTCATCGAGGCGGTTCGGGCTCGGGCCCGTCGCGCTCGGCCACCAACGCGGCCCGGCTCAGCTTCATGGCGTCGCTGCGGGGCAGGGCGGACACGAACTCCACCGTCTTGGGCACCTTGTACGCGGCCAGCCGCTCCTTGGCGAACCCGATGACCTCGTCCACTTCGGGAGGTTCGGCCGGATCCTCGGCCTGGACGATGGCGTGGACCCGGCGCCCCCACTCGGGGTCGCGCAACCCGACCACGACGACGTCGGCGATGCCGGGGTGTTCGCTCAGGGCCGATTCGACCTCGGCGGGGAAGACGTTGACCGCCCCGGTGACGATCATGTCCACCCGCCGGTCGGCCATGTAGAGGAAGCCCTCTTCGTCCAGCCAGCCCATGTCCCCCACGGTGACGAAACCATCGTCGGTCCGGGGCATGGGCGCGACGTTGTCGCCGACGTAGGAGGCGGCGGGGCCGGTGGGGGTGCGCATGTAGATGCTGCCCACCTCGCCCGGGGGCAGCTCGTGCCCGTCGGCGTCGAGGATCTCGATCTCGGTGTCCA
>DASZLD010000223.1:0-10597 GCA_035552655.1 Acidimicrobiales bacterium
CAAGGCGTTGACCATGACCCCCGAGGCGGTGGCGGCCGAGGTGGACGCGGTCAGCCTGTTGGGCCGGGGCGGGGCCGGGTTCCCGGCCGGCCGCAAGTGGTCCATGCTGCGCAAGGCGCCGGTCACCTATCTGGTCATCAACGGCGACGAGAGCGAGCCGGCCACCTTCAAGGACCACCTGCTCATCGAGCGCGATCCGCACCAACTACTCGAAGGCGTGCTCATCGCCGGCTACGCGTTGCAGGTGACCCAGGTGTTCATCTACATCCGGGGTGAGTTCGCCCTGGGCCTGGAGCGGGTGCAGTCCGCCCTCAACGACGCCTATGCCCACGGGGCGGTGGGAGCCGACATCTTCGGCTCCGGGTTCTCCATCGATGTGGTGGTGCACCCGGGAGCAGGGGCCTACATCTGCGGCGAGGAGACCGCCCTGCTCGAGTCGCTGGAGGGCAAGCGGGGATTCCCCCGCATCAAGCCGCCCTTCTTCCCCGCCGCCATCGGCCTGTACGGGGAGCCCACCGTGGTCAACAACGTGGAGACCATGTCGAGCCTGCCGTGGATCATCACCAACGGCCGCGACGCCTTCACCGCCCTGGGCGAGGGGCGCTCCACCGGCACCCGGTTGTTCGCCCTGGCCGGTCACGTCAACAAGCCCGGCGTCTTCGAGGTCGAGATGGTGAAGACCACCTTCGCCGACCTCATCAATGCCCCGGTGCTGGGGGGCGGCATCCGCCACGGCCGGGAGCTGAAGGCGTTCATCCCCGGCGGGGTGTCGGCCCCGTGGTTCGGTCCCGACCAGATCGACCTGCCGCTGGGCCAGGACGAGGTGGCCGACGCCGGCTCCATGTTGGGCTCGGGCTCGGTGGTGGTCATGGACGACCACACTTGCGCGGTGCGGGCCTCGTGGCGCATCACCAAGTTCTTCGCCCGGGAGTCGTGCGGCCAGTGCACGCCGTGTCGCGAGGGATCGGGCTGGCTGCTCAAGATCATGGAGCGCATCGAATCGGGACGGGGCCGGGAAGAGGACCTCGACCTGCTCCTCGACGTGTGCGACAACATCGCCCCCGGGCTCACCTGGCCACCCCAGCAGACCACCATCTGCGTCCTCGGCCCCTCGATCCCCTCATCGATCGGGTCGGCCATCACCATGTTCCGCGACGAGTTCCTGGTCCACATCAAAGAGGGAGGCTGCCCGTATGAGTGAGCCCACCCCCGCCCCGGTGGCCAGCGCCCCGGTGGCCAGCGCCGTCGCCACCCCGGTCCCGGCCGAGGACGCCGTGCACTTCACCATCGACGGCCGTCCGGCCACCGGCCGCAAGGGCGAGATGCTCATCGCCGCGGCCGAGCGGGCCGGCACCTTCATCCCCCGGTTCTGCTACCACCCGCGCATGAAGCCGGTGGGCATGTGCCGGATGTGCCTGGTCGAGGTGAGCGGCCCCCGCGGCGCCTCGCTCCAGCCGTCGTGCTTCATCGAGGTTTCCGAGGGTTCCGAGGTGGTGACCACATCGGACAAGGTGAAAAAGGCCCAGGACGGGGTGCTCGAGTTCCTCCTGATCAACCACCCCTTGGACTGCCCCGTGTGCGACAAGGGGGGCGAGTGTCCCCTCCAGGACCAGACCCTGGCCTACGGGCCGGGGGAGACACGGTTCGTGGAGGAGAAGCGCCACTTCGAGAAGCCCATTCCCATCTCCGACCTGGTCCTGCTGGACCGCGAGCGCTGCATCCAGTGCGGGCGCTGCACCCGGTTCGCGGCCGAGATCGCCGGTGAGGCGGAGATCGACTTCATCGGACGCGGTGACCAGCTCGAGATCAACACCTTTCCCGAGCTGCCGTTCACCTCGTACTTCTCGGGCAACACCATCCAGATCTGCCCGGTGGGGGCGCTGACCGCCACCCAGTACCGGTTCACGGCGCGCCCGTGGGACCTGGACCAGGTGGAGTCCACCTGCACCACCTGCGCGGTGGGCTGCCGGGTGGCGGTGCAGTCGTCGGCCAACCGGGTCACCCGCCTGATGGGCATCGATGCCGAGCCGGTCAACCACGGCTGGCTGTGCGACAAGGGCCGTTTCGCCTACGAGTCGGTCAACAGCGACGAGCGCCTGGTCGAGCCCATGGTCCGTAAGAACGGCGAGCTGGTCCCGGCCACCTGGTACGAAGCCCTGCGGGCGGTGGCCGACGGGCTGAAAAAGGCGGCCGGCACCAAGTCGGCCGGCTCCAGCGCCCAGGGCGTCGGGGTCATCGGCGGCGCCCGGCTCACCAACGAGGGGGCCTACGCCTGGGCCAAGCTGGCCAAGGGTGTCCTGGGCACCGATTCGGTCGACGCCCAGCTGGGTGACGGCCTCCCGGCCGAGCTCGTGCTCGGCCTCCCCCGGGCCACCATCGACCAGGCGGCCACGGCCGACACCGTGGTGTTGCTGTCCGGCGATCTCCGCGAGGAGCTCCCCGTCCTCTTCTTGCGCCTGCGCTCCGCCGTGGTCGACGGGGACCTCTCCGTGCTCGAGCTGTCGCCCCAGACCACGTCGCTCACCCCCTATGCCGCCGCATCGCTCCGCTACCGGGCCGGTGAGGCCGCCGGTCTGGCCGCCGCCGTGGTGGCCGACGGCGCTCCCGCTCCCGAGGGAGTGGACGCCGGCGCTCTGGCCGAGGCCCGTCGCCTGGTGGCGGCCGAGAACGTGGTGGTGGTGGTGGGCCGACCGTCCCTGGCCGAGGACGCCACCTTGGTGGCCGAGGCGGCCCAGAGCCTGGCCGCCGCCCTGCCCAACGCCCGGTTCCTGCCCGCGCTACGCCGGGGCAACGTCAACGGCGCCCTGGACATGGGGCTGGCTCCCGGCCTGCTCCCGGGACGGACCACGCTGGAGGCGGGCCGTGCGTGGTTCGCGGAGGCGTGGGGCGCGGTGCCGTCCGAGCGCGGCCTCGACACCGCGGGCATGCTCGGTGCGGCCGAGTCCGGTCACCTGGGGGCCCTGGTCCTGTTGGGCGCCGATCCCCGCACCGACTTCCCCGATCGGGGCCTGGCCCAACGGGCCCTCGACAACATCGACTTCATCGTGTCCATCGCCACCTCCCCGGACGCCTCGACGGCCCACGCCGACGTGGTGTTGCCGGTGGCCGCCGATCATGAGCGACCGGGCACCACCACCAACATCGAGGGACGAATCAGCCGGGTGGGCCAGAAGCTGGTCGCCCCCGGCCAGGCCTGGGCCGACTGGGTCATCGCCGCCGAGCTGGCCGTGCACCTCGACGGGGACCTGGGCCTGGGCTCGCTGTCCGAGGTGTGGGACGAGATCGAGCGGCTGGCGCCGGCCTACCGCGGCATCACCGGGCCCGTACTCGAAGTGGCTGCCTCGGTGGACGGCATCGTGGCCCCCATGACGGCCACACCGGTCGAGCTCTCCCGGCGCCAAGCGGTCGCCCCCCTCGACCCCATCGCCGTCCCCGGCGTGGAGTCGGTGGAGCGCCAGGGGGCACCGCCCCGGGCCGGCTTCGCCGAGTTCCCGACGTCCGAGACCGCCGCCGGCCAGCGGGCGGCCAACGGCAACGGCAACGGCGCCTCTGTTCGCCCCGCCCTGATCAGCGGTCCGGTGGAGCTGGACAGCCCCCACGTGCCCGTCACCGACAGCTACTCCCATCGGCTGGTGGCCGGTCGCCGTCTGTACGACCACGGCGCCGCGGTGTCGTCCATTCCGTCGCTGGCCGGCCTGGTCGGGGCCTCGGCCCTGCGGGCCAACCCCCACGATCTCGACGACCTGGGCGTGGGCGCCGGTGGTCAGGTCCGGGTCAGGACGGCTCGGGCCTCGGCCGTGGTCGAGGTGGCGCCTGATCCGGCCCTGCCCCGTCGGGTGGTGGCCGTCGACTTCAACGTGCCCCTGGGCGATGGGACGGCCGGCGACCTGATCGACTCGTCGCTGCCGGTCACCGAGCTGCGGATGGAGACGCCATGATCCCCCTCGTCCACGCGGTCACCCCCTTCATCGCCACCGACCCCCTGTTCCCCACCGGCAACGTGGGCCTGGCCATCTTCCTGATCGTCCTCATCAAGGTGTTGGTGGTCTTCGGCGCCCTGATGGTGTCGGTGATGTTGATGATCTGGTTCGAGCGCAAGGTCATCTCCGACATGCAGAGCCGCATCGGCCCCAACCGGGCGGGGCCCTTCGGCATGCTGCAGACCCTGGCCGACGGGATCAAGCTGTTCTTCAAAGAGGACCTGGTCCCGGACCGGTCCGACCGCTTCGTGTTCAAGCTGGCCCCCTACCTGGTCATCCTGCCGGCCTTTTTGACCTTCGCCATCGTGCCCATCGGCGGGGTGGTGACCGTGGCCGGCCACACCTTCGATCTGCAGCTGGCCGACCCGCCCATGGGCATCCTGTGGTTGTTGGCCATGTCGTCCATCGGCGTCTACGGGATCATGCTGGCCGGCTGGTCCTCGGGCTCCAAGTACCCCCTCCTCGGTTCGGTGCGGGCCTCGGCCCAGATGATCTCCTATGAGGCGGCCATGGGCCTGGCCGTGGTCACCGTCGTCCTCATCACCGGAGCCCTCTCCACCCGCACCATCGTCGACGCCCAGGCCCAGCACCTGTGGCAGTGGAACGCCATCCGCCTGGGGGTCGTCCCCTTCTTCATCTTCCTGGTCGCGGTCACGGCCGAGACCAACCGGCCCCCGTTCGACCTGACCGAGGCCGACTCCGAGCTGGTCGGCGGGTTCAACACCGAGTACTCGTCCATCCGCTTCGCCCTCTTCTACCTGGCCGAGTTCATGAACACCATCACCATGTCAGCCATCGTGGTGACGCTGTTCTTCGGTGGTCCCGACGGGCCCATCCCCCACATCCCCCACACCTACTGGCTCTGGCCCATCCTGTGGTTCCTGGTCAAGACACTGGTGTTCCTGTTCCTCTACGTGTGGCTGCGGGCGGCGCTGCCCCGCATGCGCTACGACCAGCTCATGGACCTGGGCTGGAAGCGCCTCATCCCGTTGGCCCTGGCCTGGCTCATGATCGTGGCCGGGTTCATGGTCGCCGCCTGGTGGGGCGTGGGCATCGCCGTGGCCGTGGTCGCCTGCGCCGTGCTCATTAAGCGGGCCTTCTCGGTGGGCGACTCCCGGCAGGAGGACGTGCCCATCATCCCGCCCGTGGGCCGACGGCTGTGGAACCGACCGGAGCTGGTCCCCCTCCCTCCCGAGCCGAGTGAGGACTGATGGCCACCCCCGAACCCCCTCGCCAGCGACAGAACTTCCTGGGTGGCTTCAAGCTGACCCTCGAGCACCTGGGGCGCCTGCCCGTCACCCGGCAGTACCCCGAGGAGAAGCGGCCCAAGCAGCCGCGCCAGCACGGGCGCCACGTGCTCAACCGGTACGAGGACGGGATGGAGAAGTGCATCGGATGCGAGCTGTGTGCCGGGGTGTGCCCCGCCGACTGCATCTACGTGCGCGGCCTGGACAACCCGCCCGACGACCCGGTCTCGCCCGGTGAGCGTTACGGCTTCATCTACGAGATCAACTTCCTCCGGTGCATCCACTGCGACCTGTGCGTGGAAGCGTGCCCCACCGAGGCCATCACCGAGTCCAAGATGTTCGAGTTCTCCTTCACCAACCGGTCCGACGCCATCTACACCAAAGAAGAGCTCCTGGTTGATGACGAGGGCATGCCCAAAAAGCTGCCGTGGGAGGACTGGCGGGAGGGCGACGACCTCTATACCTCGGGATGGATGCGGGCCACGTCCCCCTCGGGCAGTGCCGCCTACGAGGGCGAGGTGCAGTGGTCGGGGGACCTGGGCTACGGGGTGCGCTCGCCCGAAGGGGGCCAGAGCGGCAAGCGGGACGACACCACCACCGGATCCAAGCCCTTGCGGGAGACGCTCGAGCGTCATCTGCAGACCAGCGATCTCCCGGCGGCCAAGCGCGGCCCGCGCGGTGCCATCGGCCGGATGATGGAGAAGGCCGAGCGGTTCTCGCCCAGCGCCAGCCGCAAGCACAAGGCCAAAGTCGACGCCGACTACAGCCAGGCCCTCTCGGCCGGGAACAGCGACCGGGGCAAGACGGCCCGGGCCGTGGCCGACAGCCTCCCCGGCGGCCCCCCTGATCCTGCCGCTCCCGCCGCTCCTGACGCCGCCACCGGCGACGGTCAGCCTGACGCCGCCCCCGACGGGGGTGGTCGCTGATGGTCACCCTCCTGCACGGGGCCATCATCGCCCCGCTGGCCGCCACCCATGCCACGTGGACGGACATCGGCACCTTCGCCGTGGCCGCAGCCATCGTGTTGGCCGGGGCCATCGGGGTGGTCATCGCCCGCAACCCGGTCCATGCCGCCTTGATGCTGGTCATGACCCTGTTCGGGATCGCCGTGCTCTTCGTGCTCCAGCGGGCCGACTTCCTGGCCGCGGTGCAGGTGATCGTGTACGCCGGTGCCATCGTCGTGCTGTTCTTGTTCGTCATCATGTTCTTGGGCGTGGACAAGACCGAGAGCGTGAAGGTCGAACCCTTGCGGGGCCAGCGCCCCCTGGCTGCCGGGCTGACCGCACTGGCGCTGGCCGGCGTGCTCATCTTGGGCCTGGTCTCCCACTGGACCACGGGCAAGGCCTCGGTGGCCGGCGCGGCCAACGGCCCCGGCAGCAACGTGTTCAAGCTGGGTCGGTCGGTGTTCACCACCTATCTGTTCCCCTTCGAAGTGACGTCCGCCTTGCTGGTCATCGCCGTGGTGGGCGCGGTGGTCCTGGCCCGCCGGCCCCCGACCACGGGAACCGACGGACCTGACGCCATCGCTGCCACCGGCGCCATCGATGCCACGGGCGAGACCGAGGACGCGGCCGGCGACATCACCGACCCGACTACCGAGACCATCGACGAGGAGGTGGCACCGTGACCATCGCCGGGACCTGGTACCTGGGACTGGCAGCCGTACTGTTCTCGATCGGGGCCCTCGGGCTGCTGATCCGGCGCAACGTGCTGGTCATGTTCATGTGCGTGGAGCTGATGCTCAACGCCGCCAACCTCACCTTCGTCACTTTCGCCCGCATGATGAACGACATCGGCGGACAGGTCCTGGTCTTCTTCGTGCTGGTGGTGGCGGCGGCCGAGGTGGTCGTCGGGCTGGGCATCGTGGTGGCCATCTTCCGACGCCGGGCCAACGCCACTGCCGACGACCTCCACCTGATGAAGGGCTGAGCAACCGATGGCCCACCTGACGTACCTCATCGTCTTGCTGCCCCTGGTCGGGTTTGCCGCCCAGGTCCTGGTCGGGCGCCGGCTGGGCGACCCCCAAGCCGGCGTGGTGGCCACCTTCTTCGTGGGCGCCTCCTTCGTCGTCTCCGTCATGGTGTTCTTCGGGCTGTTGCACGTGAACGCCCCGGTGCGGTCGTACACCCAGACGCTCTGGACCTTCCTCCCCGTCGGCGGTCTCCACGTCAACACGGCCTTCACCGTGGACCCGCTGTCGATGACCATGGTGCTGTTCATCACCGGCATCAGCACGCTCATCCACCTGTATTCCATCTCCTACATGAAGGGCGACCGGGACTACCCCAAGTTCTTCTTGTACATGAACCTGTTCGTGGCCTCGATGCTGATCCTGGTGCTGGGATCGAACATGTTGATGACCTTCATCGGCTGGGAAGGGGTGGGCGCCTGCTCCTACTGGCTGATCTCGTTCTGGTTCACCCGGGACTCGGCCGCCAGCGCAGGCAAGAAGGCCTTCATCTACAACCGGGTGGGCGACGTCGGCTTCCTGCTGGCCATGTTCCTGACCTTCGAGAAGGTGGGCTCGCTCAACTACCAGGTCGTCTTCTCCCACCTGTCGGAGATCGGGCCGGGCAACATCACGGCCATCACCTTGTTGTTGTTCCTGGGCGCCGCGGGTAAATCGGCCCAGCTCCCCTTGTTCCCCTGGCTGGCCGACGCCATGGAGGGCCCCACCCCGGTCTCGGCCCTGATCCACGCGGCCACCATGGTCACAGCCGGTGTGTACCTGATGTGCCGGGTCAACCCGCTGCTGCACGCCTCGCCCGACGCCGCCCTCACCGTGGCCATCATCGGCGCGGCCACCGCCTTCGTGGCCGCCACCATCGCCTGTACCCAGAACGACATCAAGAAGGTGTTGGCCTTCTCCACCGTGTCCCAGCTGGGGTACATGTTCTTAGCCGTGGGCACCGGGGCCTACGAGGCCGCCATCTTCTTGATGGTGGCCCACGCCTTCTTCAAGGGCCTCTTGTTCCTGGGCGCGGGCTCGGTCATCCACGGGCTCCACGACGAACAGGACCTGAAGCGCATGGGCAACCTGCGCCGCTACGTCAAGCTCACCTTCTGGACCTTCACCGTGGGCTGGCTGGCCATCGCCGGCGTGCCCCCGCTGTCGGGATTCTGGGCCAAGGGCGACGTGCTCGATGCGGCCTGGGCCCGGCACCCGGCCCTGTGGGTAGTGGGCATCGTGACCGCCCTCCTCACCGCCTACTACATGAGCCGCCTGTCCGGTCTGGCCTTCTTCGGCAAGGACCGCTGGAACAAGGCTCCGATCGACCCCGACGACCCCGGCGTGCATGCCACCGGTCCTATCACCAGGCCCCACGAGTCCCCATGGCTCATGCGCATCCCCCTGATCGTGCTGGCCATCCTGGCCTTCTTCGGTGGCGTGCTCAGTTTCCCGTGGACGACGAAATTTTCGTTGCTGAAGTGGGTGGACCCGGTGTTCGGGGCCAACCTCTACAACGCCCACGAGAGCGGACGCGTCCAGTGGGAGTTGGCCATCCTCGATTCGGTGATCGCCCTCATCGGCGTGGTCATTGCCCTCACCTTGTGGTCGCGCCGGGCCGACCGCCCCCAGCTGGAGCCCACCTTCTTGCGGCGGTGGTGGTTCATCGACGCCCTCTTCGACTTCCTGTTCAGCCGGTCCGGGGCCCGCTTGGCCCAGTTCTCGGCCACGGTGGTGGAGGACGGGATCATCGACGGTGCCGTCAACGGGGTGGGCACCCTGGTGCGGCGGACCGGCGGCGTGGTGCGCAAGGCCCAGTCGGGGTATGTGCGTAACTACGCCTTGGCCATTGTGCTCGGGGTGGTCGCCGTGCTCGCCTTCATGCTCTCTCGGTTGTGGTGGTAACGGTGACCCACTCCTCCACCTTTCCCTTTCTGACCGTCTTGGTCCTGGTGCCGGTCATCGGCGCGGCCGTGGTGGCGCTGATCCCCACCCAATCGGTGGCCAAGTGGTTCCACGAAGCGGTCGGGCTGATCGTGACCGTGGTGACCCTGGTCATCGCCGTGGCCGTCGCCTTCAAGTTCAAGACCGGTTTCGGGGGCTACCAGCTCACCTCCAACCACGTCTGGGCCAAGTCCCTGGGCATCAACTGGTCGTTGGGTATCGACGGGATCTCCCTCTTCTTGGTGCTGCTGTCGGCCCTGTTGTTCCCCTTGTGCATCCTGGGGGCCAGGACCAAGAAGAACCCCCGGGCCTTCGTGGCCTGGTTGCTGGTGCTGGAGACGGCCTGTCTGGGCAGCTTCATCTCGCTCGACCTGATGCTGTTCTTCCTCTTCTTCGAGCTGACTCTGGTGCCGGTGTACTTCCTCATCGGCGGCTGGGGCTATGCCCGCCGGGGCTATGCCGCGGTCAAGTTCTTCATCTACACCTTCGGCGGCTCGGCCTTCCTGCTGGTGGGGATCCTGTCCGTGGCCTTCATCCACCAGTCCCAGACCGGGGTGTTCACCTTCGAGCTTCCCGCCCTCATGCACACCCACTTCTCGGGGACCGCCGGGGTGCTGTTGTTCCTGGCCTTCACGGCCGCCTTCGCGGTGAAGGCCCCCCTGTTCCCTTTCCACACATGGTCGCCCGATGCGTACGCCCAGGCGCCCACGGCAGGGTCGGTGATCCTGGCCGCGGTCATGGCCAAGCTGGGCACCTACGGGATCGTTCGGTTCGACCTCAACCTGTTCCCCCAGGCCACCAGGACGCTGGCCCCCATCCTGTTGACGCTGGCCGTGATCGGCATCCTCTACGGCGCCATCGTGGCCTCCGTCCAAAAGGACATGAAGCGGCTGGTGGCCTACTCCTCACTGGCCCACATCGGCTTCATCGCCCTGGGCACGTTCGCCCTGACCACCCAGGCGGTCACCGGTGGCGTCCTGCAGATGGTCAACCACGGGTTGATCATCGCCGCCATGTTCATCCTCATCGGGTGGATCTACGAGCGCCGCAAGACGTGGCAGGTGAACCAGCTGCGTGGCCTCCAGTGGTCGGCCCCGGTGCTGGCCGGCATCTTCACCCTCTTCGTCATGGCCTCCATCGGGTTGCCCGGCCTCAACGGCTTCGTGGGTGAGTTCCTCATCCTGTCGGGCACGTTCCTGGTCCATCGGTGGTGGGCGATCGCCGCCACCATCGGTGTCATCCTGGCCGCGGTGTACCTGCTGTGGATGTACCAACAGGTCTTCCACGGCAAGCCCGACGTCGAGAGCGAGAAGATGCACGACCTGGGCTGGCACGAGCGGCTGATCATGGTGCCGCTCATCGTCGTCATCGTCATCCTCGGGGTCTACCCCAAGCCGGTCCTGGACCGGATCACCCCGTCGGTCAACCAACTGCTGGTGCACGTGGACCAGGTCACCCACACCCGGCAGCCGCCCGCA
>DASZLD010000224.1:0-7806 GCA_035552655.1 Acidimicrobiales bacterium
CAGGCGAGGGGCTCGAGAACGCCACGTGGGCGATGTTGGGTACCGTCACCACCGTCGAGTTCGGCAGGCTCTTCGCAACCAAGCGCCCGAACGATGCCGCCGTCTGGCCGTCGTACTGGGAGGACATGACTAGCGTCGGGATCTTGGAGCGTGTCACGGAACGGACCGAGGAAGGGACCTTGCCCTTGTTCCACACGCCGCAGTCCGGACGCATGAACTGCAGATTTGGGGCGTTCATCAAGACCGATTTCGGGAACGTGGGAAAGGCCCGCCGACCGGTGGCGATGACGCTCGCTTCCGTCTCGTAGGGGACCCATTCACCGCAGGAGATGCTGTAGTACAGCCCGTTGCCGTACCCGCCGACGGCAGCTGGATTGAGCTTGATGGCCGCCCACGTCGATGCGACAGGCCCGGGGTCGCCGTTGGCGAGGGCATCGATGGCGGCCGGGACCTCCGCCGCCGTGTGTGTCCCCGGTGACACCGCCCACTGCACGAGCATCCCGCCGCTGATCATGACCCGAACCGGTCCCTTTACGCCAGGCACTGTGACGCTCACGGACTTCGGGGACCGCTCGTACTGCACCACGAGGCGCCGGAAGGTCGCACTGATGTTCCCATAGCGTGCGCGGCAGGGTTGCTGGGCGGCGCACGCGGCGAATACAGCATTGATCCCCTCGCTCGCGCTGGTCCACGCGGCGACGCCGCCAGAAAGCGGTGGCGGGAAAACACCGTCGATCCCGACCGAGCGGATGCCCTCGGGGTACATACGCATGTAGTTCAGCGCGAGGTCAGTGCCATAGGAGATGCCAAAGACGTTCCACTTACGGATCCCCAGCGCCAGCCGCAGGTCGTTGAGATCGTCGGCACTCTCGAGCGTATTGAAGGCGCCCAGGTCGACGTGCCGAGCGACCAGTTGGCTGCGGCATGCCTTGGTCGCATCGACATACGCCCTCTCGGCTGCCGCGCCATCGTATGGCATATTCAGCGTCTCGGCACCTAATCGGTCAACGCCAGGGCAGGTCAAGAACGGCTGGGCGGTAGAGGTCCCGCGCTGGGCCATGAAGATCACGTTGCGATCAGCGTTCAGATCTCCGGCCAGCGCCATTGGGATTTCGGCGATCGCGTCGTCCCCCGGACCGCCGGCAAGCCAGACGATCGGATCAGGCTTGGGGCTTGGCGACTTGGACGGGATGATGGCGACCGACAAGCTAATCGTGCGGTTGTTCGGGTGGCGGCGATCCTCAGGAACGATCAGCTGGCCGCATCGGGCGGTGCTGAGTTCTGGGATCGGACTGGGCGGCACCGGGCACAGGCCCGGAACGAATCGGTAGGACGCCGCCACCGTCTTGGCGGAAGGTGCAGTCGAGCTTTGGGCCACGGCGACCGAGCCACTGGAGGCCATCTCAAGGGCAACACCGAGCAGGACCGTGAACAGAGCGATGAGCTGTACCCGTCCGAAGGTGGCTCGCCACAGCCGCCCGCCTAGTCTCGATCTGGCGGTCATGGGTCTACGACTTTACTACCCAACGTCGTGAACGGGGCGGGATTTGTAGTGCTGCCTTGCGCGCCCACGGGCGAACGCGCCACACCGGGAACGACGCTGGGAATCATGGGCGAAAACCCGGAGACGGCGTGTCCTGACGCTCGAGATTGATCGGGCGATCCAGCCGATCAGCGGCCGGTCAGTCACGAGTCCCGATCCAAGACAGCGGAGTTCGTCGGCTGGCTCGGGCTGGCGGGCGCTCTCAAGCAAATGCTGACCGCCGGCCAGTCCAGGCAACTCCTCAACATGACACGCCTGGACGGGGCCCCTTCATACCCTCAGGCCAAATTGGTAGGCCCGTGCACGTCGCATTGGCAATCGATGGCGACGGGAGCGGGGTACCGGTGAGATCGGCGCCGGCCGAATCCGGATTGGTAAGGTTGCGGCCAGCCTCCAGCCACTGCAAGTCGCGATCGAACCAACGTCCTATTGGGTCCAAAGAGAGGAACGGACAGGTGCTGATCTCAAGGCGGGACTTCCTTCGAACGAGCGCGATGGCGGCTGGCATCGCCCTGCTGCCCGAAGTGGTGGCGGCCACGAAGCCGGGAAGGTCCGAGGCGGCGACCAGCGCACTGTTGGAGCGGGCCGTGAGCTTCGAGATCCACCCGAGCGTCGGGATCGCCCGGGTCGGCAACAGCGCCGATGCCTTCTACTTCGGCCCTGAGGTCCGGGGAGGGCTCCCGAAGCCCGCCGGGGGCTTCAAAGATAAGAGCGGTGCCATGGCGAAGCAAGCAGCGCGCTTCCGCATCTTTGCCTACGGGCCCGGCGGAAAGATCCTCGGGGAGGTTCCTCGGGGGACGCAGGTCGAGTGGAAAGTCTCGGTGGCCAACAAGAAAGCCGCCTGGTACGAGTCCTCAGACGCCATGGACCTCAGCATCAGCCAGCCCGTGAATCGCAGGAACCCGAGCGTGACCAATGATCGCCAGACCCTGGTTGCTTCGGCAATGAATACGGCTGGCAAGCAGGGCCGGCCGCCCGTGGCGCTCATCGGGGGGCCGGTCTTTGGCAATACGGTTAACTTCGGGGAGATTTTCACCGATGCAGAGGGACGCCTCGTCGTCCTCCCTGGCGACGGGCAGGGTTACGCTGCCCCCGGAGCGGCCATTACGACGTTCGCCGACAACGACGGGTGGACGGACAACATCTGTGACGGCCCTGTCGAGGCTGTGCTCAGCCTCGGCAGCCGGCGCGTCACGGCCAAGAGCGCCTATGTCGTAGTGACGCCGCCCAACTACGGGCCGGCCCTCCCCGCAGGTCCCATCTCGCTTCTCGACCAGGTCCGTTCGCCCTTGACGTTCGCCGGCATGATCCCGTATGCACCGGTCACCTTCCAAGGAGACATCCTTCCGATCCTCCAACGTCTCGTGGACCTGCAGTGGGTCAACCAGGGGTTCTTCGATATGACGCGCCCAGGGAAGGAAATGGACTGGTTGTCGCCTCGCTCCCTCTCGAGGCTCGCCGACCCGGGACCGCGCAGTCGGCCCTACCGCACCCGAATCGCGGGGCTGTTCAGAAATCCGGCGTACCAAGCCTCTTCGGTCGAGCAGCAACCCCTGTTCTTGGGCGACGGTGTCTCCCTGCCACCCACGAACCAGTACAGCTGGCTGCCCCTCACCACGCTCCAGTACCTACAGATGCAGGCTTGGGCCGGCGGGCAATTCGAACCAGGCAGCCCGCCCGCGCCGGTGAGTTCGGTCGAGCAACTGCCGCTCGCCGAGCGTCCTGGCTCGCTGGACGAGGCCTCCCTCGACTCCGTTCTCGGGGGCGCCAACCACCCCGGGGTGGAGACGCCGTGGGTGCTGCGTGTCCCCAGCATGTGGGAGTCGGCCTACCGGTTACGCATCGAGAGCACGACGGTACTCGTCCGCGACTACGGGCCGACGTTGACGCCCGCCACGACCATGGGGCCGGACGGCCCGGTCCACGGCGTCTCGCCCGGCGACGTCACGATGTGGATGGGCGCGCCCTGGCAGGCCGATGCCGCCAGCTGTGGGAGCGGCTATCGCAGTCCGAACTACACACCCCCCATCTCCCCCTACCTGCCGACCTTCTGGCCGGCCCGGGTTCCCAACGAGGTGCTCGCCCAGTCGGACTACGACGTGGTGATGGACACCTCTCGGTCGATGGCGGCGCGCCAGGCGGCGTTCGCCAGGCGACGGACCTGGATCCGTCCGCTCGCGACGATCCCGGTGGTTACGCAGCGGTTGACCGAGTTCGCCCAGACGTGGCCGACCCTCGGGGTGGTGACCGAGAAGCCGGGGCCGGCTGACGGAGCCTTTCCCCGGAAGCTCAAGGTGGAAACCGACGTCGGCTACACGGAACCGACACCGACGTCGAGTACCACGTATGTCTGCGCGTCTCGGCCCGGTGTGACCTGTCCCCTCGAATGGTGAGGTTCGACGTGGCCGTCGTGGGCGGGGGCCCGGCCGGTTGTGCAGCCGCCGCCGCAGCGTGGGGCCAGGGTGCGACCGTCGTGGTCCTCGACCCACTCGCCGACCCCGCGCTCGGCCAGACGCCGAGAGTCGGCGAGGGTGCCGCACCCGGCACGCCTCGGCTGATTGCCGAGATCTTCGGTACGGAGGGTGGCGGAGCCTTTACTGCGGACCGCCACCTCCTTTGTCCGGGGACTATTTCGGCTTGGGGCTCCGCTCAGCCGATCCTGACCGATCACCTGTTGAACCCCCTCGGAGATGCCTGGAACCTGGACCGCCGGGCCTTCGACGATGATCTTCGGCGCGCCGTCGTGCGGCTTGGCGTCGAGGTGAGGCCAACCAAGTTGGCACGCGTGGATCGAGAGCCCGGTAGCTGGGCGCTCGGGCCAACGACCGGCCTTCCCAAGCGGCTCTGGGCGGGTATGGTCATCGATGCCAGCGGCCGAGGAGCGCGGGTCGCACGCCAGCTCGGAGCACGGCAATTCCACGGCGATCACCTCGTGGCCCTCTGGTCGCAGTGGCTGGTCGACGAGGCGGACCAGCGCGCCTCGACCTATGTCGAGTCGGCGGAAGGGGGATGGTGGTACAGCACGCTGCTACCGCATGGTCGCCGCGTGGTCGCCTACCTCACTGATCCCGACCTGCTACCGACGAGCGGCCTCGCCCGTCGGGATTTGGTCCTGTCGGCCCGAGAGCTTCCGCTCATTGGCCAGGTCCTGGGCGCACACGGGGATCCCACATTGTCAGGTGAGCCGCGAGTCACGGTGGCCCGCTCAAGCCGGCTGAATCACGTGGTCGGCCCGGGCTGGCTCGCCACTGGCGACGCGGCCTTCACCGTCGACCCGCTTTCGGGTCGGGGGATCGTCTCTGCTCTGCTGACTGGGAGGGCAGCTGGCGAAGCGGCATTGGCCATGATCGATGGCAATGGAGATCCGGGTGCCCCGGCCTACACGCGCCTGATGGGCGAGCTGCACCAAGACGGCTTCACCCGTCAGGCGGAGGCATATGAGGACGAGGGGCGATGGCCGCAAGCGCCGTTCTGGCGCCGTCGCCGCCCGGCAGCTGCACTCAGTCAAATCTAACGCCACGGCACCGCGAATTCTGCAGTCCACTGTTGAGTTTGTATGCGCTGACCAGCTCCGCGGGGCATTGTGGCAAATCTGATCGACCAGCCGGACCCTAGCCACCTGGCCAATCCACCTTGCCCTAGAACGGGCGACCCTCAACGGCCAGACGATCGTCCGATACTGCCGGTCCGGACGGAGCAATCTCCGCCAGCACCGACGGGCGCTGCACTAACCTTCGCCCGGAGAAACTGAGGCCGGAGGCGAGAAGATGATCAGAAAGCTGTGCTGGTGCATCCTCGTCCTCGCCGCTATTGCGGTGTCGACCTTCGTTCTTGCGGTCCTGCCGCCGGGTGCCGGTCCCGCCGGTGCGGAGCAGACCGGTGAGAGTTGTTTCCACATCGCCAACGGCTCGAGGGGGTTCGCCCCGGGCAACGGCCTGGACGTGACCCAGATCGGCGCGACCTCCGCCGTGCTCGAGATCACCTACGTGAAGACGCTTGCCTGCCCGTTGCCGGGCTACATCCGCTACTACTGGGGTCCCACCTACTACGACAACCAGAAGGCCGACGACGTCATCCTGACGACGGCGTACGAGGGCTTCCCCGTCTACTCAACGGGCGGTGACTACGTCACCAAGAAGATCACGATGACCGACATCGGGACGACGATGCATCGGAGCATTGGGTACGAGGTCAGGCCGGACACCGAGATCCATGTCGTCGTCAAGCTCGGGTACGTCGGCACGACCCATCTGGTCCGGATCGGGTTCCATACCTCCAAAGATCCGGCAAAGAACGTCAAGCTCACCCTCGATCGGGTGCGCAACGACTCCATCACGGTGACGCCCAAGCTGACGGCCTCCCGGTTCGGCACGAACACCGTGGGGGTGGACATCAAGCGTGGATCCGGTGGCTGGACGGGCAGCTACGAGAACCAGACGTGTGACGCCGCCGAGTGCGATCGCGTGCACACCATCACGCTGACCAACGGGTCGAAAACGATCACCGGCTACGGCATTCCCCGCCTCGAGCCCAACACGACCTACACCGTCCGGCTGGCCATCCACAACTACTACAGCGGTCTCACGTTCTCGGACCCCCTGACGGTCACCACGGCGAAGTGAGGCCGCGCCCGCCGCGCTGACCCGAGCCATGCGGCATTACAGACGATTGGCACACTCCAATGATGCCTCCATCGGAAGTTAGTTGGGTCGCGGTCAGTGGCCGATTGTCAGATGACACCCTTCAGGAGCGCGAATCGCCGGATCCCGTACCACGTGCACCACATCAAAGTCCTAAATTGCGCTCAACCGAGCTCATGTTGATAGCGCTTCGCCACCCACTACCGGTTCCGGCCCGACTTTTGCGAAGGAGCAGACCCCGAATCGAAGGGCCTGGTCGAGAACCTGGTCGGCTACGTGAAGTCCGACCTCATGGTCCCCGAGGAACTGACAGTTGCCGACCTGGCCGGAGCCAACGCCAAGGGCACGCTCTGGTGCGAGGAGGTGAACGGCGTCACCCACTCCGAGATTTGTGCCGTTCCGGCCGAGCGTCTGGCCGCCGAGCGGAAGCTGTTCACCGAGCTGCCGTCCCTCCGGGCCGTTATCGGCAAGGGTGACAACCCGAAAGGTGGACCGGTTGAGCTGTGTCCGGTTCGGGTCGGCTCGCTACTCGGTGCCCAACGTCCACATCGGGAAGAACGTGGAGCCGCGGGTAAAGGACGGGGTGATCGCGATCGTGTTCCTGGGCGAGATCGTCGCCGAGCACCTGGTCGTTTCCCCGACTTGAGATTCCTCGCCGTCAGCAGCAGCAAGGAGTGTGGAGAAGCGACGCCGAGCGCGATGCAGCCGGACCGAATCGGTTGCCTTCGAGCAATCGAGTGCCACGGCCAGCTGGTCGACCGCAAAGCCACCCATGCCACAAGGACCAGGGTCTCCCGGTCGGCTGGCCGAAGGAGGCCACGGGCGATACCAATTGATCCCTGGAGGTCGAGTTGGGCCGGAACCTCCGGTTCGACCACTGTTGGTGCCGTTCGCAGGACGCCGGTCAAACGAGCCTGAAGGGTGTCATCCGAGAATCGGGGGTGGACCGCTCGCCAAACGACCTCGCAAGTACGTCTATGGCCGGCCGACGACGCCGTTCTGGCACAAGCCACGATGGCGCTGCGCAGATCCCGCCTGCTCGGCTGGACCGAGGAAGGCGCACGGATCGCCTCTACCGCCATTCGCCGCTGAAATCCGAAGGGCGCATGATTTCACAATGCGCAGGTACACTATGTTTTCTACGTGGGGTGGGCAGAGCTCGAACGGGCCTTTCGTGAATGTGAGTCGCCGTCGGTGCGGAGAACGATATCGGTCCGAGGCAGGGTGAGGCGGAAGTCACTTCCTGTGCCCAGTTCGCTCTTCACCTCGATATGCCCCCCGAGAGCGTTGGCCGCTCCCCGGGCAATCGAGAGGCCGAGCCCGGTGCCGCCCGTGATCCGATCTCGGGCCGCTTCGGTGCGGTAGAACCGGTCGAAAATGCGTTCCTGGTGCTCGGGTGCGATCCCCGCACCCGTGTCGCGAACCGACACCACGACCCCGGAGCGCTCGAGCCAGTTCGAGATGGTGATACTCTCACCCGCAGGCGTATACCGCAGGGCATTGGTCACCAAATTCCGCAATACCGTCTTGATCAGGCCCCAATCGGTCTGCACGACTACTTCAGTCGATGTACATGTGAGGTCGATTCCAGCGGCGTGAGCCATGGGAGCGAATTCCTCAACC
>DASZLD010000225.1:0-12347 GCA_035552655.1 Acidimicrobiales bacterium
CGTTGCCGGTGAATCCGGCGTCGCTCCCGTTCGGTAGCACCGCCCCAGACACCCTCTCGCTCCCGATTGGCCAGTGCGTGCTCCAAGCAGGCTTCACGAACAACGCATTGGTCGCAGACGGCTTTGGCTGCGCCGGCCTCCTCATCGGAAGCCGGGTAGAACACGTCTGGGTCGATGCCCCGGCAGGCTGCGTGCTTACGCCAGGTGGCAATCATGGGAACTTCACTTCCTAGTTTCGGGATACAGGGTCGACCGCCAAAAGTTCGTCTCAGTGACCTGGGAAAATGCGGCCGCCCGGCGAAAATATGCGGAACAACCAGTATGGACCACAGCCCCCCATGATGTCCACACTTAAGCCCGATCATCGGCGGAAAAGCCACGCGGGCAACCAGGGCCTCGATCGGCCCGGCAGTGCTCCTCCAAGGTACCAGACCAGTTGGTTGGCATAGACGCCCAGGTCAGGCCACATGCCCGCTCCGCTCACGCTCTGGCTCATGACCCACTACGGGCAATCACCAGATGACATGGGCGATCGGGGTCGACCCGCGTACAACGTTCGGGATAGGAAACAAGTGGTGACGATTACTCACCAGTTGGCGTCTTCTGGCAGTACAGTTTGGCTGGCATGGAATTCCGACAGATCCAGTATTTCTTGGCCATTGTCAAGAAGGGCGGCTTCGGGGACGCGGCCGACGATCTGTTGATCACCCGCTCGGCCCTGTCCAAGCAGATCAGCCTGCTCGAACGCGAGCTGGGGGCCGAGCTGTTCGTCCGGGGCGGGGGCCGTCGGGCCGTCGTCCTGACCAAGGCTGGCGACGCCCTGCTGCCATCGGCGGAGGTCATCGTGGCCGCCATGAACGAGGGTCGCCAGCAGGTGCAGGCGGTGAGCGGCTCGATGACCGGGCGGGTCAACGTGGTGGTGGGCAGCGGGTTCGAGGCGTGGCCGGGGTGGGCCTCGATCGTCAGTGAGTTCCGAGCCACCCATCCTGAGCTCCAGCTTCGGTTCCGGGAGGGAAACTCAGTGGCGGCGATGCTCGAGTCCATCTCGACGGGTCTGTCTGACCTGGCCGTCATGACCATCCTTACTCCGCCAGTCGCGTCCGGGATCACGATCGAGACCCTGTACACCGAGAGGATGTCGGTCGCGGTGGCGCCCAACCACCCCTACGCCGGCCTGGGCAAGGTGCGGCTCGAGGACCTCGCTGACGAAGAGTGGCTGCTGTCGCCCAGCCAGCGACAGATGTTGGTCGAGAGCGGAGCCCGGATCGGTCCTATTCCCCAAGTGGCGTTCGAGGATCCCACGCCGACGGTGGTGAAGTCCCTCGTCCTGGCGGGTGAAGGCATCGCCATCCTGGGCGAGTCCGAGGTGGACTTCTGGGAGCCGGCCATGGTGCTGGCCTTCACCGATCCCATGCTCACCTACACCATCGCCCTCGCCTACCGGGATCGACACGCCAACGGGGCCACCAAGGCGGCCCGCGACTTCCTCCGGGCTCAGTTCGGCCTCTGACTCGTAGCCGCGGTGGGGTCGGCCGGTACTGTCGGACCGGTCGCTGATGGCGGACCGGTCGATGAGCCATAACAGCGGGAGAGCTCCGCACCGAGCAGGGCCAAGCGGTCCCGGACCGATCGAGGCTCGAGGACCTCGATGCGAGCACCGAAGCCGGCCAGCTCTCCCGCAGTCGATTCGACCGAATTGCCGACGACTTCGACCTCGACCCGGCCGTCGGGGGTGACGTCGCCCACTGTCAACCGGTTTCCCACCACCATGCGCAACAGCGGGACGAGGTCGGGATCGGCGCGGGCCAACACCGGATCGGGCTGGCCGGCCGATCGGCGCTGATCGACCTCATCGACCACCGACTTCCAGGCCTCGGCCAGGTCGAACCCCTCGGGCCGTTCCACCGGTCGATCGGTGACGACGACCGACCGGATCCGAGTGAGGCGGAAGGTGCGCATCCCGGCCTCGGTGCCGGCCACCAGGTACCACACCGATCGCTTGGCCACGAGGCCGAGGGGGTGCACCATCCGTTCGCTCTCGTTCCCGTCCCGGGCCGTGTAGCCCAGACGGACCTGGAACCCGTCGACCGTGGCCTGCTGGAGGACATCCAGGTGGGTCTGCGGCGGTGCACTGTCGTAACCCCAGCTGGTGGGGTCGAGCACCACGGCCGAGGCGGCCGATTCGGCCTCGGCCCGGAACGTCTCGGGCAGGGCCTGGACCAATTTACGGAGTGCCGCTTTGACCTCGGGGGTGGCCGACGACGAGGGACCGGCCACCAGGAACAGGGTGCGGGACTCGGCTGCGGTCAGCCCGGTCAGGTCGGTGCGGGCCCCACCCAGGAGGGACCAACCCCCTCCCCGCCCAGGCTGCGAGTACACGGGCAGACCGGCAATGGCCAGGGCCTCGAGGTCGCGCCGGGCCGTGCGCTCGGAGATCTCCAGCTCCTCGGCCAGCTCGAGCGCGGTGACCCGCCCCTTGGCCTGGAGGATCAACAAGCAGGCAACAAGACGATCGGCTCGCACCTAACCCAGCATGACAGCCAAAGTGGCCACCAAGTGTCCGGTTCTGCCGTGCCGCCACTGAGGGAAGCCGCCACTCAGGGAAGGAGATGGAAGGTCTCGGTGCCGGTGTTGTTGGCGCCGCTCTTGATGGTTGCCGTGCCCCGGGCATTGGCGTACGCGCCGGTGCCTCCGGTGACAGCCACGGTGAAGTCGCCGGTTCCCCCGGCCGGTCCGATCCCCTGGAGCTCGAGCTGCCCCTTGGGAAGGGAGACGGCGACGAAGCAGATCGACTCCTTGGTCGTCACGAGCATGCAATGGACCACGTCGGTGCCCACCGACTTACCCCCCTGGGAGTAACTGTCGGTGATGACCACGTAGTCCCCGGGCTGGGAGGCGCTGCTCGTCTGGCCGGCCACCGGCACAGGGGTCAACGTGGTCAGCTTGGTCGAATAGGTCAACGTCTGCGGCTTGGTCAGGGCTGCGCCGTTCGGAGCCTTGACCACCGCTGTCGCGACCACGACGCCGACCACGGCGATGGCAACGCCCACCCGCAACCCAACGATTCTCGTCCGTGCTCGCATGTCGACCCCTCAGATCGGTTCACGCCTCGGTGCTGTGACACTGCGTCACACGGCGCGTCACCGTATAGTAGCGAGGTGCCGGTGTCGAGGGAAGTGCGGGCCACCCAGCGGGCGAAACGTCAGAGCGCACGGCTCCGGATCTTGGAGACGACCAAAGCGCTGATGGCCGACCATCCCTGGTCCGAGATATCCATCCAGGAGATCATGGCCGTCAGCGGCGTCTCCCGTACCAGCTTCTACCGCCACTTCGATGACGGACAGCACCTCCTTCTCACCCTTCTCGAGGAGGTCGCGGGCAAGACCGGGGCGCCGGCCGAGACGTGGCTCGCCGACACCGGCAGTCCCATCGACGCATTGCGGGCCGCGGTGGCCGAGCTGGTGTCGGTCTACGAGACGCACGGTCCGATCCTGCAGGCCGTCGCCGAAGCAGCAGCCCAGGACGCAGACATCGATGCCGTCTACCACCAGGTGGCCGGCGGATTCATCGAGACCGTGTCCGCCCGCATCGTCATCGATGTCGCATCGGGAGCGAGCCCCGTCCGAGACCCCACCGAGACGGCGCGAGCCCTGGTGTGGATGTGCGAGCGATACCTGGCCGAGACCATGGGTCGAGGACCCCGGACTGACGTGGAGACGGTCAGGACCACCGTCTTCGAGATCTGGGCCCGTGCCGTCTACGGTCGCCTCTCCTGACCAGGGCGACGCCAACGCAAGCGAATCTGAGTCTGGCGGGCAAACTGGCCACAGGGTGTCCGGTTCACGCGCAGACGATGGGGGCATGACACAGACCACTTCCCAACCATCTCCGACGGACGACGCCCTGAGCAACGGTGACCCCAGGCGCGGTTTCGCCACCGCGGTGGCCCTGGGCGGAACGGCCATCGCCAACGTCGCCCCCAGCCAGCTGGACAGGCCCACCCCATGCACAGACTTCACCGTTCGGGACTTGCTCGGTCACCTCGTCTTCGTCCTTCGGCGGGTGGGTGCCATCGGACGAGGCGAGGATATCTCCAGCGTCCCTGTGACTTCCGGCATCGGCGACACCGAGTGGTCCGAGACATGGAATCAAGCCGCACGCGAGGTATTGACAGCCTGGTCGGAACCCGACGTCCTCGAGCGCACCATGGTGGTGCCCTTCGGCCAGCTTTCCGGAGCCGCGGCAATCGCCGTCTATACCGGTGAGGTCACCATCCACACCTGGGACCTGGCCACCGCCACCGACCAGCGACCCGAGTGGGACGACGGCACCGTGGCCGCCGCGTTGGTCGCCTACCAACGCATCCTGCCGCCGACCCGACCTCCGGGTGTGCCGTTCGATCCTGCCGTGGCCATCGACGACGATCGTCCGTTGATCGAAGTGCTGGCGGCATGGTCCGGACGGCGGCCATAGCGCTTGCGCCTCCGTCGTTCCGGCTTCGATTCGCGCCGGCCTCCAGAGCGCGCCAGCCGGTCAGGCCGCGCTGGCCTTCAGGGCCCGGCCCATGGCCTCCACGCCGTACACCAGCTCCTCTTCGGGCACGGGCAGGAAAGCCATCCGCAGGAACTGGCGACCGCTGGCGTCCCCGGTGAACCGCTCCCCGGGCCGGCAGGCCACGCCCCCGGCTTCCATGTGGGCGCTGACCTGTTTCAAGTTGATGTCAGGCGAGATCTCGAGCCAGAAGTAGATGCCGCCGTTGGGTACCCGGAAGGACACCCAAGGGGTGCAGTGCTCGTTCAAGGCGGCCAGCGCTGCGTCTCGCTTCGACCGGTTGATAGAACGAGCCCGGACGATGTGGGGCTCGAGCATCCCGTCGTTGATGTAGGCCTCGAGCAGGCGGGGAAGCATGTGGTTCACACCGTGGTCCTCGCGCACGGTGGCTAGGGCCTCGATGATCGTTTCGTGGGCGGTGGCGTACCCGACGCGGAGGCCGGGGGCCAGGACCTTGCTGAAGCTGTCGGTCTGGATCACCAGCCCGGAGCGGTCGAGGCTGAGGAGCGTGGGCGGGGGCGGAGTGTCGAGGTACATGTCGTAATAGCAGTTGTCCTCGACCACGAAGACGTTCCACTCCGCGGCCAGCTGGACCAGTCGCTCCCGACGGGCCAAGGACAAGACGGTGCCCGTCGGGACCTGGAAGGTGGCGATGGTGTAGATGAGCTTGGGTGTGACCCCCTCGGCCCGGAACGCCTCCAGCTGTGCCTCCACCGCGTCGATGTCCATGCCGTCGTCATCGAGAGGAACGGTCCGGACGTCGGCCCCGCGGCCGGCGAGGTACTTCAACATGAAGGGATACGACAGAGACTCGACGATGACCCCGTCGCCCGGGTCGAGCAGAGCGGCGGCGCACAGCGAGAGCGCGTTCGACGAGCCGTTGGCCAGGAGCACGTTCTGGCGATTGAAGGTCTGCCCCTCGCGACGGGACAGACGATCGGCCAGCACCTCGCGCAGACCGATGTAGCCCTTCCCCATCTCCTCCATGCCTCCAGCGGCGTACTCGCAGGCGGCGATCCCGCCATTCCTGATGGCCTTCGCTGCGTAGTCGGCCAAGTCGTCGACCGGATAGGACTCCGGTGCGGGGATCCCCTGATCGAAGTTGAAGCGGACGGGGACCGACGGATCGGGGAAGAAGGGGGCGGGAGCGGTGCGCACCCGTTCGGCCAGCCGACTGTGGATCACGTCCGACGCCTCTGAAACTGTCATGGGTCCTCCCCTATGGTCGACCGGCCGCTCGGGATCATTGCCCGGGTCGCACGGCGGTTGCCTCTACTTCCAATAGTGCACCCTCGACCAGGAGGCCGGCCACTACGACAGAGGTACCGGCCGCCTGCAGGTCCGGATACAGCTCCAGTCGGGCCTGGGCGTAGGCGGGATAGCCGGCCGCGTCGACCAGGTAACAGGTCAGACGGACCACGTCCTCCATGCCCGCTCCATGCTGGTGGAGTTCGCGCTCGATCCTTTGCAGGCACTGCCTGGCCTGCACATCCCATTGGCCGGGGCCTACCAAGTTGCCATGGTCGTCGAGCGCCAGCTGGCCTGAGACAAAGAGAAGGTCCTCCGACGTTGTGGTCGGGGGCCACGCCCTCGGTGCTCCTTCGGTGCTGTTACCGGTCACCTCTCGCCCGCTTCCCGGTTCGCAGTGCGCTTCCAACTCTCGTCGCTTCCGTTACTCGCCACTTCCCTCGCCCCCGCTCTTCTCTTCGTTCGCCGCCGTGCTACGGCAACCCAGCTCCCGGCACATCGACCCGACAGACTTCGATCGACCCGCCAAGGATCTCTCGGGACTTGTTGGGATCGAGGGTCCTGGTGGCGCAGACGTAGAGATCCCGACGGTCATCGCCGCCCAGCATGCAGGCGATCGCCCGGCGACCGCTGGTGGCGATCCTGTCAGTCACCCTGCCCCCCTCCTCGACCCGGACCACCTGATGCTCGTTCACCGATGCGAACCAGATGCCGCCATCGTCGTCGAGGCATATCCCGTCCGGGGTCTCCTCACCCAAGTCGGCGAACACCTGTCGATCACTGAGGCTTCCGTCGGCGGCGATACGGAAGGAGGTCAGCCGCTGGGCCAGGGACTCGGCGATGATCATCCGGTCCCCCGCCGGCGTAATGACCGTCCCGTTGGGAACCATCAGATCGTCCGCCACCACCTGCGGCTCGACCAGTGGCCGGTCGTAGCCGGACGCACCGGCGTCGTCTCGGCCGCGGCCGATGGTCGGATCCACCAGCACCAGGACCGTCGTTCGCCGTTCCTCGCCTCCGTAGATGTCATAGCCAATGTTGCCGATGTAGCACCGCCCCGAGGCATCAACGACCATGTCGTTACTGAGCCCGGGATGATACGGCCCGAGGTCGGACACCACGGTGAGCGCAGCACCTTCACCGATCGGTGCCGAGCCCGAATCAGGATCAGGATCGGCCAACACCACTGCGAACAGTTTCTTCTCGTGCATGGAGACGGCCAATAGGGTGCCATCAGGCGTCCATCCGAGGCCTGAGGGCCCCCCGGGGATCTGGGCCATCACTTCTGCCTCACCGCCCGGTCTGATGCGAAAGATCTGCCCGCCGTGTTGGTCCGAGAACCAGAGCCCGTCGGGGCGCCAGCGCGGGCACTCGGGAAAGGCCAATCCGTCGACGACCACCTCGGTCGTGTTCATCGACCGCTTCGCCGTGTCATGGGCCGACGATGATGGCCGTACGAGGTGGAATCTCTCGGCTCTCGGTGCATGGGACCGACCTTACCCACCGAGGCCCAGATCAGCCCGTACTCGAAGTGAATCCCCGTATCCCGCAGATGACCCCAAGGGCGATGCTCAATATCGTCGAATGCTTATCGACCCATGGCGGCTCGAGCCGCTCGGGTCGTGCAAACCACGTCGTCCCATTCCGCATTGCATTGTGCGTCGGGAGCTTCGACCATCTGAGCCGGGTCGAAACCCTCCGGCGTTCGGGCCAGTACAGCCTGGCCGCCTTCGACGTGGAAGACGACCTGATCACCGTCCTTGATCCCGAGAGCGTCTCGGATCGTCTTGGGTACTGTTACTTGGCCTCTCGAAGTGACCTTGGCCGCGCTGTCCATTGGGAAACCCTCCCTATGTTTGCGTATCCCTAATTGTAAGGACGCCAGCCGGTCGGATCAACTGACCAAACGACTGGAAGGGTTGGCTCCGAGAGGGCCTGGACCTCAGGTGCGGGCCGCGCTCGACGTCAGAGCGGAATCCGGGCGAGTCGCCGACTCGACTCCGGACGGCACGCCCTCGAGCGTCTTGGCCAGCAATCCGCGCAGCGTGGCGCGCTCCTCGTCGCTGAGGGCGCCGAAGACCTCGTCCTCCACGCTCTCCATGCCGTGCTCGGCCTTGCGAACCGCCACCCGACCGGAGGCGGTCAGCTGCACAATGTGGCGACGACGATCCGACGGATCGCGCTCGCGGATGGCGTGGCCCGCAGCCTCGAGCTCGTTCAGCAACAGGACCAATGTGTTGGCGTCGACACAGAGCATGTCGCCGAGGGCCTGCTGGGAGGTGCTCTCGACCTCCCGAAGGTGGCTCAGGATGGCAAATCCCTTAAGGGACATGCCCAGTACGGCCTCGGGGCTGCGCCGGTACACCAGCCGCGCCAACCTGGTCACGAGGACAGAGGCTCCTGGTGTCGGCTCGCTGGTGCTCATTTGACAGATCCTCTTGGTGGCTCGATAATCATCTATCTCAGATCATCCTGATTTCAGGATTATATAAGACTGATGAGCTCATTGTCACCCGGAATTGAGCTTCGCGTCCAGCGTTTCCGCTGAGGAGGCCCGTGAAACTGGCAATACGCAGGGCCATGGCAGGCGAACGACGGCGCTGGATCGCGCTTGTCGTCGTCTGTTTCGCCATGCTCATGAACGCGCTGGACCAGACCATCGTGAACGTGGCCCTGCCCACAATCCAACATGATCTGCACTTCAGCCAGGCCAGCTTGTCGTGGGTGATCGACGCCTACCTGATCACCTTCGGGGGCACGCTCCTCTTGGCCGGGCGGCTGGGCGATCTGATCGGCCGCAAGCGCGTGTTCATGGCCGGCGTAGCCCTGTTCACGGTGTCATCGGCCGTGTGCGGGGCCTCGAGCTCCCAGGGAATGCTCATCGGCGCCCGCTTCGTCCAGGGGCTGGGCGCGGCGCTCTCCTCCTCGGTGATCCTGGCCATCATCGTGACCGAGTTCCCCATAGCCATCGAGCGGGCAAAGGCCATGAGTGCCTACGTTTTCGTGGCCGTGGGCGGTGGCGCCGTGGGTCTGCTGGTCGGTGGTGTGCTGACTCAGGCCCTCAGCTGGCACTGGATCTTCTTCATCAACATCCCCATCGGCGTGGTGACGCTGCTGGCCGGCTATTGGCTCATCGACGAGAACAACGGCCTGGGCTTCGGGCGAGGGGTCGACATCGCCGGCGCCGTGCTCAGCACCCTCGGCATGCTCGGCTTGGTCTACGCCATCGTCACCTCGGTCGACTACGGATGGGGCTCAGCCCACACGTTGGGATTCGCGGCCGGATCGATCGCCGTCCTGGCTGCCTTCGTGTGGTGGGAACGGCGGGCTGCCGATCCGCTCATGCCCCTGCGCATATTCAGGTCGCCAGGACTGGTGGGCTCGAGCATTGTCCGTACCCTGGTTGTGGTCGGCTTGTACTCGATCTTCTTCATCGGGGCGCTCTACCTTCAGCACATCCTGGGCTATACGACCCTGCAGACGGGGCTGGCTTTCTTGCCGCAGACGCTGGTCGTGCTGGTCCTGTCGCTCGGTCTCACCGCACGGATCATGGGTCGCTTCGGGGCAAAGCGGACGGCCGTGATGGGGATCTTCCTGGTCATGGTGGCCCTAGTTCTGTTCTCGCTGGCCGGACAGCACACCCATTACTTCCCGCTGCTGATGGTCGCATTCCTCCTCATCGGGTTGGGCGCAGCCATGCTGTTCACGCCACTGATCACCATCGCGTTAGCCGGTGTGGAGCCCAAGGACGCCGGGCTGGGCTCGGGCGTGGTCAACGTCTTCCAGCAGGTGGCGGCAGCCATCGGCGTGGCCGTGCTCGGCACCATCTCGGAAGACCAAACCAGGTCACAGCTGGCCGCCGGGCATACGACCAAGGACGCTCTCTGGAGCGGGTACAACCTCGCCTTCGTGGTGGCCGCCTCTTCTGTGGCCGTGGCCCTACTCCTGTCCACCGTGCTGCTCCGGCGGGACAGGTCAGACTCGTCGGTCGGCGCCGTCGTGGAACATTCTGGTATCGCCGGCGACGTCGTTGACGAGTTGCCGCTCAGCGTCCCGGCGGCTGCCGATCAGTAGGCCAGGGCGGCGGATCAGATTTAAAAGTGCCGGCTCGGTCTGCTCGCCGTCGTCCTAGAGGACTGAATCGCCGATCCCCTGGCTGCCAATGTGCTGGCGCAACATGCCCAGGTCGTCCAGCTGGGGTGCCGCCAGGGCCGAAGACCCTCCTCACCATCGTGTTGCGGCGGTCAGCTGCCGTAGCTGTCAGCGAAGCGGAAGCCGAAGATCATGCCGTTGGCCGAACCATACGGAGACGGTGCCACGCCGGGAATGAGGACGTAACCCGCCACCTCGTTGGGGAACGAAATGCTGAAGTTCTGTTTCGCCGTCTGGCTACCGATCTGGCCGGTATCGAACGTCTTGCCGTTCTTGGTGAAGACGAAGCGGACCGCCTCGGGCACGTCACCTGACGACCCGGATACCGACGTGATGTAGCCGTAGCCATCGGGCACCTCAGCGGCTTGGAAGGAACCTCCGTGCGGTGGGTCCAGGGTGCCGCCTGTGCATTGGTTGACAGCGGTGCAGTGTTGCTCGTCGCCCATGCGGGGATCGGGTTGCGACCCCGACCCGTATGTCAGCTGCATGGCATCGATCCGGTCGAACCCCCAGACGGAGATGTGGACGATCGGCTTCTTTCCCTCTCCGTTGAACTTGGGCAAATTGGCATCGGGTATGAGCCCGTAGGACGGGGTGTAGAGCACCCGAGTATTCACCGGATTGATCGGGTTGGGATACTTCACCGGGTCCATGTAGGGCCAGTAGAACTGCTCGTCGGAAACGGCAGGAACCAGGGCGTCCGACAAAATGGCATTGCTGTTATAGATCTCGATGTTCTTGTGGGGCCCATTTGCCGGGATGGGAAGCGCCTTGTGGGCTGCGTCCATCTGTGGGGGGACGTACTTGGTGGCGTCCGAGATCCTTGACGCGATCTGGACCTTGTAGTCGGCGACGGCTGCGGCCGGGAGGTTGAACGTGGCCCCGTTGACGATCCCGTCCTTCAACTGGGCAAAGAGCATGTTGTGCAACTGGGCATACTCGGCCAGCACCAGGTACGGTCGAGTTGCCGGCTCGAACGCCGGGGCATCGTGTTCCAACGCGTTGAGTGAGCTGACGTACTGGGTCTCGATGTAGTTCTTGTCTGCCTCGGTCCAGGGCTTCGGGACGGACACGGCCACGGTGTAGTTGTGCAGCACGCTGTCGAGTCCGCGGAGGTCCGCTTCCAGATCGGCCTTCGTCTTCTCGTCTACTGCCTGGTTGACCGCGTGCTCGACGTACTCTCGCATCTTGTCCCAGGTGACGTTGTTGTCGCTCTCGGAGCCCGGCCACAGGATCTCGACCAGCGCAGCCAGGACGCCGCCGACTACAGGCACCTCGTGGAGGGCGCCTTGCAGCAGCAACCGGATGATGTCCCAGACGCTGCTGACCGCGCCAGGGCTGGACAGCGACTCCAATGACGAGGTGGCCGGGCACCCGGCCTCGTTGGTGACCGACACCGAGGTGGTGGGAGCGAACTCGTGGGCGAAATAGCCCCCGTCAGGGATCGCGCTCAGATCGGCTGCTTCGCTGGTGTCGAACTGGGCGACCTCACTGCCCGACAGCAGGCCCTCTTGTCCCTGGTCGTTCACGTTGGACGTGAAGGCCTGGAGCAGTGTCTGAGCACCGACCACGTTGCCCTGGTTCAGGGCGTCGGCCACAAAGGCCAGTTGGAGATCGAGGGCACCGGCTGCATCGCATGACAGTCCCCACCCGTTGACGGTGGCCGCCAGGCCGTCGACCTGTGTGACGTCGCCTTGTACCTGGGAAGTGATGTCGGGCTCCGATGCCTGGTCGGGCGGAGTCGAGCCGGTGTCAGGAGGGGTCGATGTGCTGGTGGCAGAGGAGGCACCCGTCGTACTAGTGGCCGCTTGCGCGACCGGGATCGCCACGACCGTGACCGACGTGACCAGCGTGAGTGCGGCGGCGCCGATGGTGAGAGGGCCCAGCAATTTGGAATGCCGCCTGCGGTGAGCGGCCATTCGGGCTGTTCTCATGGCCGTCCCCCCTAATCCCAGCTGCGCCGGGACCTCCGGATCGTCCCTGTGCGCCGGTTCATGGATAGTGAAGGGGTATGGTACTGCGCGTTGCCTATCGGTGTCGTGTCACCGGGATCTCCTGCATGCCGCCGCGCTGGCCCAGGCGGCGGATGAAGTGGCCCTGGTCGCCCCTCGTCGACGGGATCCCGACCTTCCGCAGCCTCAAGCGCTACGAGATATGACCCCCGAGCGCCTCTACGGCAAGTTCATCGACACCACCGGCACCCTCCATACCGAGGCCGACCACGTCACCGTCGAGCTCACCCGGCGATGCTGGCGCCAATTCGACATTGCGTTCGACTTTCGGTCAGGCCCAGGCCAGTCGAAACAAACAGCCAAGGCCAGTCGAACCGTCAAGCCCAGACCAGCCAAAGCGATCCGTCCGATCAACGGCAGAACCCGTACGATCCCTGCCCTCAG
>DASZLD010000226.1:0-5461 GCA_035552655.1 Acidimicrobiales bacterium
AACTCGGGTAGGGCAACCTCGGCACGCCGACGAGGCGCATCCAGGGACACCAGGACGAAGTCTCGGGTCTCGCCTTTGGACAGCACGTCCCTAGCCTTGCCCGGAGCGGGACGGCCGAGAAGGCTCAGGGGCACATGCGCCTTCATGCCGTCGACATCGATGTGAGCGCCGTGAGAGGTATAGGAGGCCACGGTGCCCTTGAACCTGCTCCCGATCGGATGGTTGGCCACGAAGGTGAGAAAGGTCATGGGCTCGTTGAGCGCCGGGAGCGGCGCCTCGTCGCCCGTGCCCGCTTGGGCCATCTCCGCTCGAGCGGCCGACTTCTTGGCCCGTCGCCCCGGTCGTTTGCCGGGGCCGATGGGTCCGCTTTCCTCGTCGGGCACCTCGTGGACAGCAGCCTTGGCCCCGCCACGCCCTTTGGAAGCCGTCCCCTTGGCCGCTTTGGCCGTCGCCTTCACCGCTTTGGACGCCCCTGCCGCTCCCGACGTCCCGGCCGTCGACTTGGGTGCTTTGGTCGTCTTAGCCGTCTTGGCTGCGGCCTTGGTGGCTTTGGCCGACTTGGCTGCTTTGGCCGCGGCCTTGGTGGGTGCACCAGCCTTGATGGGAGCACCAACCTTGTCGACGGCAGCGGCTTTCTTCGCCCTCCCTCCCGTCTTCTTGGCCGTGCTCCTGGCCTTCTTCGGCGCTTCGTCGCCGGGGTCTGCGGAATCACCGGCGCCAGCGACATCGCCGGCGCCCGCGGCACCACCTGCGCCACCGGTGTCCGCGGTTCCGGTCGAGACCCCTTCGCCCCACTCGTCCGTCTCGGCATCGGGCGCCGTCTCGCTCGCCTTCCCCCGTCGGCGACCCCCCGACTTCTTCGTGCTTCCGCCGGCCTTCGTCGTCCGACCGGCCGTCCGGCCTCCCTGGCTCGACGTGGACGTGGCGTCGTCCTCCGCCACTGCAGCCTTCTTGGCTCGACTGGTGGTGGCCCGGCTCACTGCCCCCCGCACCGGTGTGCGCGGGGTGAAGATCCATCCGACGCCGGGAATCGGCTTCCCACCGATCAGGCGGCCGGGCTCGAACAGCCAGGGCCGTTCAGCATGAAACTCCTGGAATGAGTCGTTCGACAACACCAGCGCGCCCGCTTTTTCGGCGATGCGCAGGATGAACGCATCGCCCCGGCCGATAGCGCCGGCTGGCGGGGTCACCATCTCGCCATGGGCCAGGGCATCCTCGAATGCCGCACGCTCCGATTCGTCGATCCGGTGGCCGAACGAGGCGTCCACCACCACGATCACGTCGGCATTTCGGAAGCCCGGGAATTCCTCCAGGAAGGCCTGAATGGCCTCTTCGAGCTGAGCCAAGCTGGGCAAACTCCGGCCTTCGGTGGCAAGGTTGGATCCGTCGACGACGATTCGTCGGTTCGGCGCAGGGTCGTTGGGCATGATCGGCCCTAGTCAAGCACCTGGAATCCGGCCTCCCGGTGATCCTGCACCGTCAGGCCCCGATACCGACGCCAATCACAACCCACCATCAACCCACCATCAACCGACCCTCAACGCACCGTCAGCCAACAGTCGCAACCGACCGTCAGCCGATGGAGCGAGTCAGGAGATCTTCCTGTTCCAGGTGGTGCAGGGCCGCGCTCCCCGACGCCGGGCTGGCCGACTCGGCCCGGCTCACGTGGCGGAGCGTATGGCTCTCCCGGATCAACTTATGCAGGCGCATGTGGACGAAGCCCCACGCACCCATGTTCTCCGGCTCCTCCTGCAACCACACCACCTCCCTGGCGTTGGTGTACCGGTCCAAGAGGGCGGTGATCTGATCGGCGGGCCACGGATAGAGCTGCTCCACCCGGGCCACGACCACCGAAGCGCCGGCGTCGCCGAGCTCGTCCCGGCGGGCTAGAGCGTCGTAGGCCACCTTGCCGGTGCACAGCACCACCCGGGCCACCCGATCGGGATCGAATCCCTCCTGGGCTGCGGCCGGGTCGTCGAGCACCGCGGCGAATGTGCCGGTGGTGAAGGCCTGGATGGGCGAACGGGCGGTTCGGGCCCGCAGCAGCGACTTGGGTGTGAACACCACCAACGGCTTGCGGGCCGGGGTCTTCACCTGGGCCCGGAGCAGATGGAAGTACTGGGCTGCCGTGGTCGGCTCGGTCACCCGCAGGTTGCCTCGTGCGCACAGGGTGAGGAACCGCTCGATGCGGGCCGAGGAGTGCTCGGGGCCCTGACCCTCGTAGCCGTGGGGCAGGAGCAACACCAGACCGGAGTGCTGGCCCCACTTGTCCTCCGCCGCCACCAGGAAGTTGTCCACGATGATCTCGGCGCCGTTCCAGAAGTCGCCGAACTGTGCCTCCCAGGCCACCAGGTCGTTCTGGGCCTCGACCGAGTAGCCGTACTCGAAGCCGACGGCGGCGTACTCGGACAGGAGCGAGTCCTTGATGGTGAGGTGGCCGACCCGGCCGGCCCCATCAACCCCAGCGCCAGCCCCAGGTGCGGCCGCGACCGACGACCCAGCCACGCCGCCCAGCTGGGCCAGCGGCAGCCACTCGGCCCCGGTGGCGTTGTCGACCAGGACGGCATGACGCTGCGAGAACGTGCCTCGTCGAGTGTCCTGACCGGTGAGGCGGACGTTGGTCCCCTCCAGCAGCAGGGAGCCGAAGGCCAGCGACTCACCCAGGGCCCAGTCGATCTCGCCGTCGGCCACCACCTTGTCCCGCTGCTCGAACTGACGGGCCAGCTTGGGGTGCATGACAAAACCCTCGGGAACCGAGCGAACGGCGTGGGCCAGCTCCATGACCACCGAGGTGTCGATGCCGGTCTCGATCGAGGGGATCTGGATATCGGGCTGGATGAACTTGGGCAGAGCCGGCTGCACATCGGCGCCCGTCTCGGCCGCCGCCCGGGTCTCGTCCAGCGCGCTCTGCAAGCGGGCGGAGAAGTCGTCGAGGGCCTGCTCGGCCTCGTCCAGGGTGATGTCGCCCCGGCGCACCAGCGACTCGGTGTAGAGCTTGCGGACCGATCGCTTGGCCTCGATCAGGGCATACATCAGCGGCTGGGTGTAGCTGGGGTCGTCACCCTCGTTGTGGCCGTGGCGCCGGTAGCAGACCATGTCGATGACCACGTCCTTGTGGAAGGCCTGGCGGAAGCCGAAGGCCAGCCGGGCCGCCCGCACACAGGCCTCGGGGTCGTCGCCGTTCACATGGAAGATCGGGGCCTGGACCATCTTGGCCACGTCGGTCGGGTACACCGAGCTCCGCGCCGCCTCGGGAGCAGTGGTGAAGCCCAGCTGGTTGTTGATGACGATGTGCACCGTCCCGCCCGTGCGGTAGCCGGGGAGCTGGGACAGGTTGAGGGTCTCGGCCACCACGCCCTGGCCGGCGAAGGCGGCGTCGCCGTGCAGCAGGATGGGTAGGACCGGGAAGGGCGAGCCGGGATGACCGCCACCACCACCGCCACCGCCGCCGCCGCCGCCGAAGTTCAGCCCGTCCTGCTTGGCCCGGACCATGCCCACCACCACGGGGTCGACCGCCTCGAGGTGGGAGGGATTGGAGGACATGGAAATGGGGATGGTTCCCCCCGAGCGGGCGGTGAAGGTGCCCGAGGCCCCCTTGTGGTACTTGACGTCGCCCGAACCTTGCACCGACTCGGGGTCCAGGTTCCCCTCGAACTCCTCGAAGATCTCGCCGTAAGACTTGCCCACGATGTTGGCCAGCACGTTCAGCCGGCCACGATGGGCCATGCCCATGACCGAGCCGGTCAGACCCTCGGTGACCGCCTCGTCCAAGATGGTGTCGAGCAGCACGATGGCCGACTCGGCCCCCTCCAGTCCGAACCGCTTCTGCCCGACGTAGCGGGAATGGAGGAAGCGCTCGAACACCTCGGCCGCATTGAGCCGGTCGAGGATGTGGCGCTGCTCGTCGGGGGCCAGGGTGGCGGGGACGCCCTCCACGTGCTGTTGAATCCAGCGCTTTTGCTCCAGATCCTGGATGTGCATGTACTCGATGCCCAGCGTGCGGCAGTAGGCGTCGCGCAGGATGTGCAGGATCTCGTCCAGGGTGGCCACCGACTGGCCGGCCAGCCCGTCGGCCACGAACTCCCGGGGCAGGTCCCAGATGGTCAGGCCGTAGTTGAGCGGGTCCAGCTCGGGGTGGAGCTCGGGCTTCTCGGCGTCGAGCGGGTCGAGATGGGCGATCAGGTGCCCCCGCACCCGGTACAGATTGATCAGGTTCTGAACGTGCACCTGTTTGACCAGGCGATCGTGGATGGCCTCGGCCCCGTCGTTGTGATTGGTGTCCCGGTGCCACCGGACGGGCTCGTAGGGGATCTCCAGGGCGGCGAAGACCTCGTCATAGAAGTCGTGCTGTCCGAGCAGGCACTCGGCCACATGGGCCAGGAACAGGCCCGACTCGGCCCCTTGGATGATCCGATGGTCGTAGGTCGAGGTCAGGGTGACCGATTTGCCCACGCCCATATCAGCCAGGGCCCGCGGGTCGGCCGCCTCGAAGCCGGCCGGCAGCCCGAGGGCACCCACGCCCACGATCACCCCTTGGCCGGGCATGAGCCGAGGCACCGACTGCACCGTCCCCAGGGTGCCCGGGTTGGTCAGGGTGACCGTGGTCCCGGCGAAGTCGTCGGGGGCGATCTTGTTGGTGTGGACCTTGCGCACCAGGTCCTCGTAGGCGCCCACGAAGGCCCGGAAATCGAGCAGGTCGGCGTCGCGGATGCACGGGACCAGCAGGGTCCGGCCGTCTCGCTTCTCCACGTCCACGGCCAGTCCCAGGCCGACCCGGGCATGACGGATCACCCCGGGAGTGCCCTTCCCATCGGCATCGGCGACGAAAGCCGCGTTCATCGACGGCACCGCCTGAAGACCCTTGATCACGGCGTAGCCGATCAGGTGGGTGAAGCTGACCTTGCCGCCCATGGTGCGGGACAGCTGGTTGTTCATGACCGTCCGATTGACCTCGAGCAGCTTGGCCGGGACCGAGCGGACGCTGGTGGCGGTGGGCACACCCAGGGAGGCCTCCATGTTGACCACGATGCGGCCGGCGGCACCGCGCAGGGGGGTGGCCGGCTCGTCGGAGGATGCGCTCGTCTCCGGGGTTCCTCCTCCGGTGGCGGCACCGTTCTGGGTGGGTGCCTCCTTCGGCTGAGCCGGGGCGGTGACCGGAGCAACTGCGGTGGCCGTCACCGCGGGGATCTGCCCGGTGGGGGCACCGGTGACCGGCCTGTAGTCGGTGAAGAACTCGCGCCAGGAGTCCGAGACCGAGGTGGGATCGGCCCGGAACCGGTCGTACATGTCCTCTACCAGCCAGGCATTGGGCCCGAACGCGCCGCTTCCACTGATCGGGCTACGCCCGTTCGAGCCCCCGGTTCCGTCTGTTCCATTGGTATCGGCCATCCCGAACAGCCTACCGGCGCACCCTCCCGACCTCTACGCCCAAAACCGCTGTTAGCGTCGCGATCCGTGGGCA